>CALZKB010000287.1 GCA_945787575.1 Thermoanaerobaculia bacterium | reverse complement strand
GCCCAGAAATACGATGGTTCGGCCAAGCGGAAGCCTGGCCGCCGTCGAACGCGCGCCGAGGTGTTACGCACCACGTCGCTGGATGTGCGCTGGCCTGATAGACGTCGACCCCGAGCAGGTCGTCCTCCTCCGAGCCTGACCGCTCCGCAGCTTTGATCGTGCGGGTTCCGACGAGCAGAGCGCGCGGCTAATCTGGCGCGGCCCGGCGCCCGGAAGGCGACGCGGCCTCCGGAAGAGGTAGGCGGCGAGGCACACGATCTTGCCGGATCGCCTCGCCGCCCAGGCACTCAAGGTGCAGGGATGATCCTACAGACGCTCTCGTTCGCCGTCGACGCTCTGATCGAATACGCGACTCGCCTCCCTTCGGTGGAAGACCTTAGGCCGTCGTCCTGCCCAGGCTGCGGCCGGCTGGCTCGCGACGATCTGGGCTGCCGGCTTGGGATCGTCGGGCACGGGACCTACGAGCGACTCGTCCTCGGTCTGCCGTCGTGGCCTTTCGCCCAGCCCGTCGTAGAGATTCGGCGCTACCTGTGCCTCGAGTGCAGGCAGACGACGAGCGTCCTGCCGGACGTGCTCTACCCCCGGCGTTGGTATGGGGCCTGGGTGATCCTCGAGGCCGTCTTGCTCGCGGCCGTCGTAGGGAGAACGGCTAGCGAGATCCGCCGGCTCTTCTCGGACGACGAGGCAGACACCCCCGGCTGGCGCAGTCTACGCCGCTGGCGGCGCGAGCTGTGCTGGCGACTCTGGGGCTGGGAGGCGAAGGGGATCGGCGCCTCCGGCCCCTGCGAGACCGGCGACGACGCGCGCTCGCGACTGCGCCGCCTCCTGATTCGTGCCGGCGAGGAAAGCCTGACCGCAGGGGCGGGGGCCAGGGCCGGTCCCTGGCTCCTCTTCGATCGCGTCCATACGCGCGATCGAACGTGGCTCTCCGGGCACGCTCCGCGCACCTGAACACAGGACCAAGAGCGGCCTGCAGCGCGCGTTACCCAACCCACAGAGGGTGTCCGTCTTGTCTCCGAGCTCGAAACCCGAGAGTCGTCGTCACGCCACGACAAAGGAGGTGGCGAACTATGAACGACGACATGAGGAACAAGATCGCGCTCTTCCGCTATGGAGTGATCAGCCCGCTGATCGGGCGAAGGCCGCGTCGTGGGGAACGAAAGAGGACGCTTACGAAGCTGGCGGAGGTGGTGTGGACCACCCCCGACGGATCCGAGCGGCGCTTCGCCGCGCCCACAATCGGCACCTGGCTTGATCGCTACCGCAATCGCGGCTTCGAGGCCCTCAAGCCGAGGCTGCGCTCGGATCGAGGGAAGGTGCAGGTGCTGACGCCAGGGCAGATCGAGCTGATCCTGGACATGAAGCGCGAGGATCCGGGGCGGACCGCCAAGCTGATCCAGCGCGAGCTCGAACTCGCTGGCGCCCTGCGCGAGGGCCAGGTGCACGTGACGACGATCCAGCGGCTGCTTCGACGCGAGGGGCTCTCGGGGCCTGTGACCGAGCTGGATCGGCCGGCGCGCTACCGCTGGCGCGCGGCGCGCAGCAACGATCTGTGGCAGGTGGACGCGGTCCACGGTCCCGCTCTCTTCTGTCCGGCCTCGGGGAAGAAGGTGCGCGTGAAGATCTTCTCGCTGCTCTGCGACCGCAGTCGGCTGATCGTCTACTCGCAGGCATTCTTTGAGGAGACGCAGCAGGCTTTCCTCACGGTGTTGGCCGGGGCCGTCCAGCGACGCGGCGTGCCGGCCGCGATCCTGGCCGACAACCACGGCAGCTTCCGAGGCGAGGACGCACAGATCGCCTGCGCGCAGCTGGCGATTCGTCTGGTCTTCGCGCGGCCCTACGACGGGGCGTCGAAGGGGAAGATCGAGCGGTATCACCGGACGCTGCGCAGCCAGCTCCTCGATCGCCTGGACCTCGAGAAGGTCACGACCCTCGACCAGCTCAACGCGCGCCTCGCGGCCTGGGTCGAGGGTGAGTACAACCGGCGCCCGCACGCTGGTCTAGACGGCAAGACGCCGCTGACGGTGTGGGAGGACGACGCGAGTGAGGTCCGCTGGATCGAGGACGAAGGCGAGTTTGCTCGCGCCTTCGTCGCCACGCTGGTGCGGCGAGCTCGCAACGACTCGACCGTGCAGATCGGCGGCCGGGTCTACGAGGTGCCCACGCACATGCGGCGCGAGAAGGTGACGATCTCGTATCACCTCCTCGCGCCCGAGCGGCTGTGGATCGACGACAGGGAGACACGGGTCTACCTGCGCGAGGTCGACGAGGTCGGGAACTCCGAGCGCGCGCGGCCGAAGCCGAACAGCAAGAAGCGCCGAACGAAGGCGCGCAAGACGGGTCTGAATGCGCCCGAGGCCTTTCTGCGCCGCATGACAAAGCCCGGCCGGGGCCAGGGCGGTGCGGCATGAGCTCGCGCAAGCTCCGCAGCCGCTACGGGCTGACCAAGGCGCCGTTTACCAAGGAGGTCCCGACGGACGAGCTCTACGAGCACCCAGGGATCGAGAAGGCGATCGCGCAGATCAAGGCTGCGCTCGCTGGCCGCTCGTCGTGTGTGCTCACGGGCGAGGCGGGGACGGGAAAGACCTTTGGGTGGCGCGCGGTCGAAGCGACCCTCCCGTCGGGCACGAGCAGAGTCAGCTACATACACAACTCGACAGTGAACCTGCGCGACTTCTACAGGCAGCTGGGCGCGGCGCTGGGGCTCGAGGCCAAGGCCACACCGTCTGCGCTGTTTCGCACGATCACGAGCCACGTGGAGGAGATCGCCGCCCAGAAGATCAGGCCGGTGGTCGTGATCGACGAAGCGCACCTCTTGCCGCTCCCTGTCCTGGGGCACCTGCACATTCTCCTCAACTACCAGCGCGACTCGCGCTCGCTGCTCTCGCTGGTGCTGCTCGGGCTGCCTGGGCTGCGCGATCGGCTGCGTCGAAACGCGCTCTCGTCGCTGGGCGCGCGGCTGCCCATGCGGATTCACCTCGAGCCCTTGGCTGTCGAGCAGGTGGCCGAGTACCTGCGCCACCGAATGCGCATGGCCGGCTGCTCGCAGGAGGTCTTCGCCGAGGATGCCGTGCTCTTGGTGGCCGAGGCTACCGGCGGGGTCATGCGCAAGATCGACGTGCTCGCCGCGCGAACGCTGGACGTAGCCTGCGAGGGCAAGAGCAAGCTGGTGGACGCGTCGGTCGTGGGCGAGGCGGTCGAGCTCTGCGCCGAGGCGCTCGTGTGAGCGAAGGCGAGCCCCTAACCGTGGTGCAAGCTGCGGCGATCGAAGGGAGCTCGGAACTGGAGTGGCTGGTCGAGGGTCTGTGGGTGGCTGAGGGCGTGGGGATCGTCGGCGGGAATCCCAAAGCAGGAAAGACCTGGCTGGCGCTCGACCTCGCGATCTCGGTCGCCTCGGGCACGCCCGCTCTGGGGGTCTATGCGATCCCCAGGGCGGGTCCCGTCCTGCTCTTCGCGGCCGAGGATCCGCCGGCCACCGTGCGAGCGCGCCTCGAAGGCTTGGCCGCTTCGCGCGACCTCGCGCTAGAGAGCTTGCCTCTGCATGTGATCCTCGCGTCGAGCCTACGGCTCGACCAGCTCGTCGATCAAGCTCGACTGGCCGCAGCCGTCGAGCGCTTTCGGCCGCGACTCTTGGTGCTCGATCCTTTCGTGCGCCTGCACCGGATCAACGAGAACTCGGCGCAGGAGGTCTCCGGCGTGCTCGCTTACCTCCGTGATCTTCAGCGGCGCTGTCACGTCGCGGTGCTGGTCGTACACCACGCCCGCAAGGCGGGCGCGGGCGCGTCGCAGGCTGGGCTGAGCCTGCGCGGCTCGGGGGATTTCTACGCGTGGGGCGACGAGCTCCTGCACATGCGCCGGCGCCGGACGAGCCTCGAGCTGGTGGTCGAACACCGCTCGGCGTCTTCGCCCGAGCCCGTCCCGCTTGAACTCCAGGCTGCCGAGGGGCAGCCCGTGCACCTCGCCGTCGTCTCTGCTGCCGAAGGCGCTGAACCCGGAGCGGCGCTCGCAGAAAATGTGATCGAGGCGCTGAAGCAAGCTGGTGACCCGCTCACTCAGGAGGCGCTGCGAGTCCAGCTTCGCGTCCGCTGGACTCGGCTAAGCGGGCCGCTCGCCGAGCTCGAGCGCGCAGGGCGCGTCGAGAAGGTCGCCGGCGGCTACGCCCTTTGCGCGACACGGAGCGGCGAGCCACAGGAAATTGCC
>CALZKB010000286.1 GCA_945787575.1 Thermoanaerobaculia bacterium | reverse complement strand
CACGTGTATCCAGCCTACATTCCGGCTCGGTGACAACCGTCAGAATTCCATGCTTGCGAGGTAGCTCTCATAACGGATCTCATGGCTGCCGGAGTCTCTTTGAACCGTGCGCCAGATCAGATGAGAGTTCGGGTCGACGAAGTACTCGACCTTGAGGTCTCCCGCTGTCTCCTCGAGCACCGTCCAGCTGCGGCCGGCCCATTCCATGTCGGGCCTCACCTCGAGGCTGCTGCCGCTCATGAAACCGCCGGCCGCGGCGGATAGCTGTCGGAAGGCGTCGTAGAAAGAATACACCTCCAGATTTCCGAGAAGTGCGCGGTTGAGATTCCCGGCCTCGTATCGCATGACGTCGCCGCCAGGCTGGGTGGGGTCTCTCACCGTGATCTTGAAGCCGTCGGACTCCACCTCGACCTCGCCGTAGTCGGGAATCGAGAACCGCGCGCGTAGCCTCGAGTCACCCCGGTACTCGACCATCCCTTCTCTCGTGCTCCAACCGCTCGGCGTTAGCCTGCGCTCGCGAGTCTCGAGGCGTGCATGATCGACGCGAGCATAGGCATCGCGCATTCGCATCAACAGCCGTTCGACTGCCGCGTCTCCCGCCTCTTCGACGCTGCCCGGCTTCAGCACCCGAATCGCGTGATTGCCGTAGTCCGCCACGTAGATCTCACCCTTCGGACCGATCGCTACGAAATCGAGAGTAGAAAACTGCGCCAGCCCCGCGTCCCCTCCGTCACCGCTGAACCCTTCGGTGCCGTTTCCGGCGATCGTCTCGATCGAACCGTCCCTGGCCAGGCGCCTCACTCGGCAGTTGCCGCCCTCGGCGATTAGGAGGCTACCGTCTTTGTCGATCGCCACTCCGCCGGGCTCGTCGAGCATCGCTTGCGTCGCGTCTCGGCGATCGCCATTGAATCCTGCCCTGCCGGTTCCCGCAATCGTCGTGATGACGCCTTCGGTGCTCACCTTGCGAATGGCGTGGTTGCGAAGATCCGCTATGTAGAGATTGTCCTTCGAATCCATCGCAAGGGCGGCTGGGGTATCCAGCTGTGCCAAAGTTGCGGGTCCACCGTCACCAGAGTGAGCGCTCGCCCCGTTGTAAGCGTGCTCGCCGCTGCCGGCGAAGGTGTCGATCGACCCGTCAACAAGGATCCGTCGAACGACATCGTTGCCCGCGTCGGCGATGAAGAGCTCGCCCTTGCTGTTCAACACCATATCGTCGGGGTAGGACAGGGAGGCCTCGGTGGCGGGTCCGCCATCTCCGGAGTAACCGGACACGCCATTGCCGGCGATCGTTTCGATGACGCCGTCTTGGGACACCTTTCTGACTCTGTGGTTGCGCTGATCGGCGATGTAAATCTCGCCTGAGGCGCTCACCCAGACCCCATAGGGATTGTTGAGCTCGGCCTCCGTCGCTGGGCCGGAGTCCCCCGAGAAGCCGCTTTCCAAAGTCCTCCCGTTTGGTCACCCCAATTTGAGCCTCTGAATCGCTCTAACGCCTTTTTTTTAGTGACTTACACTGCAATAATAGTGTCCCCAACGGGAGAGATTTGGAACACCCTTTTCGCCCAACTCGAATCCTTTAACTCATTGAGGGACATGATCTTAGCCGCCTGAGGCTTTCGCCCTGACGCGCTCCGCGATCAGCTCCACCGGCTCTTCTCCACGACGATCCGCTGCAGCTATTCCGACGAGGAACAGGGTCGCGCCGCCGGCGTCGGCTACACGATCGCCCACAAGCACGAACTCTGGTGGTCGCCTCGAGATCCAGGGCAGCAACCCCTCTGGAACTCGGTCGTGGTCCTGAGCACAGACTTCTACGACGAGCTCGTCGCTCATGCCGCGCCGATCGACCTCCGCGCGCTCCAAGCCCTCAAAGGCTCACCGCTCGCACTCGATATCTACTCGTGGCTCACCTACCGGATGAGCTACGTCCGGAAGCCGTGCCTCATCCCTTGGGAAGCGCTGCAGACCCAGTTCGGTGCCGACTACGCGCGGCTAAGGGACTTCAAGAGGAAGTTCCTCGGCCACTTGGCCGACGTTCTCCATATCTACCCAGCGGCGCGACTCTCGGATCAGCCAGTGGGCCTTCTGCTGCGGCGTTCACCGACTCACCTACGCCGCAAAACCAGCTCGGCTCGGTAGTCGGCCCCGCTCGTAGGCCAAAAGCCCACAGCTCGAGGCGGTGACTTTCGGCAGATGTGGAGGTTCCGGCATGCGTACACTGCTCGGAGGAGACATCCATGAACGCATCACGCCACGAGACACGGTTTGACCAGCGCGTAACTCCCACGAAGCCCGGACCCGTCGGCAGGATCGTCCGACCAAAACTCGGTGGGCGTCGCTTGGCCAACGACTCACCCCGGCCAGCCGGGACGCAGCTCTACGCTCGTCGAGTACTGCACCCGCTCCCCCACCCTCTGGTCGATGTCTTTGCACCGGTAGCGCAGGGCGCTGGTTGAGCAGGGCGTACGGCCCTACCGCTCGACGCCGGGTAGGAGCTCGCGCAGCAGCACCTCACCGATGGCGAAGGCCTTGTTGTTGTGGTGGTTCCCACCGGTCGTCACGATCACCGCCTCCAGCACCGGAATGATGTGGATGAACTGACTGCCCCAGCCCGAGGCGAGAAGCACCGGATCGGGGCCGGCCTCGATCGGGGCGTCGAGCCGCGACCAGAGGTAGCCGTACTTCTGGGATCCGGCGCCGGTGACGATCCGCGGAGCGGTCGACTGTGCCACCCACTCCTCGGAGACCACCGGCCGTCCCCGCCAGTGGCCCCGATCGAGCACCAGCAGGCCGATCTTCGCCATGTCCAGAGGACGCAAGCGAAGTGCTCCGGAGAGCAGGGGATAGCCCTCCGTCTTGTGCGAGTGCCAGTCCCATGCGGTGATCTCGAGCGGCGCGAACAGCGCCTGCGCCGCCAGCTCGTCGGCCTGCATCCCGGTGGCTCTGCGCAGCACTCCGCCGAGCAGCTCGATGTCCGAGTCGTTGTACAGCCAGCGGCTGCCGGGCTCTTGCACGACGCGGCGCCCGAAGACCTTCGCGAAGATCTCCGGCCCAGCCAGGTTGTCGCCAAGCGTCTCGCGCCGGTCCCAGTCGAGCCCGGCCGTCATCGTCAGCAGATGCTCGAGCGTCACGTTCTCCCAGCCGGGGCCGGCCGCCGCCGCGTGCTCGGGGAACCACTCCAGCACCGGCGTATCCAGGCTGCCGACCGCCCCCCGGTCGCGGGCGATGCCGACCAGCAGCGAGGTGACGCTCTTGGTCACCGAGTGCAATCGGTGCAGGTCTTCGCGCGCGTAGCCATGGAAGTACTCCTCGACGACCAGCTTGCCGCGCCGCACGATCACCAGCGAGTGGAGAAGCCCCGCCTCGCCGCGGGTCACGGCCCGGACCGTCTTCTCCAGATGACGCTCGGAGAGCCCTACCGCCGCCGGCTCGGCGATCTCCCAGCCGCTGCCTGGGGCCGGCGGGCGCAGCCGGTAGGGCAGATCGGGCAGGGCCGCGAACCCCGGGATCTCCCGCGCGTCTCGGCGCAGGAACAGCCCCTCGAGCACTCTGCCGTTGGCCAGCTGCGCCGTCCCCTCGAGTTCGTCGAGATCCAGATTCACGCTGACGGTCATCGAGTTGCCGCCCCCCCAGCTCAGCTCGAGCTCCCCCGCGCCGGTGCGCGTGCCGACGAAACGCCACTGGTCCGCCTGCCGACCCTCAACCAGGTGGTGCATGCTGCCCGATAGCAGGCCGCCGGTGTGCTCGAAGACCAGTGCGTACTGCTCGTCACCGTCGCCGGAGAGCCAGACGCCGTGCGAGAGGCCCCGCGGCCCGCAGGCGAAGAGCAGGGCGAGCGCACCCGATAGCAGCAGGCCGGCGCGGGCGCCCGGCCGGGAGAGGCAGCTTGCCGCCGATCTTCCGGCCTCCTCGCCAGGAGCCGAGGAGTCGGAACTCATCACCCGTCTAGCCTACCGCCTTTCGCCCAGGCGCCCGTTCCCGGATCCGGGCGCCCCCGTCAAGAGGTGCCACTCGAATAACCGCAGCCCTTCTCGCAAGCGCTCGTCTGGGTTCCAAAGAGCTCCCGTTAGGCACCCCAACGAAAGAGATTTGGAACACCGTTTTCGCCCAACTCGAATCCTCTGGCTCACTGAGGGACATGAGCTTAGCCGCGTGAGGCTTTCGCCCTGACGCGTGCTGACAACTGTCCGCATCGCCTCGGGGAGGTCAGGAATTCGGGGACTGGCT
>CALZKB010000285.1 GCA_945787575.1 Thermoanaerobaculia bacterium | reverse complement strand
GATTCCGACGCTGGAATCCGACGAGATTCGGCTCTCCGTCTGATCGTCGTACTCGACCCAGTCCTGGCCGTTGGCGCCACGAGGCCAAAGCAGCGAGATTCCGAGCAGGAGGATGCAGGCGATCGGGAGCGCGGCGGCGAGGTCGCCCGGGCGATGTGAAAGGGTCCGCTTGGATGGCACGGCTTCGTCTCCTGGCAGGAGTGAGATCGTCGATCGGAATTGTCGTTGGGCGGGGCTGCGACTGCGTTCGACTGGGCCTGGACAGAGCGCGCGGCCGGGCGTCGAGCGGCTATTATACGGAAGCGGTCCTCGCTGCCCGCAGCTGGAAGCTCCGGAGCCGGTCGCCTCGGCTCGACCCTCGCGAATCAGGAAGACCGTCCAGAGAACCAACTCAGAATAGACTCATGCATTCGGAATACGCACCCGCGGGCTCGCCTCGCCGTGCCCTCGCCGGTCGGCGGCTTACCCGGGTTCCGAGACGCTTTCCAGGGACCGCCCTGATCCTCCTCCTCGCGTCGGCTTCGGCCTCGCTGGCGCAGCTCCAGCCGCCGCCCGAGCCACCGGGAAACCCGCTGACCACGAGCAAGGCGAACCTGGGTGAGGCGCTCTTCTGGGACGAGCAGATCTCTTCGACCCGGACCGTGGCCTGCGGCACCTGCCACCTCCCGACCGTCGGCGGCGAGGATCCGCGCTCCGGGGTCGACCCGCTGGCCGTGCACCCTGGACCCGACGAGGTCTTCGGAAACCAGGACGACGTCTTCGGGTCCCCCGGGGTGCCCCTCAACGGCGCCGACGGGCTCTACGACTGGAGTACGCATTTCGGTCTTCTTGAGCAGGTGACCGGTCGCCGGACGCTGTCCGCCATCAACGCCGGCTATTCGCCGGAGCTGTTCTGGGACGGACGGGCCACCAACGAGTTCGTCGATCCGGTGACGATGACCGTCATCCTGGAAAGCGGAGCGGCGCTCGAGAGCCAGGCCGTCGGGCCGCCGGTGAGCGATGTCGAAATGGCTCACGTCGGGCGGGTCTGGACCGACGTGCTGGCCCGGATCGACGAGTCAGAGCCGCTCGCGCTGTCGCCGCAGGTGCCCCTCGAGCTGATCGACTGGATCGCCGGGCGCAGCTACGCGCAGCTGTTCGAGGACGCGTTCGGCTCGCCGGGAGTCACGGCGCCGCGAGTCGCCATGGCGATCGCCAGCTACGAGCGGACGCTGTTTACCGACCGGACTCCGTTCGACGATTTCGTTGCTGGGGACGACGAGGCCCTGACCACCCAGGAGGCGGCGGGCCGCAGTCTGTTCGCCGGGGCCGCGGGATGCGACAACTGCCATCAAGGAATCCTTCTGACCGACCACAGTTTCCGGTACACGGGAGTCCGGCCCCAGACGGATGACATCGGCCGCGAGGAGGTCACCGGTCATCCCGATGACAAGGGGAAGATGCGCGTCCCGAGCCTGCGCAACGTCGAGCTGCGAGCGCCCTACATGCACAACGGGCGTTTCGCGACCCTCGAGGAGGTCGTCGAGTTCTACGACCGCGGGGGCGACTTCCCCAACTCCGAGATCTCCCCGCTCGGCCTGACCACCCAACAGAAAGAAGACCTCCTGGCCTTCCTGCGGCGGCCGCTCACCGATCCCAGGCTCGCCCAGGAGCTTCCCCCTGTTTTCGACCGGCCGAGACTGTACGTCGAGTCCGAGCGAGTGCCCCGGGTCGAAGGCTCGGGGCGGCCGGGCTCCGGCGATCTGGTGCCCGAGGTCGTCGCGCTGGAGCCGGCGCTGATCGGCAACCCGAGCTTTACGGTCGGAATCTGGAACGCGCTTGGCGCCGCCGACGCCTGGCTGGTGATCGACGATCAGGACCCGGGTCTGGTGCTGCCGGGATCGGGTGACCTCTGGTTCGAGATGATCTCCCTGCAAGGTGCGGGACCGGGAGCCGGATTCGGCTCGGTCAGCGTCACGATCGCGAACGACCCGTTTCTCGAAGGGAGGGAGTGGTTCGGCCGTTGGTACGTCGATGACTCGGGAGGGGGCTTCCCCGTCGCCGTCAGCAAGGTCTTCCGCTTCCGGACCTTCGGGGTCCAGCAGCAGACGGCGATCTTCGCCGACGGCTTCGAGTCCGGGGACACCTCGTCCTGGTCCGTGACCGTGCCGTGAGGAGCCGGCGCTGTCTGCGGCCTGCGGCGTGGGCGCGGCGGCTCGTCTCTAGTCCCCGACGACGACGAGGCGCCGATCGACAGGGGCTCCCATGATCCGGCTCATCGCGCCGTCGGGCCACCGCACGCGGAGAACGAGCCTGCCGTCGGGTGCCGCTCCGCCGAGGCCGAAATAGGCTTCCACCGCGTCCGCCGACTGGAAGCTCCCTCCACCGGTCAGCCAGCGCCGCTGGACCCCGTCGGCGGTTTCGATCTCCACCAGGCTCCCCAGCGCCCGCCGATTCGGCGGCGGAGCCTCGAGGCGGACGACCAGGGAGTGACCTCGGGACGCTTCGTTGCGCAGCAATCTCAGCGGGCCGTTCAAGGTCGTCATCAGCACGTCCACGTCCCCATCTCCGTCGATGTCTCCGAAGGCGGTGGCGCGCCCATGGTATCGCCGCTCGCACCAGGAGGCGGCGCACGTCGCCACCTCGAACCGCCTGCCGCGCCGCTCGAACAGTAACGGCCGCTGAGCCCAGGACCCACCGATTCGAGGGTCGTCCACCTCCGGATAGACGTGACCGTTGGCGATATAGAGATCCTCGTCTCCGTCGAGGTCGAAGTCGTAGAACCCGCAACCCCACCCCAGGTAGGGACGGCTGGCGGCGGCGAGCCCGAACTGAGCCGAGCGATCGTCGAAGAAACCGTCGCCGAGATTGAGATGGAGGCTGTTGATGTCGTCCGAGAAGACCGTCAGAAAAAGATCGGGGGTCCCGTTGCCGTCGGCGTCGAGCTTTCCGATACCCATCGTGGCCTGAGTCGTGCCCGCGCCGTTCGCCGCGACTCCGGCGACCACCGCGGTGTCTTCGAAGGCGAGCCCACCCAGATTGTGAAAGAGCTGGTCGTCGGTCGAGTCGTTACCGACGAAGATGTCCGGCCGCCCATCGCCGTCGAAGTCGAAGATGCGCACTCCCAAGCCGTAGTCCAGACCCGTCGTCGCGAGGCAACCGGCCTCGGCGGTCACGTCCTTGAAGCGGCCGTTCCCGAGGTTCTCGTAAAGCGCATCCAGCTGGGCTTGGAGCCCCCGCGGCCCGGCCATCACGGGAAAGCCCTTGAAGGCGTTGCCGGCCCGGCGCGGAGGGGCGGCGGTATCGAACTCGAGATAGTTGACGACGTAGAGATCGAGGTCGTCGTCGCCATCCAGATCGGCAAACGCGGCGCTGGTCGACCAGCGCCGATCCGCCACGCCGGCCTCGATCGAGGCGTCGACGAAACGCCGCCCACCCCGGGGAGCGGCCACGTTGCGCAGCAGGACGTTGGGGCCGAAGCAAGTGACATAGAGGTCCTCCCAGCCGTCGCCGTCGAAGTCGCCCACCGCGACCCCCATCGCCCAGCGGCGCAGAACGATCCCGACCTGCAGCGTCACGTCCTCGAACGTACCGTCACCCTGGTTCGCATAGAGGCGCGAGCCGGGGCCGTGCTCGGGATCGTCGAGCGTCGCGCCGTTGGCGAGAAAGACATCCGGATCACCGTCCTGGTCGTAGTCGAAGAGCGCGATACCACCGCCGTTCACCTCCAGGATCTCACTGCTAGGCATCTCTCCGCTGGTCATCTCCAGGTCGATCCCGGCGGCTCCGGGCACCGCGGTGAAGCGCGACGACGGCACCTCGGCACTCGCTTGCTCCCCTCGGCAGAGCAGGGCGATCGCGAGCAGGAACTGTCGTTTCTTCAATTTGGTTTCGAGCAAACCACTCGGTAGCTCTCCTCAACCGGGACGCCGGGCGTTCTCTGGGCGGACCCGCGCCTTGACCTCCTCGAACCGCCTGCGCGCTTCTTCCGCCCCCTCCGGGTCGCCCAGCCGCTGAAGGACGCGGGAGAGCTTGAACAGGGCATCGTACTCGTCCGGGAAGAGCTCGACCGCCAGCTCCAACTCCCGCTTCGCCTGCGCCAGGTCGTCGAGCCTGACGTGGATATCCCCGAGCCGCGCACGCGCCCGGCCCTCCATCGCGCGGTCCTGTTGCTCGGCAGCCAGCCGCACGGCCGTTTCGAAACGTCTCCGGGCGGAATCGACCTCGTCGCGGTCGAGGTGGATCACCCCGAGCGCGTAA
>CALZKB010000284.1 GCA_945787575.1 Thermoanaerobaculia bacterium | reverse complement strand
CGATCATCGGCCGAGCGCACGAGATCGGTTACGGATCCGAAGCTCGTGTAAAAGCCCTCGTGCTCCTGCCAGGCGATTGCGCGGTCGCCGCTCGGCGTCTGCCGGCTCGGGTAGAGCCGCCGATCCGCGTAGTCGAAGAGATAGGGACCGTTGTCGGCCGGCCGGTACCATCGGGAGAAGCCGGCGTAGGAGAGCTCCGCGAGGCGGGGCGCCAGCCGATGGATGCGATGCGGTGTCTGCACGAGCGGGAGTGTTTCCGCGACGGCGATGCGGTCCCAATAGACCTCGAAGTCGGTCGTGATCCGCACTCGGGGGTCGTCGGGATCGACCAGCCCGGCGAGCGCGACCACCACGGGCTTGGTCTTGCCGGCCGGGAGTCCGACATCGAGCGCGACCCGCCGCCAACCGCCCTGGCTCGTCGGGACCTCGAGATAGGGAAACACCGGCGCGCCCCGAGGGTCCTGTCCGCGAGCGACGCTGGTGCTGGTGTTGCCCCAGTGGAGCCATCCGGTGAGAACCAGCGAAACCCGGCCGGTTCGCGCGAGCCGGGGGGAGATCTCGATCTCGAGATGGCTTGCGGTGCGAGCCCCCTGGTAGACGCGTTCGCCGTCGGAGTGGGCGAGATAGCGGTGGTCGATCGCGCGAACCTCGTCGAGCACCTCCCACCCTCGGGCGTCGCGCACCGAAACCGGCTCTTCGAGGGGCCTGAGGAGTCGCAAATCGAGCCCCTCGACGCGTCCCGGAAACCAGCGTTCGCCATTGTAGACCTCGACTCCCGGCGGTGCGTCCACTACGACGAGTTCGCTCTGATCGATGTAGGCAACTTCGCGCAGCTCTTCGGTGATGCTGAGCTCGACCGCCCCTTGAGCGGACACCCAATCCGGCAGCCGAAGGTACTCTTCCGGATCGGCGGGCACGTAGCGACCCGGAGCCGCCAGCATTCCGAGCGGCGCCAGGCCGAGAATGTCGGTGACGAAGCGCATCTCGCGGCCGTCGGAGGCGTAGAGGAACGGGCACGAGCCTTCGATCCGGAGCTCCTGCTTGATGACGTGGGTCGAGTCGATCTCGGGATCGAACAGGTACTCGGAGATGCCGTTGGGCCAGGTCACCTTGACCAGCGCGGGCTCGCGGCCTCCGAGGCCGACGATCACGTGCGGGCGGCTCAGCTCGTAGACGTAGCGGTCGAGCCCGAGCCAGGACTCGAGGCGCACGCCGCGGGCGTCGAGAGGCACCTTTCCTTTTAGGCCGCGCAGCGAGAGCCCGAGCCGCCCTTGCGTCTCGCCACCCGTGCTGCGGATCGACGCCAGACTCCCGGAGCCCCATAGCAGCGGGTCTGGATCTCCGTCGCCGTCGAGGTCGATGGCCGTGATCCCGTCCGGTCGCAACCCGAGGTCGTCGACACTCGCGATCGATTCGAAGTTGCCGTCGAGGCCGACGAGCGCGCCGGCACCATTCGCCTCCTCGGTGGCGACCAGGAGATCGAGCGCGGCGTCCCGGTCGAGATCCGCGACTACGATGGAGTGCACTTGAGCGGTAGAATCGCCCAGCGCCGCGGCGGTCCTTTGCTCCGCGACCTCGTCGCGCGCGAGCCCCGTCGAGCCGCGATTGCGCCAGACCAGGATCTTGCCGCCGGCGATGCCCACGAGATCGCTTCGACCGTCGCGATCGAGATCTACGGCTGCCCACTCGCCCGGGTGCCCGGAGAACGAGAGCTCCTGCCCGGCCCGATAGTCGCCCTGGCGCCAGTTGGTGAAGACCGAGGCCTTGCCGTTCTGCACGACAATCAGATCCTGATCCACGTCGCCGTCGAGATCGCTGGTGAGGACCGAAACGACGTTCTCGACCGCCAGAGGCGCCGGCTCGGGTGGACCGAGGCCGGACTCGCCGCGGTGGGTGGCGAGCAGCAGCCGGCCGGCCCTGTCGATCAGGAGCAGGTCCAGATCTCCGTCGTGCTCGAAGTCGGCGAGAATCCCCGCCCGCCCCGAATCGAACGAAGCGAGCCCAGGATCGAGCACTCGCTCCAGCCAACGCGAGCCCTCCGATCGCCCGAACGCCGAGATTCCCTCTTCTCCCACGGAGAGAATCTCCATCAGGCCGTCGCCGTCGAGCTCGCCGACGAGAATCCGGCGCTGGCCGGTGAGCGGCACAATGCGCTCGTACGACTCGCTGTCGACACCCAGGACCCACAGGCCTCGATCGGTCAGGATCGCAAGGTAGGCCTCTCTGGTGCCCATATCGGGCCCTCCCACCGCATCGTTGAACGCCGTGACCTGCAACACCGTTTCTTCCGGCGCGAACGGCAGCTCAGGCAAGAGATCCCGCTGCTCGAGTTCGATCTCCACCAGGGAGGGGGGGACTCCGTGCCCGAGCTCAGGCGAGAGAAGCTTTGCCAGCGGCATCAGGGCCAGCCGTGCCTTGAGAGCTGCCGAGTCCGTCTGAAAGCGTTTGCCCGGCCGCAACAGATTGAGTGCCCGGCGCAGGGAAACTGGTGCCCGATCCGGACTCTCGGCGAGCTCGACGCGCCCGCGGGCAAGCAACGGCTCGATTCTCGGGTCTCCCTCCGCGAGCGAAGCGAGGAGTTCGAGACCGCGCGCGCGTGCGCCCGACTCGGGCTGGACGAGCGCCCACTGGGCGAGCCCGGCGCCGAGTCGGGAGTTGTCCGGCCAAAGGCCAACGGCGCGCTCGAGAAGCGCGCCGACCTCCGCTTCGGTTCCGCCGTCTTCTGTGCCCCGAGTTTGCCCCGAGCGCGGAAGAACCTGGGCGAGAGCAAAGGGGTAGGCCGGTTCCGAAGGGTCGCGCTCCATCGCCCGGCGATAGGCCGAGGCCTCGCCGGCGGCGTCGCCGTTCTCGAGCGCGAGCTGGCCGCGCGCGTACTCGGCCCGCGCGGACAAGGGCCTTGGGACATCCGGTCCGACCCGACCCAGTTGCTCTCGCGCGAGCTCGGGTTCGGCGTTGCGAAGGTGAGCGACGCCGAGGTTGAAGCGGAGCACCGGATCCTCGCCTCCGATCTCGAGAGCTTCTTCGAAGCGGCGAATCGCTTCGGGCCACTCTCCGACCTCGGCATGGGCGACGCCGCGTACGACCAGATTCTGGGTGTGGCTCGTGCGGTCCTCGGAAGAGAGCGGCGGTGCCGGAGCGCGCGAGCAGGCAGCGACGATAGCCGCGGCAAGCAGCGCCGGAACGGAGCTGGCGAGCGGAGGAAACCGGAGCACTATTGAGTCAGCTCGAACAGAAGCTCCGCCAGCTCTTCGGCGTCGACCTGACCGACGTAGACCGCGCGAATCGTTCCCTTGTGAATCACCGCGGTCAAGGGTATCGCGCCCGGAGGCGAGCTGCCGAGCGAGCTGAAGGGAGCTTGATCGGCGACCGTGCCCAGGAGCTGCTCGTAGGTGGTTCCCCGCTTCTCGGCGAAGGCCAGAATCTCGGTATCCGATTTGCCCTCGTCCAGCGACACGCCCAGGAAGCGTGCCTTGCCGGCGAAGCGCCGCGACAGGCTCTCCAGATCGGGCATCTCGAGAATGCAGGCCGTGCACCAGGTTGCCCAGAAGTTGACCACCACGGTTTCGCGATCGAGGTCGGCGAGCGCGAGGGTGCCGTCTTCACCGAGCCGGCGGAGCTCGAGGTCGGGCCTACGCGCCGACAGCTCGCCGGCGATCGGCGCCAAGTCGCGGCGGTTGAAGTTGCGGGGCTGAAGAGCGTGAAGCTCCGGGGCGCTTCTCCCTTGTGTGATCACCACGCGATGATTGACCGGCAGATTCTCGAGCGTCTGCTCATCGCCGCTCGGCCACCGGATCGAGAGTGTGTCCACGTTGCGGCAGCCCCCGAGACCGAAGTGGAGTGTCGGCGGCGGCTGCGAGATGAATCCCGAGCCCGCCTCGACCTGGCGCAAGATTCGGCGGGAAGCACAACTCGCGATCACCTGCGCTCCTATGCCCAACGGCTCGGAGTCGGTGGCGACGAGATCGGCCAGCAGTACGTTGCCCTGCCCGGGCGTATCGTTGCGGTAGATCTTGACCACCGGGTTGTTGCGGTTGTAGACCACGAAATCGAGATCGCCGTCGCCATCGAGATCGGCCGCGGCTGCGCCCCGGCTATCGAGCCGAAGGTAAGTCCCGAGGACGTTGCCGACCTCGTCGAAGGTTCCGTCGCCGCGATTTTGAAACAACGTGTTGGGCTCCCGCCCGCTCCATGACAGACCCTCTTCTTGGAGCAGCCGGAAATGATTGCGATGCCCGGTCTCC
>CALZKB010000283.1 GCA_945787575.1 Thermoanaerobaculia bacterium | reverse complement strand
TGCCTTCTCGGCCGACGAAGAATGGTGGAAAGTTGGTCTCGTAGCCCTCGCAGCCGGCCCAGTGCTCGACGGCTTCCTCGACGATCCTTCGCGGAACGCTCTTGCCGAAGACGATCCCGATGCCATCCGAGAGGCGGGGATTGCCCAGTTTGAGCGAGGTGCAGGCTTGTTGTGCGAGCTCGACGCCGGCGTTCTCGGCTCTGGCCGGAAGCGCCGAAAGCGCCGTGAGAAGGGCGAGAAATGTGGCGGCTTTCCTCATGGCTGCTCCTCCTGGTCGGTCCAAGACCAGGGGAGCAGTCGGTCAATGAGGAAGTCCTGATGCGGCGGTGAGGGAACTCTAAGGAATCCAACGTGCCAAGCTCTACGGATCTGGTAGGGGACGATGAGGACGCGGCAAGTGAGATTTCTGCTGGTGTTTTTCGTGAGCTGCATGGCGGCGCTCGTCGCCGGAGTCGCCCCGGCAGCCGGAGCGGGCGAAGTGGCCGGGGCGCCGGGAGCCGACGACTGGCAGGGGTGGCGCGGACCGAACGGCGACGGGACCTCGCTCGAGAGCGGCTTCTTTCCAAACGATCGGTTCGCGCTCGAGATCGCATGGAAGCGAGTTCTCGGGAGGGGTTACTCGGGAGTCTCGGTGTCAGGCGGCCGGCTGGCCACGATGTTCTCGGATGGGGAGTCCAACTATCTGGTCGTGCTCGACGCCGGCACGGGGAGCGAGCGCTGGCGGCGCAGGATCGGTCCCGGGTTCCCGCCCAAGAGCGGCTCCGAGGGCGGGCCGTCGAGCGTGCCTTTCATCGATGAAGGCGTCATCTACGCCCTGGGCCCGAACGGACGCCTGCTCGCCGCGCGGCTCGAGGACGGCGCCGAGGTTTGGTCGATGCGGGTCGACGAGAGCTTCGGGGCCCCGACACCTTACTTCGGGTTCGCCACATCGCCGCTGGTGGTCGGCGACCTTCTGTTCGTTCAGGTCGGTGCGTCGGACGGCCGCGGCCTCGTCGGGTTCGACAAAAGAACCGGACGCGTCGAGTGGTCCATCGGGAGCGATAGCGTTTCGTACCAGTCACCAGTTCTCGCGACGCTCGCCGGGCGTGACCAGCTCATCGCGGTGACCGACCAGCGCGCCCAGGGCCTGGCTCCCGAATCCGGCACCGTGCTGTGGAGCCTCCCGCACGGTTTGAGCGAAACGGAGGGGCACGCGACGCCGGTGCCGATCGATGGCGACCGATTCCTGCTGGCCGGGCGGAGCGGCGCGGTCGCGTTCGAGGTTCGAGAGTCCGGCAGCGGCTACGTCGCGACCGAGATCTGGCGGAGCTCGGAGCTCAAGGCGAGCTTCGCGACACCGGTCTTCCACGAGGGCTTCGTCTACGGGTTCAGCGGCGAGTTCCTGACCTGTGTCTCCGCGCGCGACGGCTCTCGGGTGTGGCGGTCGAGGCCACCGGGCGGCCGGGGCCTGATTCTTCTGGACGGTCGGCTGGTGATCTTCGGCGCCGGAGGTGCGTTGGTGGTTGCCGAGGCCTCGCCCGACGGATACGAGGAGCTGTCACGCGCGAAGATCTTCGGCCGCTCCAGCTCGACTTATCCCAGCTTCGCGAACGGCACGATCTTCGTGCGCGACACCCGCGAGATCGCTGCGGTGAAGGTAGTGGCAGGCGAAGCGCGGGTCGCGGAGCGAAGCGTTCCGGGTCTTGAGAGCGAGTTCGCGCGCTTCGTCGACAAGGTCGAGCGCTCCCGTGACAAGAAAGCGCTGATCGACAGCTTCATGGAAGCTCGGGACGAATTTCCGATCATCGAGGACGGTTGCTTGGTGCACTTCGTCTACCGCGGCGAAGCCGAAGACATCGGGATCACCGGCAGCATGACCGAGCTCAAGCTCGAAGAGCCGATGACGCGGATCGAAGGCACTGATCTCTTCCACCGGACCTACTCGATCGAGCCCGGCGTTCGCTGGGAGTACGTTTTCAAGATCGACTTCGAGCAGCGCCGGCTCGACCCGCTGAATCCGCTTCGCGCCCCGAGCGAAGACGGCGAGGTCTCGGTGCTGGCGATGCCCGGGTGGAGGGCTGCCGAGCACCTCGAGCCCTATCGAGGAGGGAACCCTGGTCGGCTCGAGAGCTTCGTGCTCGACAGCGAGATCCTGGCCACGACGCGGCGCGTCGACGTTTATCTACCGCCGGGTTACAAGAGCACCCTGCAGTCCTACCCAGTCGCCATCTTCAACGGTGTCGGCGACGCCTGGCTCAGGCTGGCGGACCTGCCCAACTCGTTGAACCACCTGATCGGCCGGCGAATGGCCCCGGTGATCGCGGTTCTCGTGAAGCAGCCGAGCGCGGCGGCGCGCGATCAGTTCGGGGGACCGCGCTCGGGCGAGTACGTGAGCATGCTGGCGGACGAGTTGCTGCCGTACCTGGACGCCCACTACCGGACCATTCGCGGTCCCGCCTCGCGAGCGGTTCTGGGCGTCGGCAACGCCGGCATGATGGCGGTCTATGCGGCCCTCGAGCGCCCGGAGATCTTCGGCAGGGCCGGCGGCCTGTCGGTTCAGTTGCTGGATCCGCTGGGCAGCGAGCTCATGAATCGGCTTGTCGAAGGCGGGCGGGTCTCCGGCAGCCGGTTCTTTATCACCTGGAATCGCTACGAGCTGCGCCGCGCGGAGTGGGGACTCGACCTCGGCGAAGACAGCCGTCGCCTGGTCGAAGCGCTCACTCTTGCCGGCCACGACGTCGAAGGCCTCGAGCTCCTCGACAGCGCGGGCTGGGGCGCCTGGCGAGCCCAGGTGGCCGAGCCGCTGGTGCGCTTCTTCCCGCTGCAAGCGGAAACCGCCGTGCCCAGGACGGAAAGGGCTCGGCCGGGTGGTGTCTGAAGCAGCTCTTCGCGCTAGGGGGAGGTTTGACACCGGGGGGGCTATATCGTAGATTTACGCTAATCGAGACGGGCCGAGAACGAGTTCACGACCTGTGGCTTGATGGCGTGCGCTCACCGCTCCGCAGGCAACGGGAATCGGGCCATCTCGACACCGGCCGGCGAGGACCCATCATGCCCGAGATCCAATCCTCTGTGCTCGATCGCATCGGCGACACGCCGCTGATCGAGCTCGGGCCGATCGTTCCCGAGGGCTGCGCGAGAATCCTGCTCAAGCTCGAGTCGGAGAATCCGACCGGCAGCATGAAGGATCGCATGGCCCTGGCAATGATCGACGCCGCCGAGAAGGACGGCCGGCTGAAGGAGGGCGGCCATGTCATCGAGTACACGGCGGGCAGCACCGGGGTCTCACTGGCGATGATCTGCGCGGCCAAGGGCTACAAGCTCAGCATCGTCACCTCGGATGCGTTCAGTGTCGAGAAGCTGAGCCATATGGCGGCCTTCGGCGCGGATCTCACGATCGTACGCAGCGTCGAGGGGCGCATGGATGCGGCCCTGACTCGCAACATGATCGAAGCGGCCCGCCAGATCACCGAGGAGACCGGCGGCTTCTGGACCGATCAGCTCGAAAACGCGGACCAGCTCAGCGCGTACCACAAGATGGGTACCGAGATCTGGGAGCAGACGGGGGGTGAAGTGGATGCGTTTGTCCATTTCACCGGTACCGCCGCATCTTCGCGCGGCGTTTCCGAAGCCCTTCACGGATACAACCCTGACATTCATTGCGTGGCGGTCGAGCCCGCCGAATCCGCGGTGCTGTCGGGGCGCGCTCCGGGGGCCCACAAGATAGAGGGGGTGGGAGCGGGCTTCGTGGTTCCGCTGTGGAGGCCTGAAGCGATTGATGAGATCGTGACCGTCTCGACAGAGGAGTCGATGGAGATGGCTCGGCGACTTGCGAAGATCGAGGCGATCTTTGCGGGCACGTCTACCGGGGGCAACGTCGCCGCGGCGCTCGAAGTGGGGCGGCGCCTGGGTCCTGGCGCGACCGTCGTGACGGTGATGTGCGACTCGGGGATGAAGTATCTCTCGAAGCAACAGTACAGCGGCGGGCTGGAAGCTTCCGCCAGGGACTGGAACGGTGGTAGGGAATGATCGGTCTGCTCGTCGAGCTCGAGTCGACGACGGGTCGCGATGGTCAGGCCGGCGGCTAGATTTCAAAAAACCGCGGAGACTCTTTCGCGGAACCACTCCACGTGCTCGGCCACGATGCAGTAGCAGGTCGCCGGCCCCTGGATCTTGCCCTCGATCCAACCGGCGTCTCGCAACACCTTGAGGTGTTGAGAGACGGTCGCTTGGGCGATCGGCAAGTGATCGACCAGGTCGCCGGTGATGCA
>CALZKB010000282.1 GCA_945787575.1 Thermoanaerobaculia bacterium | reverse complement strand
ACTCGAAACCATGCAAGGGGAATCCCTGCGCCAAGCCTGCCAGGATGCCATTGCTGCGGTGAACCTGGCCAGCTGGAGCCGGCGGGGACAAAGTGGTCCAGATTCACCGGGGAAAGGTGGTCCAGGGCGGTGGGTGGTGACGAAAAGCAGAGTTGCGGACAAACGGGGGCCTTGCGCAGGGCATCTGGATGCCGAAGAGCCAGCCTGACTCGTAGGCCGCGAGACGGCGGAGCTACGGCGCCGAGGACGCCCGGCCGTCGACGGGCACGGCCGGGCGCTTGTGTTCGGCTTTTGACGCGAGCGCTGGGCTTCGTTACGAGCTGAGTTTGGTACGGTGTGTTTGCCGGTAGCTTTTGCCCTCCAAGTAGAAGATTTCCGCCCGCTCGGTGAGTCGGTCCACAATCGCGTGAGCCGTCGCATCGCTGTGGAAGACCTGGTTCCACTCCTTGAACGGCTTGTTGGTCGTCACCACGGTGGGGCGGTGATGGTCATGCCGTCGGGAGATGACCTGAAAGAACAGGTTGGCTTCGGCTTGGCTCATGGTGATGTAGGCCAGCTCATCGATCAGAAGCAGGCTGGGGGAGAGCAGGTTTTTGATGGCGCGCTCGAGGTTTTTGGTGGCGTCGGCGGCGACGAGGCGGTTGAGCATGCTGGTGCACGGGAGGAAGAGGACGCGTTGTCCGCGTTGGCAGGCGGCATAACCGAGCGCGCGAGCGAGATGGGTTTTGCCGAGGCCGGCGTTGCCCACGAAGAGGGCACCGAGCCCTTGCGCGACGTGGTCGGCCTGCAAGAGGCGCAGGAAGGTCCTGCGCAGGGCTTTGGTGGAGGGGTTGTAGCCGAAATCGAAGGCATCGACGGTCTGGATGCGCACAAATTGGGCCTCCTGGATGCGGCGTGCGATGGTGCGATCGGTTCGCTCGGCCAGTTCCTGGTCGGCCATTTGCTCGAGCCGAGAGGCGAAGGGCGCGACGGACTCGGGCTCTTGGTCGCGCAGGGTTTCGAGGGCCGCAACAAAGGTTTTGAGGCGGAGTCGGCCCAACTTCTCGAACAGCGTCTTCAGCTCGTACGGGCTCATGGCTGCGGCTCCTGTTCGTCCTCTGGGGCCCTGCGGGCGTCGAGCAACAGAGCATCGTAACTTTCGAGATGGGGAGCCGGCGGGACGAAAGCCAGGCGTTCGTCGCCCAACTGCATAGGCGGCGGCGCCGTGGGGCGGTCGCAACGCAGGCGCAGGGCTCGCTCGAGGTGGTTGGCCCCGACGATGCCCTGCCCCATCAGCTCGCCGATGGTCTGCTCGAGGCATTCGCGGCCATACACGGTCCCGAGGCACAGCAGCTCTTTGACTTCGGCACGCAGCGAACGCGTGGTGGCGGGGAGGATATCGAGGTAGCGGGTGGTGTGGGGCCCGAAGCTTTTGAGGGCCTCCAGCTGCCAGGTGCGAGAGGCACCGGCTTTGATTTCTTTGAGCCCGTCGGCATGCTGGGGGGCTTGGATGTCGTTGCCCTTGTGATAGCAGCGGGGGTGGGTGGCGACGGACTTGGGGCCGTAGAAGATGCGCACGAGGCGATCGTCGGCCCGCACCGTCACGGTCTTGCCGACGAGGGTCCACGGCACGGAGTAGGTGTTGGCGTCGAAACGCACCCGGAAGAAGCGCGAGACGGTGGCCGAGACCAGGTCGTCGGCATCATAGGGCTCGGGCCGCAGGGGCAGCAGCGCGGGACGTTCGAGATCGAAGAGCAGCTCGGGCACCTTGGCGGTGGTCTCGTGCACGCGGCGGTTGGCGAACGTGTCGCGCCACGTGGCGGCCTGCGCATTGAGGTCGTCGAGGTGGGCGAAGGTGCGGCCCGGCCAGAACTGCTCGCGGACCAGCTTCACGCCATCTTCCACCCGTCCCTTTTCATGGGGGCTGCGGGTATTGCACAGCACGGGCTGGAAGCCATGGAATCCGGCATAGGCCAGAAAGCCGTGGGTGAAACGCGCCAGCCGGCCGAGCCGCTCGGCGACGACCGTCGGCATATTGTCGTGCCAGTACTCGCGACAGCGTGCGCCGAAAAAGCGAAGCGCGCGTTCATACGCACGCAGCAGCGCCGGCAGGGTTTCTCGCAACGTAAACTCGAGGTAGAGCATCCTCGAGTAACACAGCACCATCACGAAGGCATGGACCTTGGTGGCGTCGCCGAAGACGTCGCCGAACTCGCCCCAGTCGACCTGGGCGGCTTCGCCTGGGGCGAAATCGAGGGTAAAGAAGGCTTGCTTCGGCTTGGCTCCGGGACGCAGCGGGCGCAGATAGTCTCGCAGGATGGTGATGCCGCCGGAGTATCCCGCGTCGCGCAGTTGCTGGAGGATGTTGACGGCGGAACGTTCCGGCGCCGCCGCGAGGAGCTCCTCGATCTTGGGGGCATAGGGATCGAGAAGGGAGGTCCGAGGCGCGGCCGCCTGGGGTGAGGTGAGCACGCGGCGTCTGCCGATGACCTTGGCAACGCTCTTGCGGTTCACACCCAGCTGCCGAGCGATCGCCCGGCGGCTCAAGTGCTGGGAGAAGTGGAGTTCCAGGATTTTTGCTTGGGTGGCCACGGCAAGCATCGGTCACGACCTCCTTCCGAGAGCGGCGAGGAGCTCGGCGAGCTGTTGGGGGGGGCCGGATCGTCTCTGCGCTAGCGCCTCGACGGGCGGCTTTTCCGGACCAGGCACCGACCCGGGGCGGGGGGCGCCCGGCAACGACAGCAACTGATAGAACGTGCCATCGAAGGCCAAGAGGTCCTGGCTCTCGAGCTCGTCCCGAGCCCGAGCCGGTTCGGCCAGTCCCAGCAGATCTTTCAGCCGCCGCTCGCCGTAGTAGCTCATCCCCTGCTCGTCGGCCACCAGGCACAAGAAGAAGTACAGCAGCTTGGCCTGGAGGCTGAGTTGGGCCAGGAGGCCCGAGGTGAGGATGCGAAAGGGGATCCATCCGAACGGTGGTTCCACGGTGCGGATGCGATCGGTGCGGAGCGGAGTGGGACGTTGCATGCACATCCTCCTTTCGGTCTTGGGGCACTTCTCCCCGGCGGGTGGTAGGTGCCGGTCGCCACCGCGGCCCGGCCTCATGCTGCGTCTACCGCGCCGTTAGCAGCTCTTGGGCTGCGCGAGGGGGTCAACCGTCCTGGGGCGTTCATCCCTCGGTCGCTCCAGGGGCGCAGGGGGAAGGATACCCGGGTCGAAAAACCGAAAAAGGTGGTATTTGCATGGGCGGCTGGTTCGGGCTACAGCAAGCGCAAACCGGGCATTGCCCTATGGATCCAACCCGTGATTTGGCTCAGTGCAGAGGCGCCCACGAGAAGTCCCTGGCGCAGAAGTGCCTGCACGAGGGCGCCGCGGCTGCAATCGGCCGGGAGAGGCTCGGTCGCGCAGCCCAGCTCGGGGCAGACGCAGGCCAAGGGAGGGAGCAGTGCTTGGGCGCTCGAAGCCAACCGGCCAACCCACCGGCGCAGCGTCGTGGCCGGGACGGTTTCGCGGTCCGCGGCCCGCCCCACGGGCGCCAGGCCTTGCCCGCGCAGGGCGGTCTGGACACTGCTCCAGCTACGGTGCAGATGGCGTGCGAGGAAACCCGGGAGCACCAGCCAGATGGCCCGACAAGCCACACAGCGATAGCGGCGAACCTGCTCCTCGGTAGAGATTCCGCCACCAATCTTGATTCTTCTTTCTCGATAACTGTGTGCGTGCAGTCGCGACCCCCGGCAATTCAGGCAAGAACAGGGTCGGTAGTCATCCGGATCCAGGAGCCGACGGCGATGCTCGTTCGGCTCCCGCACGTCCTCGGCGATCAACGTTCCGCCGGTCTGATTGGGTCTGGCACAATAGGGTCGGTTGAGGCATGCTGGGGGGGCGGGAAGAGTCATGGCGAGACCTCCTATGGCTGCATAGGAAACTCAAACTTCACCCATGATTCTTCCCGCTTTTGCGCTCGTTGCAAGCCTCCGGAGGGGACGCAAGGGGCGGATGGCTGCACGAAAACGTCGACAGCGCTTCCAGGGCGTTTGGAATGGATCAGAAACAAACGGCTTTGGGAATGAGAGGTACTACAGGAGTGGCGCCGGACGACCGAGAACTACAAATCGAAGAAGAACGAACTAGAAGCAGAACCAAGAACTACAAGAATTTTTCTGTTTTTTTCTTGGAAAGGCAAACTACATAACTAAAAACATAGACATCGAGACTGTACCTTCTCGTGGACCATGTCCATCCGTTGGCCGTTGAAATTGGACCACTTTGTTAACGCCGGTCCCAGT
>CALZKB010000281.1 GCA_945787575.1 Thermoanaerobaculia bacterium | reverse complement strand
CGATGACGAAGCGAAGCAGGTCCTCGGGCGTCGAGACCATTCCGCCGCCCGGGTAGATCAGGCTCAGGTCGTTCTCCAGGTCGGGGAGGATCTTGCCGCCCTCGTTGCGATACAAACGTGCGACGTCAGCGCTCGAGCTCGGGAACGTATCGAGACCTGTGCGCTGCATCCCCGCCGGCTCCCAGACGTGCTTGCGCATCAGGGATTCGAACGACGTCTCGGTGGCCGCCTCCATCACCGCCCCGAGCACGGTGAAGCCGAACGAGCTGTAGCGGTACTTCGCACCGGAGGCCGACGCCGTCTTCCGATCCTCGAGGTAGCGCGCGGCGTCACGCAGTGTGTCGTAGTGGGTGGTGATAAGCCGGCTCTCGTCACCCTTCGAATGACGAATCCCCGACGTGTGCTCGAGCAGATGCATCACCTGCATCGTGCCCTTACGCGGCGCGGGGTAGTCGGGCAGGTACCGTCGCACCGACGCGTCGAGATCGACGACCCCCTGCTCGGCCAGCCGCAGCGCCGCCGCGGCGGTCAGCACCTTGGACAGCGAGGCGATCCGGAACTTCGTCTGGGGGGTCGCCTCGATCTGGTTGTCGACATCGGCGAAGCCCGCCGCGCCGGTCCACACGATCTCCCCGTCGACCAGGATCCCCGCCGATAGCGCTGGAATCCCGTGCTGCTCGATTGCCTGCTGGAGATATGCCTGCGCCTGTTCGGCAACCTCCCCGGCAAACACCGGCGACCCACTCAGTAAGACCAGCAGCGCGAGATGACGCATCTTGCCCCCTCCCTCGTCTTCATAGAACGTCGGCGCAACGAAGATGTTGCGTTCTCAACTGACTGCCCCTTCCCGATCAACGTCAGCAATGGTGGGGGGCCGGGATTCGCTCGAAGCTGCGGAGCGCTTGCGAGTTGACCGGTCTTCGAACCCCTCGGATTACTCGCTGACCACGGCCGGAAGCTCGACGGCGAACAGACGCTCGCCATCACGGACGTAGAGCTTCGACCCCACCAGCGTCGGCGCGGTCCAGGTCTTGCTCTCCACCAGCTTCGAGTCGGCGTGCACCGTGAGGCCCTCGCGCGTGAGACTCGCCAGGATCAGCCGGCCGTCCTCCTCGAGGAGCAGCACGTCGCCACCCGCGACCAGGAGGTTGGCGCGGCCGACGCGGCGCTCCTTCCACAGGAGCTCGCCGGTCGCAGCGTCCAGCGCGGTGAGCAGCACGCTGGAGCGGCCGCTCGCAGCGTAGACCGCGTCGTCGAGGCGCACCGCGTTGGTGAAGTGGAGTCTCATGCGGCTCGACGCCCATACCTCTTCCACCGTGTTCCCGGCGCCGAGACGCAGCATCCGGCTGCCGCCGCCGTAGGCCGAGGAGAGGAAGAGCAGGTTGTCGGGGCCCCACACCGGAGTGCTGATGTTGTATGAGGCGCCAGCGGGGTGCGGATGGCGCCAGAGGAGGCTCCCACTGGCAGGATCGAGAGCCACGGCCTCGTCGGAGACGAAGGCCACCAGCTGCTCCCGACCGTCCACCTCGATCAGGATCGGCGACGCCTGCGAGGCCTTGAAGTCGCCGGCCCGCCACACCACGCGGCCGTCGGCGGCGGCGAATGCCACCATCCCGTGCCCCTCCTCTCCCACCGGTACGATCACGATGTCGCGGTAGGCGATCGGGCTCGCGGCGTAGCCGCGGCGCAGCCGGTTGCCGCCGAGCTCGCCCCACAGGTCGTGGCTCCAGAGGGGCGCGCCGGTCTCGGCGTCGAGGGCCCACATGCGGGCCGTGGTGCCGACGGTGAAGAGGCTGCCGGCAGCGACGAGGGGGGTCGAATGCGGCCCCTTGCCGTAGCCCAGCCGCATGCCTTCGGGCATCGGGGTGGCATAGCGGTGCTCCCACAGAAGCTCGCCGGTTGCCGCCGAGAACGCCGCCACGATCTCCTCCTCGTCGCGCACGCGGTACATGGTGTAGAGCCGGCCGCCGGCCGCCGCAATGCCCGAGTAGCCCTCGCCGAGCTCCCGGCTCCACAGCCGCTTCGGGCCGTCCGCCGGCCACTCCCGGGAAAGCGCCGCGTCCGGGGCGTGGAAGTCGCGCGAAGGTCCCCCCCACTGCGGCCAGTCCGCGGCCTGCGCCGGGCTCGTCGCTAGCGCCAAGAACAAGAATGTCGAAGTCCTGTGCAAGCTTCTGCGCCTCACGTTCGTCTCTGTTTCGGGTCGACGTCCGACAATCCTGGCCTTGGACCGAAGGTCCTTTTCGGACCCCTCCGCCGGGATGGATGGCTACGTAGACCTTTCTCCCGGCGATCCTCACATGTGGTTCAGGGCCATCTTGGTCCACGGCCCTATCCTGAGTCTATGGGTCTCGGATGGCCGAGGATGCCCGAGACCTTCGACCAAGGAATTGACGCTGCTCTGATGCGCAATTCGCGATCGCTTGCTACTGGAGCGATTGAGGCCCAACCCATCGCCAACGGTCAGTCAACGACAGCCGTGGCTTCCAACTCGACGAGTAGGCCGTCGCCCGCCAGGCCACTGACCACCAGCCAAGTCGTCGCGGGTGGCGCCTCTCGGGGGAAGTGGCGCTGCAACATCGCGGTGATCGGTGACAGATCCTCTGCGGCGGCTTCCACAACGTAGATGCGCAACGCCGTCACATCGGCCAGCGAGGCTCCCGCCGCCTCCAAGACGAGCTGGAGGTTGCCGGCAGCCTTGTCGACCTGGGTGGCGAGGTCGATACCGACAAGCTGTTCGTCGCGATCCCATGCCACCTGACCGGAGACGTCGATGCGCCGCTGCCCGTTGGAGACGACGGCCTGGGAAAACCCGTATTGGCGGCTGTCGAAGATCTCGGGCGGGTCGATGTGGGACCGTGGCATGGCGCCGATCATGGCATAGGCCGACCGTCGCCATGCTGAAGTCCCGGCAGGTGATGGAGCGTCTTTCGTCGCCGACCCGCGGCGCCAATCGACGGCGAGCCGCTAGAAGTCGAGGTCGCCGACGTCGCCCGCGACTGGCTAGATGTGGTTGAACATTCGGAATGAAAGTTAGCCCGTGGGGTCACACTGGGCAGCACGTCAGCCGCGGGAGATCGGCGTGCCGGCTTCGTCCTGGCCAGTGGACTGTCTCCGCACTCCCGGAACACCGACCCCCAGCAGAGCGTCCTGAGTGGTCGGCTAGTCGAAGACTCCGTTGCCGTTCCCGTCCAGAACGATGTCCTCGCCGTCGTTGTAGCAGAGGTCGCCGTTGGCATCGTAGAACTTGAGCAGCGGATCGGGCCCCAGGCATGTCGACGGCGGGTTGAACACGCCTCCACCCTCGAGATCCACGTGAACCTGCTGACCGTCGAACAGGCTGAGGTCGACGTCCATCACCCGACAGTCCTGGTCGAGCGCGTTCTGGTTGAACAGGCCGTCGCGTAATGCGGTGGCACAGGCTCCCGCCGGGTCCTCGAGGTGAATGTCGTCCCCCATGCTCCAGGTGCAGCTCAGGTCGTTGTCGAACCAATCGATCCCTTCAAAGCAGGCACCCACCGTCGGCCACCCAGTCAGGCTGTCGCCGGGCATCACCTGTTCGGCCGACACCGGGCCGCGACCCGGGCTGGCGATTCCGTCGACGTCGATGCAGAAATCGAAGGCTCCGCCGCAAGTGGTGGGGGGCGGCAGGCAGGGTCCCATCGTATCCCCATGCGCGCGGATATGGCTCATCGCCGCCGGGTAGGGCAAGGTCAGGGTCTTCTGCGCCGGCTTGCCAGGCTTGTGGCAGATGGTCACCTGCGGCGGCTGCGCCCAGGCGGCTCCGGCGAACAATGCGGCCATCACGACGGCCGCGATCCACACTATTCTCCACGGTCGCTTCATGCTCGGGTCCTCCTTGTCTGTCCACAGATCGGCTTCCGGAACCCTTCGGCAGCCCGGCGGTCTTGTCTGGGGTCAGTGAGGACCCGTGGCTTTGCGGCCCTGGGTTTCCCCAGGTGAGCCCTTGTCGAAGGCCACCCTCTTACCACGCTGACGATCGGCGCGCACCACCCGAACGGGTGGACTGAGCGTCGAGCGCGTCGCCCAACAGCCCACCAGAGAGGTTCCCACCAGAGAGGTTCCACCCTTTTGCCTGCCTGACGTGCTCCCCGTAACTCGGCCTTGGTCCACTCGAAATGGACCACCAGTAGACAACGAGGAGTGAGTCACCCAGACTCAATAGGCCAGAAATGGCGGAGGGGGCGGGATTCGAACCCGCGGACCGCTTGCACGGTCGCTGGTTTTCAAGACCGGGGAGCCTCA
>CALZKB010000280.1 GCA_945787575.1 Thermoanaerobaculia bacterium | reverse complement strand
CTTCCCGGAACGGGGAGTCCGGGGTTAGAAGGGCGCCTCGAAGCGGAAACAGAGTCCGCTCCGAGACTTGACCCTGGTGGGAGTCGCCACTCCCGTGGGCCCGCCCCACGCTGACGTTCGACCGAAGAAGAGTCAAGGCCGTCGCTGCTGCGAGGCGCGCCGTCGGCGTTGCCTTCTGAAGGGCTGCGAGCGGTGGTTTCGAGGCGGCTCGGGCGCAGAGTCGGTACTGCGGGGAGGAGTGTCGGGCAGCGGCTCGCCAATGGTCGCGGTGGCGCAGCCAGGTGAAGTACCGGCGAAGCGGGGCCGGCCGCCAGGTGCGTCGGGAGCAGAGTCGCCGGCGTCGAGAGCGGCAGAAGGTCACCCGAAGAAGTCCGCCGGCGCCTCTGCCTGACGAGCGCAAGTCGTGCTCCTCCCTCGAGAAGTGGCCGCGCGTGGGTCATCCCCTGCGCATCCCCGACGGTTTTTTCTGCTGCGATCGTCCGGGGTGTTACGCCCTGTTCGCGGTGAGCCCTCGCTCTCCGCTGCAACGCTTCTGTAGCTTCGCCTGTCGTCAGGCTTTGCGACGAGTCCGACTCCGCGAAGCGCGGTGGTCTCGAGCACGCGGTGTCGCGCGAGTTCTCGATCGCCGGGAGAGCGCGAGCGGGTTTTCCTGAGCGACGCATCTCGACGTCGTGAGCGCTCGCGGCAATCGTCCCCCAGATGGACGAGGAGCAGTGGGGCCGTCCGGGGGTCTCGCTGTTCCTTTTCTTCTCCTTTCCTCGATCGCCATCACGGGGAAGCGACGATGCACGCCGTCTCCCACTCGAAACTCGAAGAGCTGGCGCTTGATGCCATCGGCGAGCGCTACGGCCGCTACCGCTTGTGCACGCGCGAGGACGAGCAGTCGATGAAGCGGTCGATCGAGCGCTACGGCCAGATCTCGCCGGTCGTGGTGTGCTCGCGTGCGCCCGACGTCGAGCTGGTGGACGGCTTCAAGCGCCTGGCCGCCGCGCGCGCGCTCGACGGGATCGAGGCCCTGACCGTGCGCTGGATCGACGTCGACGAGGCGGCGGCCAAGGCGGCGATGGTGTGCCTCAACCGGGTGGGAGGACGGACCCGCGAGCTGGAGGAGGCGCGCATCGTCCAGGCGCTGGTCCGGGAAGACGGTCTCACGCAGTTGCAGGTCGCGGACCTGGTGGGACGGCACAAGAGCTGGGTCTGTCGTCGCCTGGCGTTGCTCGAGCGACTCTGCCAGCCGGCCCAGGACGACGTCGCGCTGGGTCTGCTGTCGGCGACCTGCGCGCGGGCGATCAGCCGGTTGCCGGCCGGCAACCAGGAGGAGCTACTCGAGGCCCGCCGCCGGGAGGCGCTGACGACGAGAGAAGTGGAGCGAGTCGCCGAGCTGTTGCTCGGCGCGCAGGATCGCGCCCAGGAGGAGTTCGTCCTGGCCCGCCCTCGCGAAGCGCTGGCGCAGTCAGTGGACAGCAGCGTCCCCACCCGCGATCCGCGCCTGAGCCCGACCGGGAACCAGGTGCAGAAGCGCCTGGTGCTGCTGCTGGATTCGCTGTCGCGGATGGAGAGCTGGCTGCGCCACCGGGGGCGAGCCGAGCTGAGCACGCAGGATCGGGTGCTGCTGGAGAACGGATTCGGCCGCCTGGCGAAGGACGCGGGTGCCGTCGCCGAAGCGGCCGCCGACTTCGTGGGGAATCGATGCCGATGAAGGAGTCGACGAGGAACGAGATCGTGCGGCTCGATCACGGCGGTGCGTCGATCCGCCGGATCGCGCGGCTACTGCGGGTCTCTCGCAGTGCAGTCAAGCGTGTCCTGGACGCGGTCCACCTCGCGCGCCAGGAAGGCGGGGGGACCCCGGAGCTCCCCGCCCCGAAGACCAAGCGCCCGAGCCTGCTCGACCAGTACGAGGCCAAGATCCACGAGCTCCTCGATCGCTACCCCGACATCACCGCCGTACGCCTTTGGGAGGAGCTGCGAGCGCTCGGATTCGAGGGCAAGTACACGATCGTCCGGGAGCGACTGCGAGTGTTGCGCCCGGCGTCGGCGAAGCTGCCGGTGATCCGTTTCGAGACGGGGCCGGGACACCAGGCCCAGATGGACTATTCGCCCTACACCCTCGACTTCCTCGAAGAGGGGCGCCGCCGGGTCTCCGCCTTCAGCTACATCCTGGCCTACTCGCGCCGGCAGTACGTGCACTTCGTCGAATCCGAAGACCACGAGACGACGGTGCGCGAGCACGTGCGCGCCTTCGAGCACCTGGGAGGAGTGGCCGCCGTGTGTCTCTACGACAACATGAAGGTCGTCGTCAGCCGCTACGACGACGAAGAGCCGGTCTACAACGCTCGCTTCCTCGCCTTCGCGACCCACTACGGATTCCGGCCGTGGGCATGTCGTCGACGGCGCAGCCAGACCAAGGGAAAAGTGGAACGTCCATTCGATTACATCGAGAAGAACCTGCTCAACGCGCGGACCTTCCGGTCTCTCGCGCACCTCAACGAGGTGACCCGCATCTGGCTCGAGACAGTGGCGGACGTCCGCATTCACCGGGTCACGAAGCGGCGGCCGATCGACCTTCACGCCGAGGAGAAGCCGCATCTGCTGCCGCTCCCGGAGCACTCCTACGAGATCGCCGAGGTCGTGTACCGCGTGGTGCGCTCGGACGGGGCGATCGCCTACCGGCAGAACTTCTACTCGGTACCGTGGACGATGATCGGCGAGCTGGTGCCGGTCCGGATCACGGAGCGAGAGCTGATCGTGTACGGCAGGGATCTGCGCGAGCGGGCGCGGCATCCCCTGTTCGACCGTGCGACCACGGGCCGGCTCCGGCATCTGCGCGAGCACGACCCCGCGCCGCGAGTCGATCCCCTGGTAGCGCTCCGCGAGCGCTACGCCGAGCTGGGGGAAGCCGCCACGCGTTTCCTCGAGGGCCTGGTGCAGACGCGGCGCTACGCCCGCAAGGAGGCCCGTCTCGTCCTCGACCTGCTGGTCATCTACCGCAAGGCCGACCTGGCCCGGGCGCTGGAGCGTGCGGTGCGCTACCGCGCCTACTCGCCTCGAGCCATCGAACGGATCCTGGCCGCCGAGGCGACTCCCCGGCCGCCGCAAGAGGCGCTGGACCAGCAGGACCTCCGCTTCCTCGAGCCAGTGCTGGAAGGCGAACGCGTGGGGCCCCGAGACACCGCCGAGTACCAGAGCCTGCTCCACTCCCCCGAACCGGACCCCGACGATGACGACGCGCAGGACCGCGCCGAGGAAGACGACGGCGAAGCAGAAGAAGGCGAGCGCGAAGAAGAGCCGGGCGATCGAGACGAAGGTCCGTGAGCGCGTCCTGGAGCATTGCGCGATCCTCCGGATCCCGCTGCTTCCCGACCATCTCGATGGGGTCCTCGCTCGTGCCGAGCGAGAGCCGCTGTCTCATCTGGAGGTCCTCGACGCGCTGCTCGGCGAGCTCGCCGGCCAGCGCTGGGAACGCAGCGTCGAACGCCGCATCCGTAACGCCCGGTTTCGCGAGCGTCGCACGCTCGAGGAGTTCGACTGGGACTTCAACCACAAGACCATCGATCGGGTGCAGTTCGAGGAGCTCGGCACCGCCGAATTCGTGCGCCGCAAGGACAACCTGATCCTGGTCGGTCAATCCGGCCTCGGCAAGAGCCACCTCGTGCAGGCGCTCGGGCTGCGCGCCTGCTGCGCTGGCCACTCCGTCCGTTACGTCAGCAGCGCGGCGCTCCTCGACGACCTCACGGCAGCCCTGGCCGACCGCAGCCTGCCGCAGGTCCTGCGGCGCTATACGCGGCCGGACCTGCTCGTGATCGATGAGTTCGGCTTCGATCGCATCGAACGCGACGAGTCACCCCAGGCCGCGAGCTTCCTCTACAAGGTCGTCGACGCCCGCTATCGCCAGGGCTCCACGGCGCTCGTCACCAACGTCGACTTCGACACCTGGGGGAGCTACCTCGGAGACGCGCCGCTCTCGATGGCGCTCCTCGACCGGCTCGTCGACCACGCGATCGTCGTCAAGCTCAAGGGACGCTCCTACCGCGCCGCCCGAGCCAGGCGGGCGGCTCGATCGACGTCAACCTGAAGCCCGGCAGTCCCGAGCTCCCGACTCGACCGCCCGGCTCGCGCATTGATCGACGAGTCCAACCCCGCAACAGGTGGCTCTCCGCTGGCCGCCATTCTGGCCCTCTTCCTGGCCGCCACCGACACCCCGGGAAGCTCTCCGCCAGCGGGACGAACTTCCGCCGGCCGTGCGCGAGACAGTTGGCCAGGACGATCTCGAATTCCCTGGGGAGATTGCGATCGAG
>CALZKB010000279.1 GCA_945787575.1 Thermoanaerobaculia bacterium | reverse complement strand
TAACGATGTTCAGCATCGACCCGGCCGGCGAGAGGCCGGGGCAGCACTTGTCGCTCTCTGCCCTGGCGGCAAGAGCGGAGCACCTGCTCCCGGCACTCGCCGGCGCGCTAGCTTCGTAGCCAGGCGGAGATTCGCCGCTGGATCGAGTCGCGCACCGCCCGGAAGGACCCCAACTTTGCTGCGTGGTCCCCCTCGACCGCCGCGGGATCGGGGAAGGACCAGTGAATCCTCTCGGCGTGGGGACTCCCGTCCGGGCCGGGAAAGACCGGGCAGCTTTCCGCCGCCTTGTCGCAGACGGTGATGACGTAGTCGAAGGCGGTATCGCGAAACTCGTCGAGATGCTTCGAGCGCTGCTTCGCGATATCGATCTCCCGTTCGGCCATCGCCGCGATCGCTAGCGGGTGGACGACCGATGGCTCCGAGCCCGCGCTCTCGACCTCGTAACGGCCCGCCCCCAGACGATCGAGCCACGCTTCGGCCATCTGCGAACGCGCCGAATTACCGCTACACAGAATGAGGACTCTCTCTCGGGCCATCGCGGAACCGTCCTTCGCTCGGAGGCCGGCGAAGCACCGGCCGCGCCACGAGACTAGCCCGGTCCACGTGGCATGCCAATGAGGCATCCCTCAGGTGTGGCATCCGCGGGGGCCGTTGCTTAAGATAGCCCGGCTCGAACGAACCGTTCGAGGGGGGACGACAGGCATGGCGACGCTCAAGGGCAAGACTCTCTTCATCACCGGCGCGAGTCGTGGTATCGGTAAGGCGATCGCGATGCGGGCGGCGGCCGATGGCGCCAACATCGTGGTAGCCGCCAAGAGCAAGGTCCCACACCCCAAGCTACCCGGGACGATCTTCTCCGCCGCGGAGGAGATCGAGGCCGCCGGCGGTCAGGCGCTGGCAATTGCGACCGACATCCGCGACGAAGCGCAAGTGCGGGTGGCGGTCGACGAGACGGTAGAGACCTTCGGCGGCATCGACATCCTCGTCAACAACGCGAGCGCCATCAGCCTCACCCCGACGGCGGACACCGCGATGAAGCGTTTCGACCTGATGTGGGCGGTCAACGCCCGCGGCACGTTCGTCTGCTCGCAAGCGTGCCTCCCCCACCTCAAGAAGGCCGACAATCCACACATCTTGGCGATGTCGCCACCCCTCAACATGAACGCCGTCTGGTTCAGTGACCACCTGGCGTACACGATGTCGAAGTACGGGATGAGCATGTGCGTGCTGGGCATGGCCGAGGAGTTCAGGGAAGACGGCATCGCGGTCAACGCGCTGTGGCCCCGCACGGTGATTCGCACGGCCGCCCTCAACATGCTCGTTGGAACGTCTCTCGCCAAGTTGCTCAAGGTCGAGAACTGCCGCGAGCCGCAGATCCTCGCCGACGCGGCGCACGCCATCCTCACCCAGTCGGCCAAGATCTGTACCGGCAATTTCTACATCGACGAGCAGGTCCTCCAGGCTACCGGGATCACCGATTTCGATCAGTACGCGGTCGATCCCGACGCACCGCTCGCCAGGGACCTCTTTCTCGACTGAGGCGCCGAGCGCGGAACGCGCTGCCGGCCCCGAACCGGGTGCTCTCGCCTTGGATCCTCGAGCAGAGCATCTCGTCGGTCCCGACACCGTTCACTTCGCGGTGCTGACGACTCTCGCCGAGATCGCCGCCGCCAGATCCGTCGGTGCGTCAGTAGTGCCTGCGGCGGTCACCGTCAACCTCGTAGCGCGAGCGCGGCAAGCGCGGCTGACCGCCCGCGGAACGCTGCTCAAGCTCGGGCGTCGCCTGGCGGTCGCCGACGGCGAGGTTCGTCAAGGAGAGCGGCTCGTCGCCAAAGCCCAGGTGACCTTCGCCGTGATGGGAGGTAGTTGATGGATCGAGCCGCTGCCTTGAATCTGATGAAGGCCAACGTGGAGGCGCCCGGCCTCCGTCGACACATGCTGGCGGTCGAGGCCGCGATGCGCCTCTACGCAGACAAGCTCGGTGCCGACGCCGACAGCTGGGGGCTCGCCGGGATGCTCCACGACTTCGATTGGGAGATTCACCCTACCCTCGAGGACCACCCCGCCAAGGGGGCGCCGATCCTGCGGGCGAACGGCTGCCCCGAGGAGGTAGTCGAGGCGATTCTCTCGCACAACACCGAGGGGACAGGCGTCGAGCGCACCCACCCCATCGACTTCGCCTTGCTGGCTTGTGACGAGGTCACCGGGCTGATCATCGCCTCGGCCCTCGTGCGCCCTTCGAAGGACGTGCGCGACGTGAAGCTCAAGTCGATCCGCAAGCGCTGGAGGGAGAAGTCGTTCGCGGCGGGGGTCCACCGCGACGAGGTCGAGGAGGCGACCGCGGACTTCAGCGCCGCCTGCTTCGATGGCGAGCTCGAGCTGTGGGACCACGTCGAAAACGTGCTGACGGCGATGCAGGGCGCCGCCGAAGCGCTCGAGCTCGACGGCCGCCTCGCCAACTGACCAACACCTCTCGCGGCCTCCGTCCCGGCCGATACGGTGGTCGTGGATCCTCGCATGTCCTCCAGAAACCCCCAAGAGGACGATAGACGTCGCCGCAGCTCAGACCCGACAGCGGCAGAGCAACCGTGGGAGAAGCTGTACCTGTCCGAACCGTCAAGGCGAAGAAGGGGTCTTTCTCAGACTGGGGTTGGGATGGGCTGGCCAGTCTGGGAAAGAGGGCTTCTTCGCCTGAATCCGTCGGACGCGCGCCCGCACGATCCCTCCAGAGACGGACCAACCTGGGGTGCCTGAGCTCACGACGCGGGACGGGGGACTAGAGAGCGGCCACCGCCTCGGCTCCCTTCTCGGTCAGGAAGACGAAGTCTTCTGCCTCGCTGGATACCAAGAGCCCGAGCTCGACGAGGCCGGAGAGACCACTCTCGACGTCGATCGAATCGTCGACCCCCTTGGCGATCGCCATCCGCCGCAGGAGATAGCCCGCCCGCGGACCACCCGCCAAGTGCGTCTTTTCACGATATCGCTCGAGGACTGCTCGCTCGTCGGCTGTCAGTTCCATCCGGGGTCTCCTCCTGGCAGTCCTTGGTAGAAGTTCGACGGGGTGCTGCCGCGTCGGCGTATTCTACGCATCACGCGAGTCGATGCCGAGGCTTTATCGGCACTCGCGGGATGGTGTAGACTCTCCTTCCGCACCACGAGCCGACGGATCGCTCCGATCCGAACTGTCCGAACCCGAACATCAGGAACCAGCAAATGAGTGCAGAGTCGACCTCCGCCGACCTCGAGGAGCAGACAACCGAAGAGAGCACCGAAGCCGCCTCGACCGAGGTCGAGACTGCGGCTATCGAGACGGAGGGGGTTGCTGAAGCCCCGACTCCCGAGAGAGTCGAGACCGACGTTACTCTGGAAGCAACCGCCGGTGGCGGCGGCGACGCACTCGAGAGTATCCGCGGGGCAATGCAGTCGGGCAAGGCCGTGACGGGCGAGGTGGTCGGTTCGGACGACGACGATCTGCATGTCGTGGTCGACGGAGTGACCGCTTTCTGCCCCCACTCCGAGATGGAGATCGGCGAAGCCAAGGACGCCGAGCACTACGTCGATCGGACCTTCGACTTCTTCGTGCTGAGTATCGATCAGGACAGCGACCGAGTCTTACTCTCCCGCGTCTCGCACTTGCGCCAGCAGCTGAAGGCACCGAAACCGGTCGGCCGCCAGAAGATCGAGGTGGGCGCCATCCTGACGGGCAAGGTCGTCACGGTCAAGGAGTTCGGCGCGTTCGTCGAGCTCGGCGGCACCCAGGGCCTCGTGCACATCTCCGAGCTCGCCCGCCGGAGAGTCGAGCGCACGGAAGACGTCGTGCAGCCCGGGGACGAGGTCGAGGTCAAGGTCCTGAAGGTCGACAAGGGCGGCCGGCGCATCTCGTTGTCGATGCGCGCTCTCGAGCCGGACCCGTGGAAAGGCGTGGCTCAGAGGTTCCAGACCGGAATGACGGTGGAGGGAACTGTCGAGAAGGTGGAGCGCTTCGGCGCCTTCATCCAACTCGAGCCCGGCCTCTCCGGCCTGCTGCCGAGCTCGAAGATGACGATTCCCCGCGACAGTTCCGCCAGTCGAGTCTTCCTTCCAGGCCGTAAGGTTAACGTCAAGATCGTCAGTGTCGATCCGCGGCGTCAGCGCATCTCGCTCGGTCTCGAGGGAGACGCTTCCGAAGGCAGTCGCGAGGACTACGAGTCCTACAAGCAGAACGAGGGAGCGACCTCCGGAGGCTTCAACGCCCTGGCCGCTGCGCTGTCGAAACTCCAGCAGTAACGAGGCCTGGGGCCTGACGAGTCCCACGGTCATCGCTCGCGCTTTTCACCTCAAGACGGCGGTCGCCACGTGCTAGGCTCAGCGCCGCTCCAAGACACAAACCGGCCGTCGACCGCTCGGCCTCGAGCCGAGAGACTGCCTTTCAGGAGGAACCTCGATGTCCGAACCGCAGACACCACCCCCCGCCCCCCCGCCTGCCCAACCCGCCAAGAAGGGGCTGAGCCCCGTCGCCTGGATCCTCATCGGCTGTCTCGGCCTGCTCCTGTTGATGGCCGTGGCCATGGGGGCCTGCGGTCTCTTCGTGGCCAAGAAGGCAACCGAGTTCGGCCAGGAGCTGACCGAGAATCCCGCCCGAACGATGGCGGAGATCGCCGTCAAGGCCAACCCTGAGCTCGAGCTGGTCAGCACCGATGACGACGAAGAGACGATCACCGTCCGCAACAAGCGAACCGGCGAGGAGATGACGATCGACTGGTCCGACTTCGAGAACGAGGGCATCTCCTTCCGTTCCAACGAAGGTGAAATCCAGATCAACAACCCGGCGTCGGAGGGGGGTGCGACGATCACGATGCGAGACGAGAGCGGCGCCGAAACCCAGGTGTTCGGCGATTCGGGCGGCGACAACATCCCGAGCTACATCCCGCGGCCTCGGAGTGCCTCGGAGCCGATCGGCACTTTCCACAGCACGCAGGGCGACAAGGTCTCTGGTGCGTTCCGTTTCACGACGGGGGACTCGGTCGCAGACGTTCTCGATTTCTACGAGAAGGAGCTCGAAGCGATCGGCTTCGAGACCTCGAAGGCGACCTATAGCGCCGGCGGCCAGGAAGGCGGATCGGTGGGAGGCGAGAACCAAGGTGACGGCCGCACGCTCAACATCATCGTGGGCCAAGACGACGGCCAGACTCTCGTCAACGTCACCTACAGCTCGGGCGGCTGAGACGCGCGTGGCACCGCACGCCCAGCCCTACTGACGCCACGCCGCTTCTCAATCGGTAGCCGGGGGACCCGTGCCCCCGTTCTTGCCGTCGTTGCTATTGGTTTGGGCCCAGCGCAAGCTCCTAGTGCAGCCAATCGTCGTCGCTCTTGCCGCCCGGCAGCACTTCGAGGCCGCGCTTGCGCCGCGCCTGGCCGAGCCGGAACCGGAACCAACGCTCCTGAATCCGAAGCCACGTTTCCCTGAGCGATCCGCTGCCGCCGCTTCCCTCCTGGAGGGCAAGGTAGGTATAGCCCACCGCCGCCCAGATTCCGAGCATTCCCGCGAGGTCGCGGGTGGTGAGAAACGCCAGGAAGGCGAACAGCAGCTCGAGCCCGAGGAACCAGCCGGCGCGGATCGGCAAGACGAAGAACAGGAGGATGACGGCATCACGAGCCATCGTGGCGAAGGCCGCGATGACCACTGCCACCAACATCCGCTCCCCCTGAAGGATGGGGAACGCGCCCGCTCCGGAGGTTCCACCGATCCAGTTGGACAAGAGCTGGGCTCCGACCGCGACCAGTCCGCCCACCACGACGGCGGTCACCAGCAGCTTCCAGAAGCCACGTCGACCGAGCCTCCCACGCACGTCTCCGGCAAACAGGTCGAAGTC
>CALZKB010000278.1 GCA_945787575.1 Thermoanaerobaculia bacterium | reverse complement strand
ATATTGCTTCGATTTTCGCGTCGAGCCCGAATTCGCCACCGCCGACGGTGAACGAATTCGCGTGCGTTTCGCCGACGTGCGCGTGTCCGCCCTGGCCCGCGATCGCCTCGAGAAGCTCTGTTCATAGTGCGAGTTCTCCGTCAGGACATGCCTGCGTTGTTGTCGTTGGTCGTGGGTCGCCTACGGCGTCGCAACGACTCGAGTCGTTGGGCAGTCTCATCGTCGATTCGAAGCCACCAGACGTTGCGGTACTGACCGTAGTCTTCGCGCGTTGCTTCCACCAAGCCGCGTTTTGCCCACCGTTGGATCGTCGTGTCCGCGACTTGGAAGCGTTTCATTGCTCCACGGATCGAGTACCGGCCGTCGGGATGCCGGTCGGGCAGCGGCAGCTTGCGGGGCTGTTCAGGCGCGACGCGAAGAATCCGGTTGCGCAGTCGTAGCCGCTGCACCGCTGCCCTACTCCAGGGACGGCCCGCCCCGGTCTCGAGCTTGTCCGCGTTTAGCTGGTCTGCGATGGCGTCGTCGTAGAGTCCTTGTGCAACGAGCTCGCGAACGCGATCCACGGTCGTGGCTGGCGTGCGACCGGTCTGACCAAACGCCGGCCGCGCCACACTCAGCTCGTCGATTGCCCCGCTCTTCCACTGAACATGGATGTGGGTCAGCCGCTCCGGCACGTCGATCGGTCGAATGGCGATCGCCTCGATCGCGAGGCGCAGCATCGCCTTGCGGTCCGCGGGGCTCGTTGTCGACGCATGCCAAACCGAAGGCAGGTCCTGAGCGAGGGAACGGATCCTGGCTCGATCGGCATCCGTCAGCTGCACGCGGTGCTCATGCTTGGCGACCTCGTACTGGTGGCGCATGGCTTCCACGTCCTGCAGACGCGCTTCCCATTCTCCCTCCAGCGTGCGGGCTACGACTCGGTTGTCCGGATCCACCGCCTTGTAGCGCCGCTCTGCACGGCGAGCCTCGTACTCCACCTTCTCCAGACGCAGCCTCCACTGCTCGTGCAGCGAAGCAGCTTGGGCTTCGACTTCGTGCTCGACCGCAAGCGAAAGCGACAGCTCTGAGGGAATGATCATCCGCAAGAAAAGAGATTCCACGGCGGCATCGATCGCAGCTCCGCTGACGATCCAGCATGTTGGCGCCCCTTCGTCCTTCGCACCGAAGCAGGTGTAGCTCCATCGGTTGTCAGCCCCTCCCCAGTACTGGATACGCAAGCGTCTTCCGCAGCGACCGCAAATGAGCAACCCTGTCAGTAGGGCACGACCCTCTCGAGGCGCTCCTTGCGATGGACGCAGGGCCGCGTTCTCCTGGAGCTTGTCGAGGTTGCTCAAGTACTCCTCCCAGCTGATGTAGCCTTCGTGTGCGCCTTGAATGAGGACCTGCCATTCGTCGGGCGCTGCCCACCGGCGTACGCTGCGGATCTTGCCCTTGACGACGACCTTCCTCTCGGGCCGACGACCGTACGCGTAGGCGCCAGCATAGATCGGGCTCTTGATGATCTCACCCAGCCGACTTCTTTGGAGCGGCTGCCACGTGAGCTCGGTCGTGCCATCAGCGAATGAGCGGCGGGTCGGCACACGATAGCCGGTTCGTCGTGCCCATCGCACGACGGCGCCGAGCGTAGGCTCGACCGCAAAACGTTCGAACGCGACTGCTATCGCTTGACGCACGGCCAGGTCGGGGTCCATTTCGAAACCGTTCCCGCCCCAGATGTAGCCCGTCGGCGCTGGAAAGCGGTACTCGCCGCGTCTCGCCTTGCTGCGCCTCGCTCCGGCCATCCGCAACGATAGCCAGTGGAGCTCTGCCTCGGACATCGTCCCCTTGAAGTCGAGCAGCAGCTTGTCGTCACAGCTCTGCGGGTCGTAGACCGCATGCTCGTCGCAAACCAACACGCCGGCGACCGCGCACAGCGCGAGCAGTCGTTGCCAATCCTCGGAGGAACGAGCCAGACGCGAGACCTCGATGGCAAAGATCGCTCCCGTTTCGCCAGAGGCGACGGCTTCGGCGAGGCGGCAGAAACCGGTGCGATCCTGCGCCGTCTTGCCACTACGGCCCAGATCCTCGTCGATCACGCTGACTGCGGGCGCAGACCAACCCAGCGAGTGAGCGCGTTCAACCAGTGCGTACTGCCGCGACGTGGACTCCGTGTTCTGGAAGACCTGGGTCGTCGTCGACTGCCGGACGTACACATATGCGCATCGTTCGAGATGGTGCGTCTGGATCTTGCTGTTCATGGTTGCACCCGGATGGAACGATCAGCGTTTCAGAGACAAGGATCTGGTGGACGAGCTTGCTCCACCACGCCAACAGCAGCTGTGGGTCGCCCCTCGCGAGCCCGTCGCAGCTGCTACTGCCGTCATCGTCTTCGCAGTTGAGTCGACGCATCTTTCACCAGCGGGTAGAGGAAGACGGTCTTCTTGGGCAGCTTCTTCGTGAAGCGGCGATCGAGCTTGCCCCGGCCTTTCGTAAGGCCAACGACGGTCCAGTTTGCCGCGCGATAGCAAACGCCAGTGTGTCGCTCCGCGTGGACGAATGTCTCGAGCAGCACAGGCTGGTAGGCGTAGAGCTGCTGCCAGTCGTCGCCAATGCGCTTCGCAGCGATGGCCAAAAGCCGCGATGCCAAGTTGCGGACATCGACCCACGGGAAGATCACGAATCGCGTGTTGTTCACGACATACCGCAGATTGCGTTCGCGTTCCTTGTCGCTCCAGCCGATCCAGCGCTCGCGTGCCGCGACTCTCCATGCGGCCCCAGCGAATGCGAGGCACGCGATCGGCTGTCCGGCCAACGCGACGAAGTACTTGACGTGAGCGCCGACGGGCACGCCGTAGCCAAGGTAGTGGTATCGCTCGACGTACTCGTTCCAGAGGCTCTCCTGCTGGGGGTCGCCGGCCCCGGTGATGACCCGGAAGCAATCGCGAGTAATGTCGCGTGGTCTCAGCGAAACACGGTCTCGAGGTGCGGTCCTTGGTGTGATCCTTACGGGGCGTCTCTTGACCGGCGGACGCCTTGCTGCCGGCAACCGGATGAATCCGGCGTCGTGCAGCTTCCCGAGAACCTCGCGACAAGAGCGGTCCTTCAGTCGACCGTTGGCTTGATACCAGCCCAGCGCGCGGCAGATCTTCTTCGATAACGCAAAGCGATGATCCTCTGGCGACGCCTCGACGATTGCCTTGATCTGCCGAAGCTCCTCTGGAGCAAACGTGCGCCCCCGAATCGTCGTGCAGCCGAGGTGAGCCTCCATCGTCCTGCCTGTCGTGCTGCTGAATCGGACACGCAGTGGCCCTCGTCTCGAAGGCCAGTACGCACCCTGACGGCTCGAACGCTAACCAAAGAGAATCAGTGGCACCAGAGTCTGGGCGAGGAATCCTCAGCACTTCTTTGCCCCCGGCTGCAGCGTGGCCGCCCGGGCCTCAACCCATCGCGCAAGCTCGAGCGCAGCGCCGGGTGCTATCCGAATCATCGTGCCGTCGGCGAGACAACACGGCACGCGAGGCCTCAGAGATGTCCACGAGACCGGCACAATCCGCCGGTCACCGTCATGGCGCTCGATCCACACGGCATCGTGACCGTAGCCGTACAGCACCGCGACGGTTTCGCCATGCCAGGGATGCACGGCGAGGTCGATCGCAGTCGTTGGTGGGTATCTGCGACCGCCCGAGGTCGCAGTCTGATGGGTGCTTCGAGAAGCTCGCTCGTTACGCGTGCCGCGGGCCCATCTGCTGCCCTGAAACGGATCCGCAGGCTTCGACGGCGGACTGTGCCACGCGAACCGGCGTAGCGCCTACTCAGGACACTGTTCCTAAGCCGTGGGTCCGAGGCCGACCCGCGAGTCGGTGAAGCAGGCCACTCCGAGCCTGACGAACTCGGCTGCCAGAGATCTGCCTCAAAGGCCCTAGATCGACACTGACCAGACCTCTAGCTTAGGGATATGGCTATAACCCTTACCTACGTCGGTCGCAATGAAGGAAGCCTTCACAAGGACGGTCGGGGATGAAGCGTGGCCCCACAGGCACCTGGATCGGCGGACACTCCCACAAGGGCGAGACGGTTCGAGCCTTCGTTCCGATGCCCCTCCCGCCCGACCCGGACCTGACCATCGACGTCGACCTCCGCGAGGAAGTCGACCAAGCCCTCCTCGCCCTCGGCCGCCTGGACAGCGTCTCCAGTCTTCTGCCGGACACGACGCTCTTCCTCTACATGTACATCCGCAAGGAGGCGGTCCTCTCCTCGCAGATCGAGGGCACACAGTCATCCCTGTCGGACCTTCTCCTCTTCGAGATCGACGAGGCACCGGGCGTGCCCTTCGATGATGTCAGCGAGGTGTCGAGCTATG
>CALZKB010000277.1 GCA_945787575.1 Thermoanaerobaculia bacterium | reverse complement strand
GTTCGCTTCGAGCAGAAGCGGGGGATCTGGATCGGCACCGCCAACTGGGAGGGGCTGGAGACCACCTGGGAGCTGGGCGTCACCCCCGACGGGCTGAGCGGCCGCACCGAGTGGGCCGACCTCCACGAGGGCAAGGTCGTCGCGCGCGGCTGGACCCCGCGCTCGTTCGAGCGGCTCAAGCCGGTCTACTAGCCCTCGAATAAGCGAATGGGGATGGCTCAGAGGCCAAGATGGCCCCGCACTGAGCACACGCGGCGGGCTGCGGGGGCGTGGATCCCTGGCCGCAGGCCTGATCGCGGGTCACACCCCGACCCTGGGCGTCTGCGGCAGTGTTTCGGGCAGGTGCTGACGTCGTCAGGGCACGACGTCGCACGCATCGGGGTGCCGATGTCCTGTTGGGGCAGCCGAGGCGAGATCGCTCTACCGCTGCAGCATGGTGTGCGCGGCGACCAGGTCTGAGTGGAAGCGGTGCGAGGCACTGAGGCGAAGCCAGACCTGCCGCCCCCTGTTGATCACTTGCGCCGACACGATCACGAAGGCCAGCCGGAAGCGCTTCCACTCCCAGCGCACTACCTCGGTCGGCAGGGCGAGTTGTGCCACCCACTTGGCGAGGTTCCAGGCGAGGCGGGCGATCTCCAACCATGCGGAGTTGCCGTCGTACTCAGCTACGGGCATGCGCCAGGCGGAAACCCCAGCCCCGAGCTGTTGGATCACCTTCTCCTGATCACACCGTTCGTAGGTAGGGTCGATCACCTCAAACGGAGACCACGACTTCGGCAGGTTCGTCACGACGTAGCGATAGCGATACTCGGTGAAGAGAGTCAGTTGTCCTTGCCGGTGCTCGATGAGCTGACGCCGAATCACGAGCCGGTAGGTCTTGCTCGGGTCCTCGGGGGGGACGTAGGGCACCTCGGCAACCCACTGCTTCAGTAGAGCGAGCTCCTTCCAACCCTTCTCTGCGGCTCGGGCCATTCGCAGGTTCGCCTTCTTCGCCCGGGGGCGATAACCGGGCGCGTTCCGACGCTCGTCCTTGAGGCGCGAAGCCCTCGTCCGAAACGGCCTCCACTTCTCCTCAGGAATGCTCTCGGCCATACCTGGGCGGTTCGCGAAGGCTCGACCGACGAGCGCGAAGCAGGTCTCCTCCGCCTCGCAGGCCTGGCGGATGTCTGCCCGGTCGAACTCGCTGTCCGCGCGCGTGAGCACGTTCTTGCCGAAGACGCTGGTGACTCGCTGCAAGCAGCCTTGGAGCACGAGATTGGAGCCGGAGCTGGCTGGCGTGCTCCCCAGCCGATTTCTCAACGCGAGGACCTCGCCAGTCTCGCCGAGAGTGATTGCCAGGGGCTGGTAGGACCACGTTCCCTTACGAGAGAAGTCGGCTTCCTTCTGCGCGCCGGTCGTCTCCTCCAAGTGCCCGTCGACGTCGACCATGGTCCATGTCTTGGCGTTCTTGCGGCCCCGCCGACGTTGCTGTCGCTGCTTCTTCCGGATCCGCTTCCAAGCCTTGGTTTGGATCTCGTCGTTCGCTTTCTGCAGGTCCCAGAGCGCACGCGGGTTGGCGTCGTACTCGAAGCGACGAAGGAAGTCCCCACCAGTCGTGGGATCGGGAAGGCGGCAGGCCCCGACCATGCGCAGGATGGCTTCGCTCTGCTGAAGGTGCGCCATGTCCTCGATGCAGGACCCTCCGCAGTAGAGGCTCAAGGCCTGAGCCAAGATGTGGTCGGATTCGTGGTAGGGGAGGTGTCGCTTCAGGACGTGGACGTGTCGATCGAGGATCTCGGGGATCTTCAGCAGGTGCACGAGCTGCACCGCGAGGGAGAGGCCTCCGAACGTCGTCACTTCAGTCCGCTGGTCGACCTCGACGTGGAGCTTGGGCAGCCGCGCCACAGGTGAGTCGGTGTTCTTGGGCCAGGGCAGCTCGTCGGCGGGCACGGAGGTGCCGGTGTTGAGGTGACTTGCGCGGATGGTCGGGGTTGCTCTTACACTCACTTGGGAAGGCTCCGATCCTCGGGGTCTGGGTTGTGTGGTTACTCCCAGAATGCCCGAGGTATCGGACCTTCCAGCTACCTCGCCCCGACAAGCCGCAATCACCCTTCCGTGCGCAGCGAGTTGACCCGCGCGGTGGCGGGTTGCACGTCCAGGGCGAGCTCCCCGCGAAGAGCATCGAGGGAGGCGCCTTGGCTCGCGAGGGCGAGTTGACCCGCGCGGTGGCGGGTTGCACGTCCAGGGCGAGCACCCCGCGAAGAGCATCGAGGGAGGCAAGGCAAGCGCCGGCGAAGCGCACTCCCACGGCGAAGACAGGACAGTTGGCTGTCGCCGCGCGCGCTACCGCAGCACAACAAGTAAATACACGGCTAACCAATCACGCGAGGTGGCCGCGGCCGCCTGTCTGGCCCCGATCTCCCCAGGCACACGAAACGATCTGGCATGAAGCGCATGATCCGCGCGGCTGCGAGCAATGCATCCGGACTGGCATGAGCCGCATTTTGTTCGCATAAGACACGCCGCGCGAGACCAATCTTTGCTATTCTATGGCTCGAACATTTGCCCTGCGCCCCCGCGAGGTCTCATGCCGAGCACAACCACTCTCTCCCCGTCCCTCAGGAAACTGGACTCCTCGCAGCGACTGGCGCTGGCCAACACGCTCGACTCCGAGATCTGCGACTTCCACCGCCGGCGGAACAAGGACCAGGCTCAGATCGTCGTCCGGCTCGCGGTCCTCAGAGAGAGTCGCGGCTACCTCTCACTGGGCTTCCCCAGCGTTCAGGCCTATGCGAAGCAGCGCCTCGGTTGGGGAGCGGGCAAAGTGAAGGCCCTGCTCGAGCTGCACGCACGCTTGCCTCGAAGGCCGCTCTTGCGTGAGGCCTTCGAGGCCGGCGAGGTCGATTGGTCCAAGGCCGTCCTTGCCGGTCGGGCGACCGAGCGGGAGCCCGAGCGGGAGGCAGACTGGCTGAAGGCCGCCCAGGAGCTGAGCAGCCGCGAGCTCGAGGCAAAGGTCTGCGGGAAGACCGGAGAGGAGGTCCGTCGGGGCCGCTGGGTCAAGCTGACCGCCTGGGAGGAGAGCGTGCTGGAGGCGGGTCGGGCCGCGCTGCGTTCCGAAGGGCTCGACCTGGAGCTAGGTCCCGCACTGGCGGAGCTGACTCAGCGAGCGTTGCAAGGCGGGTCCGTCGGGAGCTCGCGAACTCGCTTCCTCCTCATGGAGTGCGTCGACTGCGGCAAGACGACCCACCCGACCGGGGCCGAGCAGGTGCCCGTCGACCCTGCTGTCGCCGAGCGGTTGCGCTGCGACACCGAGGTGCAGGACACGCGTGTCCTGCCGGCCCGCGTATCGCGCACGATTCCGCCCAGCGTGAGGAACGAGGTCCTGGCTCGGTCGAAGGGGATCTGCGAGTTCCCTGGCTGCGATCTCCGCGCGTACCTCGAGCTGCACCACATTCGGGGGCGCGGTCGCGGGCACGACCCGGACCATTTGCTCCACTTGTGCGCCGGCCACCACGCCGCTCCCCACGACGACGACGCGGTGAAGATCGAGGGCTCATGGAGCACGGGCGTGCGCTTCTCGCGGGCCGACGGCAGCTTGATCGGGACCGTGGGCGGTCCCGCCATGGCGGACTCACGTGAGTCCCATGACTCAGCGCGCGCCGCAGAGGCGACCGACTCACGTGACGACGCCAGCGCGCCCGCTGTCAGACCCGTCGTTGCGGACTCACGTGAGGCGCCGAACAAACCCCTCGCGGCTCCGACGCAAGAGCGGGACGACGCGCTCCGAGTCCTGAAGAAGCTCGAGTTCTCAGCCCGGCAGGCCAAGTCGCTGCTGCGTCAGGCCCTCGCGGAGCAGCCAGGGCTTCGAACTGCTCCGGCGGAGGAGTTGGTGCGGGCCGTCTTGCTGCGACACGCTGCCTGAGCCCGCTTTCGCCAGGCTTGCACGCCGGCCGACTCCCGCCTTCGCGGTCATTTCGGTTTGGACATGCTGTACGCTCTCGCGCGGGTCGATCCGCCCTCGCTCGACAATGCGCCCCATTCAAAGCTCTTCGCGGTCATTTCGGTTTGGACATGCTCGACGCATTCGCGCGGGTCGATCCGCCCTCGCTTGGCCTGGCGACCGCTCACTTGGGCAGTCCGGCTTCGACAGGTCGGTTCGCCCCATGAACGTCGCTCACGGCCATTCGGACGCTCCGATCCGGGAACGCGCTTATTCGAGGGCTAGCTGAGGCTGCGCTCTTCGCCCGGGAAGCGGATCGCCTTGAGCTCGAGCTCGACCCGCGGGTTCCCGCCCCAGCGGTTGAGCCGGGGCAGGAAGGCGACCTCGAAGGTCGCGGGGCCGCCGGGGCCGGGCCGGGCCTTCTCCTGGAGGAGCTCCCACAGGTCGC
>CALZKB010000276.1 GCA_945787575.1 Thermoanaerobaculia bacterium | reverse complement strand
TCCGCCCGCCCGGGAGTACGGGTCCGGCCCCTCGAAAGAGACCGCGACGAGAATCGACCATCCGAGATCGGTCTCCACCGGCCCGGCCACCTCGTTCGGGGCGAGCCTGAAGACGACGTCCGCGATCGCCAACTGCAGGTCTTTTCTAGCGACGCCCTCGAGGAGCCCGCCTTGATCTCCATAAGGATCGATGGACCTTTCCAGGGCCAAGGTCTGGATGTCGGCGCCGCCACGCAGTGCCTCCAGGATCTCCTCGGCACCTTCCGGGTCTTCGGCGGTCAGGACGTGGAAGCTCGCCCTGCGAAACCTCTCCTCGAAGAGCTTGGCCACCTCTTGTTCCTCAGGACGGGACGGCTCTTTGATCTCTTGACGTTCCAGGATCGACAAGGCGAGCTGCCGACGATTGCGCTCGATCGTCGCCGGAACAGGCGGCTCCTCGTGAAGACCCAGGGAGCGAGCTTCTTGCCCTATGAGCACGTCGTTGACGACCTTGAACAGAAGTCGCTCGAGGTTGGCTTCGGATCGCTGAGTGGGTTCCACGACGCCGTGGAGATCCTCGAGTCTCTTCTCGAGGTCCTCGACGGTGATCGCCTCGCCATTGACCACCGCTACCGTCGTCGGACCGGCTTTGTCGTCCGCTCCGATCGCCACGACCGCTGTGTGAACGAGAGCGGCCAGGAGAATCGTCGTCAGCCGGGGCTTCGGGCAGGAAAAGGATGGCATGTTGTCAGTCTCCCGGGCTGGCCGCGGCAGTACCGGAGCCGTCTTGCATTCTGGTGAACATCGATCGCATCATCTCGAAGGTCAGACCGCCGGAGGAGTAGATCCGGCCGCGATCGAATACGGTGGCGGTCTCGCGGCCGGTGCGCTCGAGCCCATCGAGCCAGTCGATCCTCCCGTCGTTGGCGTCCAGGAAACGAACCGCGAAGGCGACCCAGGGATCCGGGTCTCGGCCGAAGCCTCGTCTGTAGGTTTCTACCGTGCCGGTCGCCACCCAGCCCGCGCCTCCTTCGCGGGCGAGCGCTTCCCACTCGGATCGACTCGCGCCTCCGTGCTGCAGCTGCCCGATCTCCTGTCTCACGGCCCGGACTAGACCGGGAAGAAGCGCTTGGAAGCCGAAATCGTCGAGCGTGGCGAACAGCGCCGCTGTCGCTATCTCGGCCGAGGCGCCGGGGGCAAGCTCGGCCACGGAGTCCATCGGAATCACCGCTATTCTCGCCGGCGGAGAGGGTGTGTTCGCGGCACGCAAGTAGCCTGTCTCTCGATGGCGGAGATGAGGCCACGGGCGGGCCACCCGCGGGCCTGCCGCCTCGGCAACGAGGTTCTGAATGGCATCTTCCAGCAGTTCTTCCAGGGTGGCGACCTCACCCACGCCGAAAGCCCTCTCATGATCTCGCCCCGAGGTGGCGACGAAACCCGCCCACCAGAGCTCCGCGGAACCTCTTCGAATGACCCGCGCAGACAACACAAGCTGCGGAGTCTCACCGCCGCTATCGTTGCTCAGGCTTCGCCCCAGCCCGCCGTCGTCGCGCCGCGACTCTCGGCCCTCTCGCGCCTCGTGCAGCGTGGCCAGAAAGAACCACTCGGCCCCGAGGCCGTCGGCGAGGACGGCCAGGCGGTCCGGCGGTTCGTTGCTAGCGTCGCGAATCCGCAGGCGGCGCACCACCGTTCTCCCGTCGGCGGTCTCGGCCAGATCTCGGCTCTCTCCGAGCTCCTGCTTCAGCAGGGTCTCGGTCAGCTCTGCAAGCCGAGGTTCGCCGACGCGATCTTGCAGCGGCAGCAAGGCGCCGCGACCCGGAGGCAGGTCCGTCTCGGCACCCCAGGCTAATCCAGCGCTCATCAGCAAGGGCAGGAGTCCGCTCAGAGAGCGGGAGAACCCCCTCCCTGGGTCTCCGGGGCGAGCGGCCGGCTTCATCCAAACAGGCTCCGCAGCGCCTTTTGAACACATCTCCGGGTCGTCGCCGAGATGGCCTCGGCTCCGGTGCCGAGCCATTTCGCAGCGGCGCCGGAGCCTCTCTCGGTGTGGGTCGCCGCCCACACGGCGGCTCCTGTCTCGGTCTCCAGCAGGTGCAGATCGAGCGTGACGACGGGGACGCTCACCACCCCCGATCGCAGCACCTCGGACTGCGTGACGCTGCCCACCATGACGGCCTGGACGTCGAGCTTGCGGCCGAGCTCGATCACCTCGCTGTTGGAGGGGCCGCCACGGCCACGAGCGACGCGATCGAGGACGGCCTGGACCTCGCCGGGCTCGACCACGTCAACGGCACCCGAAGCGAGAAGCTCGGTGATCAGAATCCGCGTCGCACGGACTCCTGCCCGGCGGTCCTCCGCCAGATCTTCGAGCGGCAGCACTGCTACTCGCTCGACGAAACCGAAATCGAACCGCGGGTTGGTGAACTCGGTCGTGGCCAGATTGCCTGAGCAGCCGAGCAATGTCAGCCCTACGATGATGATCGAGGCGGCGGCCGAAAGTCTGGAGTCTTCCATGACAGAGCTTCCTATTCTCTGTTCAGAATATCGCGTTGACACCGAGTCTCAACGCCTCGGTTTTCACAGGCTGCTGGGTGGAGATCGAGGACTCGGCCTCGTTGAGCGCCACCCAGACCTGAATCCAGCGATTGAGCCGGTAGTTGCCGTCGAAGGTGAAGTTCGCCGTGCCGGTTCCGGCGGAAGAGTCGGTCTCGAAATAGCTGGTCGAAAGGGACAGCTTGAGACCGGGCAACCACTGCACGCCCGCGCGTCGCGTCGTGGTGTCACCGAAGTCGTCTTCGCTCTGTAGCCACTCTCCGTTCAGCGAGAGGAAGGGGGTCGCGAACCAGGCCGCTCGGAGCTGGGCGCTGGTCCGGGAGGTGACGACGATCCGGCCGACCGAATCGTATTCGTAACGCGCCAGGGTGCCGGTCAGTAGCCAGCGATCGTTGGGGCGGGCCTCGACGGTCTCGACCAGGTAACGAGTTTCCTGCGAAAAGCCGAAGAGAGGGTTGAGCGTGTCCGCGGAGCCGAGAGTCGTGTTCAGCACGAGCTCGGGGTAGATCTCCGTGACAGCCTGCAGGGTCAGGGAGTCGGTCGAGCTGAGCAGCCGTTGGCCGTCCGTTTCGTCCCGTTGCTGTGCCGTCAACAGGACGTTGATCGTCGCGAGCGGCCGCCAATCGAGGGCGGCGGTGGCGACTTCCTCGCGGCGCTCGAGCCTGGGTTCGACCTTCTCGTCCAGCTCGGCGATCCGGAAGCCGAGCCGAAGCTGCAGCTGCTCGGTGAGGTTCGACCTCAGCTGCGCCGAGAGCCCGCGCTCGTCGTAGCTGCGGCGTAGTTCGGTGGCGACGAGATCCTGATCGCGACGTACATTGGCGGTAACCGACAGCTCGTTCCGGTCGGTCAGTTGAAGGCTGCTCTGCAGACTCAGCCAGTACTCGTCGCTGTTTCCCTCCGTGCGCTCGAGCTGCGCCGTCGCCAGCAACGCTCGCACCTCTGTGACCGCCGCCTCCGGAAATGGGTTGACCGTGATATTGACGGCTTTGAAGAAACGGTTGGTCGTCTCGGAGAACCGGATCGTATAGCGCAGAAAACCTGCATCGAACACGGAGACCGCGGAGCTGACTCGAAACCAGCTCGAGTTGTCCGGGCTCTCCCAAATCTCCCAGATGACCGGGCCGGAGGGAGCGTCGACCGTGATCTCCAGCTCGCTGATCGGTCGGTTGACTCCCAGATCGACCCCGATATTGCGAAAAGTGCTGGCGCCACCGATCTCGATGCCGGGCGCTGCGGGCGTCGTCGCGATTCCGTCGATCAGCTCTGGCGTCTCCTCCAGTGCACCGAGAGAGGGTGTCGAATCGATCGCGAAGAGGCCTTGTGCGACCGCTACCGGCAGCGAGACGGCGCTCGCGCTTGGAGCAGACTGCCGTTGATTGACGTCCGCGTACCGTGCATCGAACGAAAAGGACCAGCGATCGTCCCACAGCCTCTCGAAGTAACCCGCGCGCACTTCGTGCCGGCTGTGTTCGAGGCTGAGACCGGTGATGTTGTTCTCGATATCCGCCAGGTCGAAACTGTAGCGGGCGCTCCAGGCTGGTTTCGTATAGCGGGCGCGGAAGTTGAAGTTGCGCGACTCGTTGTCGCGACCGAAGAGTGCGGCGTCGGCAGTGCTCGTCGTGTCTTGGAACCGGAATCCGAGCCGTGGTCCTCTCGAAGGGCTCCAGTCGAGACTGGCCAGAAATGTCCGGATGTCCAGATCCTGGCTCTCGTCGGTAGTGCGGATGGCCCGGTCGCTGAAGATGGCACGCCCGTTGAGGTTGCGCCGGTCGTACCTCAATCCGATCTCCGGCTGCTCGGACGTCCGTTCGAAGGTCGGAGCCTGGTCGAAGCTCGTCCGGAGGCTGC
>CALZKB010000275.1 GCA_945787575.1 Thermoanaerobaculia bacterium | reverse complement strand
CCCGCGAGCTGACGCCTGAAACCCCGGACTCCCCGAGGGTGCGCGAGAGGCTCGTGGAGGCGAGCCATGTCGAGCAGCGGGAGATCAGGAGAGCGTCGTCGAGTCTCGACACCGCAGGAGCGGGAGGAGGTTCTTCGTGATGCCGAGGAGCACGGTGTTCAAGAGGCGGCTCGTCGACATCGAGTGCCGGCGAACACGATCCACGTCTGGCAGCACCGATCGCGTCACGGCGGTCTCGGAGCCTCGCCTGACGCCGGCGAAGAGCGCGGCCGGCGAGTTTCGGAGCGCGAGCACGAGTCTCAGGTCAGGACGACGCCGACTCCCTCGACAGAGCCGACGGCCGAAGTGTCGACACCGGCGCGTCGTCCGGCTCGGCGTTACACGCCGTCGGAGAAGGCACAGGCGCTGGAGCGCGCCGCGGCGGACGGTGTCAGCGAGACCTCAAGGGCGCTCGACATCAGTCGTTTCTCGATCTACAACTGGAAGCGTCAGGCCGAGAAGGCGGCGGTCGGAGACGGTCCTTCGCCCACCAGCGGACCGGGGCCAGCCGAGATCGAGGCACAGCGTGACCGCGAGATCCTCGCGGAGTGGAAGAAACACCCGGGCCTGGGACCCAGTCAGGTGCGCAACCAGCTGCGCCGCCGCGGCATCAAGGTCGCGGTCCTGACCGTGCGCCGGGTGATGGAAGACGCCGGCTATCGTCCACCGAAGGTGAAGCGCGAGCCCCACGACCAGCGCTACGAGGCCGTGCGTCCCAACCACCTCTGGCACCTCGATTTCGTCCACCGCTTCATCAACCGGGCGTCGACGTTCACCCTGATCCTGATCGACGATCATTCGCGCTTCGTGACCGGTCACGGCGTCGATGACGCCGAGCGCGCCGACCTGGTGATCGAGACCTTCAAGGAGGCGATCCGTCGCCATGGCAAGCCGGAGATGGTGATGCACGACCGTGGCGCGGCGTTCTGGTCCTGGCGCGGCATCTCTCGCTTCACGGCGTTGCTGACCGAGCTCGGCATCGACCAGATCGTCGCCGAGAAGAAGGAGCACAACGGCAAGGTAGAGGTCTTCAATGGCAACTTGCACAAGGAGCTCTTCGATCGCCACCGCTTCTACGACGTCGCCGAGTTCCGCCGCCGGCTGGCTGCCCACCTGCACTGGTACAACCACGGCCGCACTCACCATGCGCTCGGAGGGCTCCTCGTCCCCGCGGATCGCCACTACGGCCGCGCTGACGAGGTGCTGGCGCGGATCGAGTCGGGCACCGGCCGCGACCCCGGGGAGGACATCGATCTGCGCGATCGCTGCCTCGAGTTCTTCAAGATCGTGAGCAAGGACGGCGCCACCGAGGTGTGGCTCATGGGGCGGCGCATCTTGAAAACCGAAAATGAAAGGTAGCGGCCTCTCGAGCTTTTGGCTGGGATGAAAGTGCCAACGAACACACCAGCCAGAAGAAGAGGCCGCCGTGACCATCCTCGCCGATTCTCGACCTGCTGTCACCCCCGTCGCGACCGCAGGTCTGCTTCTCGCCGCTCGCTCGTCCCTCGCGGACCTCGGCCTCGCCTCCCCTGGCGTCGCCGAGATCCTCGGGGCGACGGGCGCTTCCCGCAGCCGCGCGTACGAGGTCCGCGATGACCTGCTGAGCCTCCTCTCCACTCTGGTTCGCCCGCCGGGGCGGCCGCGGGTCGAGCCCGTCCCACCCGCCGACGAGCGCACGGTCACTCTCACCCGCAAGGCCCTGGCCTTCGTCATGGATCATCCCGGCTGCGTCTACGGCGGACCGAAGCGGCGCCACTACTCCGATGAGTTTCGCCACCGCGTGATCGAGCTACGCGGCGAGTGGGCCGACCTCGATCTCGAGACCTTCGCGGCCGCCGTCTGCGTCCCCGCCGGCACGCTCGAGGATTGGCTTCGCCCTGGCGGCGCAGCCGGGCATACCCGCAAGCCGCCCGCGGGTCCCCGAGCCGATGACGCCTCCTCCTCCGAGGCCAAGGTCGCGGCCATCGAGACCGTGCTGGACGCCTGGCGCAAGTGGAGCGGGAGCTTCGCTGCCTTCTGCTCTCACATCCGCCACCACCAGCGCATTCGCCACGGCAACACGCTGATCGCGGACATCCTCTTCACCCACGGCGAGCGAACGCCGCAGCGTCGTGGCCGGCGCCACACGGACGAAGACGCACTGCGCGGCACCTTCGAAACCTTCTTCCCTGGCGCCCAGTGGGTCGGCGACGGCGCCGAGGTCGTCGTCACCCTCGACGACGAACGCTTCTCCTTCAACCTCGAGCTGATGGTCGATCCCTTCAGCGGCGCGTTCGTCGGAGCATCGATCCGTGACCGTGAAGATTCCGAGGCCGTCGTCGAGGCGTTCGCCCACGGCATCGAGACCACGGCCGAACGACCGATCGCTCTCTTGCTCGACAACCGGCCCAGCAACCACACGGCAGAAGTGACCGACGTGCTGGAAGAGACCCTCTGCATCCCCGCCACGCTGTACCGCGCACAGAACAAGGCGCACGTCGAAGGAGCGTTTGGTCTCTTTGCTCAGCACGCTCCGCCGATCCATCTTCCCACCGATGATCGTCGCGAACTCGGCCGCCAGGTCCTCGCTCTGGTCGCAACGCTGTTCGCCCGCATCGTCAACCATCGTCCGCGCCGCGATCGCAAGGGCAAGAGCCGGTTCGAGCTCTCGGACTCCTCGCACGTCACCGAGGTGGACCGAGAGGAAGCGCGCCGCGCCTTCCTCGAGCGCATTCGCCAGCAGGAGCGCGCGCGTCGCACCCGCGAAGCACGTCTCGATCCCGGGACCAAACGCCTGCTCGATGAGGCGTTCCAGCGCCTCGGCCTCGACGATCCCAAGCGCCACTTCCGTAACGCGATCGCCTGCTACCGGGTCGAAGACATCGTCGACAGCATCGCGATCTTCGAAGCCAAGAGCGAGCGCGACTCACTCCCAGAGGGTGCCGACGCACGTTACCTGCTCGGCATCGTGCGCAACGTCCATCACGTCCACGAGGCCGACGCGATCACTCTCGTGCTCCTTCGCCGGCGACTCCAGGCCCGCGATACCTTCCTCCAGCCTCTCGTCCAGCAGCGCGACGCGATCCTCGATCACGACGATGCTCCGCTCCGCACCCTCCTCGATCGGGCGCTCGACGCCGATCGCACCCTGGACCACCTGTTCTGGATCCAGGTCGCCGCAGACTTCATCGTTGCCCAACCGGAGGCTGACTGGCCCGAGCTCTTCCGCCAAGCGGCCCGGCGTATCCACGCCACCTTCGCCGTCCCCACTCGGAAGCGCTCTGCCACGGAACGGCGCCTCGCGCGACTCCTCTGGCCCATCTCGTAGCCGACTCGCGACAGCCCGAGGCAGGTCAGCACCAAGCCTGGCCCATCTCGTAGCCGACTCGCGACAGCCCGAGGCAGGTCAGCACCAAGCGAGGTTCGCTCTCCTGATCTCCCGCTGCTCGACATGGCTCGCCTCCACGAGCCTCTCGCGCACCCTCGGGGAGTCCGGGGTTTCAGGCGTCAGCTCGCGGGGCCGATGATCGGCAACGACAGCTGCGATCGCCGCGAACACCCGTCCGCCTTTTCTGACTGGTAGGCGATTGACAACCGCAGGTACCCTTGTCGCGCACGAGGAGTGTGTCGTGTCTCACGCATTCTGATCCACGCGTCCCACCCATCGTGAGCCACCAAGGTCGTTTCTCGCCACGGGGTTACGCCTCCTGCTGAGCCTGGTGTTGAGCCGAGCGTCGCGTCGAAGCCGTCTCAGGCCGGGCCTTCGAGTTCGAAGCAGACCTCGGTCCAGCTCCCGCGGCGGCGGGCTCGCAGGACATGGACGGCCCCCTCGAGGGCGACGCCGCGTTCGCCGAGCTCGGTGGCGTATTCGAGGAAGTTCCTGGCGGAAGTCGGCGCGAGGAGGATGCGGTACGGTCGTCCCTCGATGACGAGGTCGAGTCGGATCTGTGTGGTGCAACGGTCGCGCTGCGTGCAGACCGGGCAGCGGCGGCCGACGGGGTGCGAGGAGGCGACGCCGTCCAGCGATCGACACACGGGGCGTCGTTTGACGTACAGCGTGCGCGCGGCTCCGTAGCGGACGAGACGGGCACGGACAGAGGTCACGCAGTGCCCGGTCTCGACCTCGAAGCCTCGCGGACGCAGATCGAGCCAGCGCGTCACTCCGCGGTCGAGGATCTCCGCGAGGCGCGCGATGTCGACGCGGATCGACCGGGGATGAGGAGAGTCGGGGGTGGAGGAGTCGGGGGACATGGTCGAGCTCCTCTACGCCAGGTCCCAGCGGTCGAGGAGTTCCTCGACGAGCACGGGATCGATCTTGCCCTTGCCCCCGGCTCGTGCGAGGACGCTGCGCGTCATCGGCAGCAGCATCCCGGGGCTTCCCGCGGCGCGTTCGAAGAGGAGATTCTGCGCGTCGTCGCCGAGCCGCGCAGCGCCCCCGTCGAAGTGGTGGGTGAGGAAGTCGGGCACCTCCTCGCGGACGAGTCCGGTGATCTGCTCGCGGACGAAGACGCGTCTCCACAGCGGCGGATGCGCCTGCAGCTCGACGCGCAGCCGCGGAAGTCCGGCGAGGAGCACCTGGACTCCTCCCTGCCCGTCGAGGTCGGACTCGACCAGCGCGCGGGCCTCGGCGAGGGTTTCCTCGGGGAGGTCGTGGGCCTCGTCGATCCACAAGAGCAGCCGCTGCGATTCCTCGCCCAGGGCGCGGATCAGGTGGTGGAGCGACTCGGCATGCGAGAGGCTGGTCGGGGCGCGCAGCTGGCGGGCGATCACGCGAATGAAGCCGGCGGCGCCGAGACGCCGCGACTCGGAGAAGTACAGGACGCGGGTCCGAGTGCGGTCGAGCTCCCCGCGCAGCTCGCGCAGCAGGGCGGTCTTGCCGGTGCCGGTCTCGCCGGTGACCAGGAGGTAGCCCTCTTGCTCGTCGGCGATCGCCTCGCGGAGTACGGTCTGTGCGCGGACGAAGTCCTGGAAGGGAAACGGACGCTTCATGAGGGGATCTCCGGATCGGGGTCGCAGTCGGAGTCAGGATCGCAGTCGGGGTCAGGATCGAACTCGGAGTCAGGATCGCAGTCGGGGTCGGGGGCGGACTCGGACGCAAGGTCGCCCTCGGGGTCGGCACCGGACGCGGAGACCTCTTCGCTCGGCGAGGCACCGGGGTCCGGGGCGGTGGATCGAGCCGCGGCGTCGAGCTGTCGCTCGAGGTGATCGAGGTAGGTGCGCAGAGCCCGCTGCTGGCCCAGCTCGGCGAAGGCGCGTTGCAGCGCGCGCAGAAACGGCTCGCGCGCAAGCGGTCCGTGGCGGTGGTAGAAGGCGAGGATCCGCGCCGCTTCGCTGTCGGAGGCGGGGACCTCCCGCCCGAGATGGACGCCGAGCTGAGCGAAGACCTCCGGCAAGCCGAAGCCCGCCTCGGCGTTGGGTCGCTCCCTCCCGCGCCAGCGGTCGACGAGCTTCTGCAACTGGCCCGCGCCGCGGCGCTCGGAGCCCTCGGTGACGGCCGGAGGCATCGGGGGCAAGGGAAGGCGCTCGAAAGGAGCGAGCTCGACCTCCTTGCCGCCCGGCGTGATCAAGAAGGCCCGCTGGGGATGCAGCAAGTCGTAGCGGACCCGGTGCCGGGTGCGACGGACGAATGCCGCGGGGATCACGAACACGCCGCCCGGGAGATTCACGCGTCCGGTCTTCTTCTCGCTGCGCACCGAGACCTGGTTCGAGAAGGCCCGAGAGAGCTCGCTCTCGGTGAGGCGGCGATCGCTGACCTGCCCGGTCAGCTTGGCCTCGGGGCTGGTGCCGATCTCGCGGTGGCGATGGGGCTGGTAGACCAGCGCCAGCATCGCCTGGAGCAACTCCTCGAGGTGCACCTCGTCGAGGACCTCCTGGGCGCGAAGCTCCTCGATGAACCATCGATCGAGGACGCGGTGATACGCCTCTACTTTCCCCTGGGAAGTCGGTGTCCGCGCTTTGACCGCGTTGCGGTGCACGCCGCACTGGGCGAGCCCGCGGCGGAAGTCTTCGGAGTCGAAGGCCGAGCCGCGGTCGAACTGCATGCGATCGGGCACTCCCCAGCGCAGCACCGCGAGACGGAACACGCGCATCGCGGCGGCGGTGTTCTCGGCGGGGGCGATCACTGCCGCCAGGATCGAGCGGCTGCAATCGTCGAGGATGGAGAGGACGTGGACGCGGATCCGCCGGCCGCTCTTCAGTCGGACCCAGAACGGTCCCTTGCCGTCGAGCTGCCAGCACTCGTGAGGATGCCGCGCCTCGTAGAGGCGGTACTGCTTCTTCGAGATGCCGCGCCGCAGATGCTGGATGCCGGCGTAGGCCGGGTGCGCCTTCAGGCGCCGCGCGAGCGTCGAGCGCGAGAAGGAGTAGTCCTCGAACTGCGTGCGCAGGTACACGTCGAGCTGGGTGAGCGTGCGCGAGGGTTGCTCGTAGAGCAGGCCGATGGCGTAGGTGACCCAGGAGAGCGCCGCGTCCGCGGAGCAGTCCGGCGCCCGGCGCCGGCGCGGTTGAGGGACCAGGCCCGCCAGTCCCTCCGCGCGGTAGAGCCGAGCCCAGCGATTCAAGGTCGAGTGCGACGGCTTGCGGCGTTTCCCGGGGGCAGAGCCTGGCGGTGCGCCCAGGTCGTCCCCCTTCTGCTCGCCCAGCAGCGCGCGTCGCTGCCAGCGCGCGAGCGAGGGATCGAGCAGGGGAGCGATCTGCAGGTATCGCCAGACGGCGATCTCGTAGGGGTCGGTCATCGCGAAGGCTCCTGCGCTGGCGGTGCCCGCGAGCATGGCGACGGCGTGAGGGCTCGGTGTTCGATCGGCGTGTCGTCTCGACCGGTGCGGAAGACCAAGGCGGACCGAGTGCCGCGCAGGGACCAGGAGAGCGACCACGAGCGCCATGCGCTGAGCGGATCGAGCTGCGTCGCGAGCTTTACTGCGGTGAACCCGAGCAACGTGCCCGCCCGGAGCAGGCGGGCACTCGCCACCAGCCGCTCGCGGCGGGGCTCGGAGCGGAAGCGCTCGGGCGGGACATCGAGCGGTGCCGACAACGCCTCCTCGATCGACGACGTGCGCCGGCGAGTCTCGGCCAGCACCGCGCTGAAGGACAGTGAATCGGCCAGCTCGCCCGACCGGCGACCCGAGGCGTAGGCCCCCAGGCCCTCGCTCCAGGCGTGCAGCGTCGAGTGGGCGAGATCCCGATCGCCACCCAGTCCCCAGGCCACCGATCGCAGGCTGCGGTCACCCTTCGCGTACTCCGCGAGCGACTGGTGGACGACGCCCAGCGTGTAGACCTTGCGCGGCAGCACGTCGCAGGGCAGCACGCGAATCCGGGCGCGGCAGCACGGGCAGCGAGCCAGGGCGATCGAAGCCACGACGACCCGCATCGTGAACTCGCCCCAGGCATCGCGGTCCAGGAGAGCCACCGATCGGTCGACGCGCGTTCGGGTCAGCGCCAGCTCAGCGCCTTCTCCGCCGAGACACGCGGGGATGGGGGCAGCGGGCGTCCTTCAACGAAAGCGTCCCCTCTCGAAGCTGGACTTCGTACTCGCGAAGGGGAACATCGACCGTGATCGGCATGGAGTGCACTTCCACGTCGGTCGCGTGGAGAGGTGGTGCAGTCACCTCTCCACACCTTCACCCACCGTCCGCCCGGACCGCGTGTCCGGGACCATCGTCCAGTCTCCCCGCGGGCGCCGTCACTGTCGACCGCGCATCAGATGAGGTGAGCCAATACCGCTCAGCTTCGGTGCATGAACGGTGAGATGCGAGGGGCAGGCTGGTGGAGACGCGACA
>CALZKB010000274.1 GCA_945787575.1 Thermoanaerobaculia bacterium | reverse complement strand
TCCTCGAGCCAGAGAGGCGGCAGAGAACGTGCCCGAGGGTGAGCCGGCGAGCGGGGACGCCGCCGCCCCAGCGCCCGAGTCGCGCCCTTCGGCGGTCTTCGGATTCGTGGCCGGTGTAGCGAGCGCCGCCCTGATCGCGATCTTGATCGTCTGGGCGGGGAAGGATGCCAAGCCGAGGCCGGGCGAGGACGGCCCGATGAGCTTGCCGACGGAGGCTCATCCCGAGGTCCAGGAGCTCGATCCGGGCGATGCGGCGGCACTCCAGGAGCTGGCGACTCAGGTGGACTCGGATCCCACCGATCTGATGGCGCGCAAGCAGTACGCGATCGGGTTGCTCTCGACCGGCCAGTTCTTTTCGGCCTTCGAGCAGGCCGATATTCTCCTGGCTTCGGACGCCAACGACCTGGATGGGCTCTACGTCGCCGGCATGGTGAGGATGAGAATGGGGCAGGACGACCAGGCCCGCTCGTATCTCACTCGCGTCGTCGAAGGCTACCCCCAACACATCCCGGGACTCACCGCCCTCGGAGTGCTCGCCGTCAGGACGGAGGGTCTGGAGGCGGCGGAGGCGTACTGGCGGCGAGCGCTCGAGGCGTCCGGTGGTCGCAACCCGGAGGTCGAACGGCTGATCGCCGAGGCGCGGGCGCAGTTCGGAGCCGAGGGATCGGGTATCGCACCCGCGCCGCCTTCGCGGGCGGCGACGCCACCGGTGGCGTCACCACCGGCCGCGGACATGGGTCCGACCTACCGCCTCACGATCGATCTGGCGCCGGGTCTAACGCCTCCGACGGGCGTCCTGTTCATCACGTTGCGGCAAGGAGATGTCGGCCCTCCGGCCGCGGTGAGGCGGATCGAACGCCCCCGCTTTCCGCTCACCGTGGTCCTCGACTCCGGCGACAGCATGCTGGGCCGACCGCTACCCGAGGAGGCGACGGTGATCGCTCGGATCGATCGAGATGGCAGCGCGTCGAGCCGTGAGGAGGGGGAGCCGGAGGCCGAAGCGGAGATGCGAGCAGGCGAGGAAGCACAGCTTACGTTGCAGTAGGATGGACCCGGCACGAGACGGAGAGGTGATGAACCGACTGACCACTTTGCTCGAGCACGGGCAGGCCGTCTGGCTCGACTACATTCGGCGGGACCTCCTCAACAACGGCGGCCTCGCCGCGATGGCCGAGGGCGATGGCGTGACCGGCGTGACGAGCAATCCGGCCATCTTCAATCAGGCGATCGCCGAGAGCTCTCTCTATGACGCCGCGCTTCAGACCCTGCTCGAGGCCGAGCCTGACACTCCGGTCGTCCGCCTTTACGAGGAGCTGGCGGTCCAGGACATTCAGCGCGCCGCCGAGATCCTGTCGCCGGTCTACGAAGAGACCGACGGCGCCGACGGATTCGTCAGTCTCGAAGTCTCGCCACACCTTGCCCGGGACACCGACCGCACCGTCGCGGAGGCGCGGCGCCTGTGGCAATGGGTGGGACGTTCGAACTTGATGATCAAGGTTCCGGCGACGGCTGAAGGTACTCCGGCGATCGAGCAGCTGCTCGCCGAGGGGATCAACGTCAACGTCACCCTCATGTTCTCGCTGGCGCACTATGAGGCGGTGGCGAGCGCCTTCCTCCGCGGCGTCGCTCGCGCGTCAGATCCGCGTCGGGTCGCGTCGGTCGCCTCCTTCTTCGTGAGCCGGGTCGACAGCAAGATCGACACGATGCTCGAGGAGATCGGCACCCCGGAAGCGCGAGAGCTGCTGGGCAAGATCGGGATCGCCAACTCGAAGGCGGCCTACGGGCGCTATCGCCAGCTCTTCGAAGGCGAGGCGTTCGCCGAGCTGGCGCAGCGCGGCGCACGGCCTCAGCGGGTTCTGTGGGCGAGTACGAGCACCAAGAACCCGGCCTATCGGGACGTTCTCTATGTCGAGGAGCTCATCGGGCGGGACACCGTCAACACCATACCTCCCGAGACCCTGGAGGCGTTCCGGGGGCATGGGGTCGCGCGCGCCAGCCTGCTGGAGAACGTCGACCAGGCCGAGGCCGAGCTGACGGCTCTCGGTCGACTCGGAATCGACCTGGCGCAGGTCACCGAGGCGCTGCAAGAGGAAGGTGTCGAGGCTTTCGTGAAGCCGTTCGACAGCCTTCTCGCGACGTTGACCTCAAAGCGCGACGCGCTGCTGGCGGCATGACGAGTGCCGCGGTGCAAGCTCTGCACCCGGCCGAGCTCGCGGCAGGTTTGGCGCGGCAGCACGAGCGCCTGGAGGAGGCCGATTTCGAGCGCCGACTGACGGCAGTCGACGCCTCCCTGTGGCCTGAGTCAGACGCGGCCGGGGATCGCCTCGGTTGGCTGCGGCTACCGGAGTCGATGGCGCCGGAGCTCGAGGCGATTCAACAGTTTGCCGACGAAGCGGCTGGCCGGATCCGACACGTCCTGCTCCTCGGGATGGGTGGCTCGAGTCTCGGGGCCGAGGTGATTCAGGCGCTGCTCGGCGGCGGTCCGGGCCGCCCTACGCTGACGGTTCTCGACAGCACCCACCCGGCGTCGGTAGCGGCTTATCTCGCCACATTCGAATCCGAGACGACGCTTCACGTCGTGGCGTCGAAATCCGGCTCGACGCTCGAGACCCTCTCCCTGCTGCGCTCGTTCTGGGAGCAGAGCAGGCAGGGTGCCCAGTTCGTGGCGATTACCGATCCCGACACTCCGTTGGCCGAGCTCGCCCGCGAGCGCTCGTTCCGAGGGTTGTTTCTGGCGCCGCGCGACGTGGGAGGGCGGTTCAGCGCGCTGTCGCACTTCGGCCTGGTGCCGGCGGCCCTCGTCGGGGCTGACCCGCGGCAGCTGCTGACGTCGGCGGTGCCGGCGAGGGAACACAGCGCGGAGGCGATCGAGCTCGGCGCGCTGCTCGCCGAGGCGGCGCTCGCGGGGCGCGACAAGATCACCTTGCTGGCCGATCCCGAGCTGCGCCCGTTCCTCGACTGGCTCGAGCAGCTTCTGGCGGAGAGCACGGGCAAGCAGGGAACCGGCCTCGTCCCGGTCTTCGACGAACCGGCCGAGGCGCACCTCGGCGAGGATCGCTTGATCGTTCGGATCGGCGTCGCCGAGGCTGACGCGGAGTCACTCGAGCACCCGTCCGTCGTCCACCGCTGGCCCGGACCCGAGGCGCTGGGTGCGGAGATGATGCGGTGGGAGATCGCGACCGCCACCGCGTCTTGGTTGATCGGCGTCAACCCGTTCGATCAGCCCGATGTCGATCGAGCCAAGGAGATCGCACGGGAAGCGATGGCGGATCCCGGGGGGGCCGGCGACAGCGGAATACCGACGGTCGACTCCGACGACGAGGCCGGGCTCGAGCGAGCGATCGCCGATTGGCTCGGCGAGGCGCGACCGGGAGACTACATCACCCTCCAAGTGTTTCTGCCAGCGGCGGAGGAGGTCCGGCGGACGATCGATTCACTGCGAGCCGATCTCGCCGGAACCGGGCTCGCAACGACGGTCGGGTATGGGCCGAGGTACCTTCACTCGACGGGGCAGCTGCACAAAGGGGGACGCGATGGGGTGTTCTGCCTCCAGCTGATCGACGGCGGCGACGACGATCTGGCGATTCCGGGTGTCGACTACGGGTACCGCCGATTGATCGACGCCCAAGCGATCGGCGACGCTCGGGCGCTGCGCGAGCGGGGACGCAAGGTGTTGCGGGTACGCGTCGGTGGTTGAGACCGGCGTGGCCGAAGCTCGAATCCCCGATATCCGAATCGTGCCGGAGCCTGCGTCGGCGACCCTCGAGGCGAGCGCGATCGTCGTCGACTGCCTCCGGACGGCGGTCGTCCGCCGGGGCAGAGCAACTTGGGTGATCTCCGGAGGGTCGACCCCCCGGCCCCTCTACCGCGAGCTCGCCGGCCGGCATCGGGGTTCTCTCGACTGGTCCAAGGTCGTCTTCTTCTGGGCGGACGAGCGGGCGGTCGACCCGACGGAGGTTGCCAGCAACTACGGAGCGGCTGCAGAGGACATGCTGACGCCACTCGGCGTCGCACCGGAGCGGATCCAGCGGATCCGGGGCGAGCTCGACACCGCGGCGGCGTTGGCCGATTACGAATCCAAGATAGTCCGGGAGCTGGGACCTCGCGAGGCCGGCGGATCGGACCCCACCCTCTTCGACCTGGTGCTGTTGGGGGTCGGCTCCGACGGCCACACGGCGTCGCTGTTTGCTCCGGTGAGCGGAGGCGAGGAGGGCGAGCGTTGGGTGGTGGCGACCGAGGCGCCCAGCGAGCCCGTCAGTCGTTTCAGTCTGACGCCCATAGCGCTCAACCGGTGCCGCCAGGTGTTGTTCCTGGCCTGCGGGCGGCACAAGGCCGAGGCCGTGGCGGCGGTGCTCGGTGGCGACGCCACGCGACCGGCGTCGTGGATCGCCCCGGAGGGCGGTGGAGTAACCTGGTGCCTCGACGCCGCGGCCGCCAGCTGGCTG
>CALZKB010000273.1 GCA_945787575.1 Thermoanaerobaculia bacterium | reverse complement strand
ACTCGAGGAGGCGCAGGCCGAGCGTCGCGAGCAGATCAAGGAGGTCTTCTCCGCCGCCGGGCTCGACGAGCCGGCGTTTCTGACCGATCACCTACGGGTGCCGACGGGCTGGGAGCGGAGTCTCGACCTCTACCTGGGCCAGCTCGCCGACGCGGTCGTTCTGCGGCCTGGGGACGATGCCCTCGATCTGGCCGGGCGGCTGGCCGCCGCCGGTGCCGGCGGACGGCTCCTGGAAAGCGCTGATCTCCTCGATCCTCGTCATCTCCAGGACCGAGCGATTCACTCCTTTCTACCCGAGGCCCTAGGCCTCCCCGACGAGCTGGCGGCAGCCCTGCCGCCGGCCTATCTGGTGGAGACCCGCGCCGACGCTCGCCGGCTGGCGCGGCGCTATGCCGGCATCGCCTTTATCAGCCGCGAGCGGATGTGGGCACAGGCCGGGACGCTGCATGTCCACAGCGACCATGCCCACCCCGGCTCGCTGGTGCGCCGGCGGGAAGTAGCGGACCTGGAGCGCGAAGTGCCGCCGCTCGAGGAGGCGATCGGAACCCTCGACATCGAGTTGGAGAGGCGCGAATCCGAGCGCGGCAAACTGGAAGCGGCGCGGCGCGAATCGGAGACCGACCTGGCCAACCTGGAGCGCGAGCTGGCCGTCGCCGGCGCTCGACGCGGCGACCTCGAAGGCCGTGAGCGCCGCTTCTCGATCGAGCATCATACGGTGCACAACGAGAGGCTCGAGATCGAACGCAGTCTCGGTCAGGTTGCTGAGCGCGCCGAGCAGCTCGGCACCGACCTCGAGCGCCACGCCAAGCTGCACGCGGAGCTCGAAGCCCGGTTCGACAGCGCCCAGAAAGAGGTCGAGAAAGCGCGGGCCGAGCGCGAGTCCGTGCGCACCTCCGGGGTCAGCCGGCGCGGCCGGCTGGATCTCATCCAGCAGCGGCTCGAGTCACATCACCGCGAGCGCGCCCGTTTGGAGCGCGAGATCCAGGAAGCAACCGATTTCGTCGCCGGTTGGGACAGCGAGAAGAAGCGCCACGCCGACCGGCAGCGCGAGATCGAAGAGCAGATGCGGCTTGCCGAACAAGAGCTCCAGAAGGCGCTCGAGACCCGGGCCACCACACACGAGGATGTGGTCTCCAGACAGGAGGTCCTCGACAAGAAGCGCGCCGACGTCCGCGCGCTCGAGACCCGCATCGAGCTCAAGCGCGAGGAGCGCGACGGTATCCGCGACGAGCTCGGCGAGCTGCGGGTCCATGAGGCAAAGCTCGGCCAGGAGATCGACCATCTCGACGAGCAGTTCCGCGAGCACTTCACCGACGGCCTGCCCGATGCGCCTGCCGACGTTGCCGTCGAGCACGACGAGCGCGAGGCCGACCTGTTGCGGCTCAAGGACCAGATCGACCGCAGCGGACCCGTCAACCTGCTGGCCGCGGAGGAGTTCGAAGAGCACGAGGAGCGCTACAAATACCTGAGCGAGCAGCGAACCGACGTCGCCGATTCGGTCGCCAGCCTGCGCCAGACGATCCGTGAGATCAACGCCACCTCGAGCGAGTTGTTTCTAAAGACGTTTCTCGAGACCAATGAGAGCTTTGGCCGCAGCTACTCGGAGCTGTTTCGCGGCGGTCAGGCGGAGATGCGGCTACTCGACGAGGACGACCCGCTCGAGAGCGGTATCGAGATCGTCGCCCGCCCACCCGGCAAAAGGTTGCAGAACATCATGCTGCTCTCCGGCGGCGAGAAGGCGTTGACCGCCATCGCGCTGCTCTTCGCCCTGTTTCGCACCAAACCCTCGCCCTTCTGCATCCTCGACGAGGTCGACGCGCCTCTGGACGACATCAACACCCTGCGCTTTGTCGAGATGCTCAAGCAGATGTCGCACGAGACCCAGTTTGTGGTCATCACCCACAACAAGCTGACCATGGAAGCGGCGTCGCGTCTCTACGGCGTCACCATGCAAGAGCGTGGTGTCTCGGGTCTGGTCTCGGTCGAGCTCGACGACCTGCAGCCGGAAGAGGCCGAGCCGATGGCAGCAACGGCCTAGAAGGCGCGGTACCGGGCACCGGAATGCCCGCAATGAGCAGACCTGATTCCATCCAGGGCGATCTGACCGGGGGCAGCGTTGCGGCTGTTCTGAGTCTGCCCGAGAGCATGGCCTTTGGGGCGATCGTCTTCAGCGCTATCCGCCCGGAGTACCTGTCGATGGGCGTGGTCGCGGGACTCGTCGCCCTCTCGGTTTCCAACCTGATCGGGGCGCTGATCGGCGGCGTTCGCATCATGAACACGGGCCCGTATGCGCTCGCCTGCCTGATGCTCGCTTCGGCCGTGGCGCTGCTGATGAGCAGGCATCCCGAGCTCAACGAGAACCCCGAGCTGGCGATCCTCGCCCTTCTCGTTCTCGTGCTTCTCGCGGGTCTGATTCAGATGCTCTTCGGAGCTCTGAAGATCGGCAATCTGGCCAAGTACATCCCGTATCCGGTGATCGCCGGCCTGATGAACGGCCTGGCGATCCTCATCCTCCTCGGACAGATCAGACCGATGCTCGGCCTCGCCGGCGACGCCCCCCTTGCCTGGAAAGCCGTCACCGACTCCATTCAGCCCCTGACCCTTGTCGTGGGTGCGATCACGGTCGCAACGGTCTTTTTCTGCCGGCATAGGGAAACGCGAATCCCCGCGCCCGTCGCGGGCATTCTCCTCGGCAGCGGCTGCTACTACCTCATCGCGGCTGTCTTGCCCGGGCAGCCGCTCGGAGCGACCGTCGGAACCATCCCTTGGGCCATCCCCATGCCGAAGTACACCCTTGATCTCGTCCGATTCCTGGGCTCTGAACGGATGCTGTCGATGCTGACCAGTATGCTGGCGATGAGCTTCGGTATTGCCATCGTGGCCTCGCTCAGAACCCTGCTCGGCGTAGTCGCCGTCGACAAGATGACCCGAGATCGGTCGGACTCCAACCGGGAGCTCATCGGACAGGGCATCGCCAACATGGTCGGCAGCCTCTTTGGGGCGGTCACCGTCGCGGGGTATTCCGGCCAGCCGATCGCCAACTACACCTATGGAGGACGCACCCGGTTCGCCCGCTTTACGGTTGGGCTCTTCGCCCTTGCCGTCCTGCTGCTTCTCGGTCCGGTCGTTGGCGGTATCCCCAATGTCGTTCTCGCCGGTCTGCTCATCACCATCGCATGGGGTTCCGCCGACCGCTGGAGCTTTGGTCTCCTGCGCCGTCTCTTCTTAGCTGGCAAACCCAGCACCCACCTCGTGGTCGATCTGACCCTGGTGGGGACCGTCACCGGCGTGATGGTCTTTGCGGGGTTGTTCGAGGGTGTCGCGATCGGTATTGGAGCCTCCATCTTCACCTTCCTCTACCGGATGAGCAAAGACACCATCCGCCGCGCCTACGATGCCCGGCGGGTCCGCTCCAATGTCGAGCGCGGAGCGCAGGAAATCACCCTTCTCGAGGAGCATGGTCACGCCATTCGCATCTTCGAGCTCGAGGGCTCTCTGTTCTTTGGCACGACGGACAAACTGGCCGAGACGGTCGAGAGAATCGACGACGACGAAATGCAGTTTCTGATCGTGGATTTCAAGCGCGTCTCGGACATCGACAGCACGGGAGCGAACATCCTCTTGCAGACCAGAGACCGGCTCGCCGAGCGGAATGTCTCACTCCTGATCAGCTCGATCGACGCGAGCCGAGGCGTCGGCAGGGAGCTGAAGCAGATGGCCTTCTTTAATGCGTTCGACTCGAGGTTCTGTTTCGGGGAGCTCGATCTGGCGGTCGGCTACGCCGAAGACTTCGTACTCGAGAACGTCCTCGACTCCGACCGCTACCAGCAAGACCTCGATCTCGCCCAGGTGGATGCTGTCAAGGATCTGACGTCTGAAGAGCTCGAGACTCTCGAGCGACATCTTCGCCGCGTCGAGTACGCCGACGGAGACATCATCCACGAACAGGACACGCCGGGGGACGGTTTCTTTCTCCTCACCCGCGGACGGATCGACCTCCTGGCGGCATCACGAGCGCAAGACGACGTCTCGAAGAAGTTCCTCGCCACACTCTGTCCCGGCACGGTGTGTGGAGAGATGGCGGTCTTGGACGGCCGGCCCCGTTCCGCAACCGCGGTGGCTAAAGGATGTGTGGTCACCTGGCAGCTCTATGCGTCAAATCTCGACAAGCTGCGCGACGAGGCGCCCGCGGTCGCCTACCAGCTCATGGTCGGTCTGGGCAGAGAGCTCGCCAAGCGGATGCGCATCGCCAACCGGCTGAATACCGAGCTGCGCACCTGATATGAAGGGCCGGACCCGAAGGCCCGGCCCGTGAAAGCGCCAGAGGAGGCGCCGCCTCCCGGGCGCGCTAGTGCGAGTCGGAGTCGTCCTTGCCGCAGTCGGAGTGCTCGGCCGCCGGTTCGATCGCCTCTCTTTCAGTCCTGCTGATCAGGTACAGGTGCTTCTCGAACGTTTTA
>CALZKB010000272.1 GCA_945787575.1 Thermoanaerobaculia bacterium | reverse complement strand
GGTCGCGGGCGAGGGCGGAATCGAGCCTCTCGCGGCTGTAGTGAGCCTCCAGCAAGGCCCGCCCATCGGCGAGAAGCTCCGGACAGGCCCGCTCGAAGACCGCCCAGTCATGGTCGCGGTCGAGCCGTTGGATCCGCTCGTTGATCGCAAAATGAAAGGCCCAGGTGATCGCGGTGATGAAACTCCCCGGCGGGAATCGAGCAGCTTTCGAAGTCGCGGATCAGGGTTTCGTCTCGGTTGCTCATCTCCGTACCAATGTACCTGAGTACCCACCAGCCGTCAAGTCGCGCGGGAGGGGGACACAAACTGGTTTTGTTCCCGCGGGCCGGTCTCCCCGCGGGTCTACTCGGCTCGCAGCGCCTCGACAGGGTCGAGGCCGGCGGCTCGGCGGGCGGGGAGGACGCCGGAGGCGAGCCCAGTGCCCAGGCTGACGGCGAGCGCCAGCATCATGAAGATCGGGGGAGTGTGAACCGGCAGCCCGGGAACGGCGGCTCGCAGGAGAGCGCAGATGCCGAGACCCCCGGCGAGGCCCAGGACGCCTCCCAGGGCGGCCAGCACGGCGGCCTCGGTCAGGAAGACGGTCTGGACCTGGCGCCTGGTGGCGCCGAGCGAGCGGATGAGCCCGATCTCCGAGGTGCGCTCACCGACGGCGATCCACATCATGGTGAGCACGCCAATCGCGCCGACGACCAGCGAGACCCCGGCGATCGCCGCCACCGCGGTCGTGACGATGTCCATGATGTTGCCGAAGACCTCGAGCATCGCCGCCTGGGTGGTGACGGTGAAGTCCTCCTTGCCGCCGTGGCGCTCGGTCAGAAGGGCCGTGATCTGTTCGACCACCGAATCGGCCGAGGCTCCGGTCCGGAAGACGAGGTCGATCTCGGCCAGCTCGTCGAGGTTGAAGGTCCGCATGGCGCTGGCCACCGGCACGAAGGCGGCGTCGTCGAGGTCGAATCCCAGCATCTGGCCCTTGGGCTCCATGATTCCGACCACGCGGTAACGGGTGCCGCCGACCCGCACGAATCGCCCGAGCGCGCTCTCCGAGCCAAAGAGCTCGCGTTTGAGCTTGGCGCCGAGGACCGCTTCCTGCGAGCCGCGGCGGGGGTCGCCGGCGCTCCAGAAGGAGCCGACGCGGACGCCCCAGCTCCAGACCTGCTCGATCTGCGGCGTCACGCCGTAGACGAAGACGCTGCGCCCGCGCCCGTCGGCCTCGACGCGGCCCATGCCGAAAGCGAGCGGCACGGTTTTCTCGATCGCCGGAATCCGCTCGAGCGCTTCAGAATCATCGATGGTCAGCTTGCGGGTGGTGCCGCCCAGCACCCCCGGGATCCCCATTGTCTCGGCCTTGCCGGGATTGATGGCGATGAGGTTGGTCCCAAACTGGGAAAACTGGCCGACGATGTAGCGCCGGGTTCCCTCGCCCACCGAGGTCAGCAGGATGACGGAGCCGATGCCGATCGCGATGCCCAGGATCGACAACAACGACCGCAGGCGGTGGCTGGTGACGGCGCGGTAGGCGAGCGTGATGAGCTCGTACACGTGTGTCTCCGATCCCGGCCGGAGGCTAGCCGCCTCCTCCGGTCTGACGTTGCTCGGTCGCCGGTTCGGGCTCGATCCCCGCGGCTTCGAGCTCCTTCAAGGTCTCTTCGTAGCGTTTCGCGATTCCCTTCTTCTGGCGGTTGCGGACCAGCCAACGCAGGAATCGGGACTCGTCGATCCCGACCGCCACGTCGTTCATCGCTTCGTAGAGAGCGGGGTCTTCGAGCAGGCGGCCGACGGTCCCGTCGCCCCGCTCGAGACGGGTCGAGATCGTCTCGAGGTTTCCGAGCAGCTTCTTGAGGTCGGTGGTCACCTCCTCAGCGTACTCCTCGTCCCGGATCAGGCGCTGGAGGAGGCCGTTGCCGTCGCGCAGCTCGGTGGCGAGCTCGGAAAGCTCGGCGGCGGTTGTCGACATCTTGTCGATCGAGTCCTCGACCCGCTCCTTGAGCTCGGCGTCGTGGAGCAGGGCCGCCATCGTGCCCTCGCCCTCTTCCAGGCTCGAGGCCACCGTCTCCAGTCGCCCGACCAGGCTTTCGACCCGGTCGGCCAGTTGGCGGTCCGAGATCAGAGCCCCGAGGGTGCCCTGACCGGAGTCGATTTTCCTCGCGATGCTGTGCATCGAGTCGATGGCGCCGAGCAGCGACTCGCGAGCGTGGGCGCTGTCTTCGGTTTCTCTCAAAAGCTCGCCGATGACGCCTTCGCCGGCCTCCATCCGTACCAGAATCGTCCGCAGCGAGGCCGAGATCGCCACGACGTTGTCCACTACGTCCTCGCCGCTGGCGATGAGCTGGTCGACGTCGGTCGGCGCGGCGGCCGGGATCTCGCCGCCGGCCGGAATCACCGCGGTGGCCTGCGAACCGGAGGAGACCTCCACGTACTTGTCACCCAGCAGACCGAGGGTCTTGATGCGGGCCAGCGAGTCTTTGCGAACTCTCTCGGAGTAGCGACCGTCGATCGAGACCCAGACGGTCAGGAGCTTCTCCTCGACCTTGACGGGCAGAACCACTTCCCGCACCCGGCCGACGATCACGCCGTCGAGCTGGACCGGACTCTCCACCGCCAGCCCGCCGACCACCTCGAAGCGGATGGAGTAGCGATTCTCGCGAACGAACAGGTTGGAGCGCCCGCCGAGCACGAAGATGGCCAGGGCGAAGACGGTGAGCGCCGCGAGCACCAGCAGTCCGACTTTGAACTCACGCTTCATCGATCTCCTCCCGTCCACCGAGGAACGCCGCGAACAGCTCGTCGTCCGTTTGGTCGGCGTCGGCCCAGTCGCCGACAAAGCGGAACCGGCCGCGGTCCAGAAAGGCTACCCGGTCGCCCACCCTCCGCGCCAGCGCCAGGTCGTGGGTGACGACGATGGAGGTGACCCGGAGCTGCTGCTGCTGGGTCTTGATCAGCGAGCCGATCGTCGCCGAGGTCCGCGGGTCGAGGCCGGTTGTGGGCTCGTCATATAGCACCACTTCCGGGCTCAGGGCGAGAGAACGGGCGAGCGCCACCCGTTTCTTCATCCCGCCGGACAGCGCGGCCGGCATCTTGGCGTCAATGTCGGGCAGCCGCACCCGCTCCAGCAGCTCGTGAACCCGCTCGGCGATGGCTTGCTCCCCGTGGCCGCCGTCCTGACGCAGAGGAAAGGCCACGTTGTCGAAGACAGTCATCGAATCGAAGAGAGCGCCGCTCTGAAAGAGCATCGCGACCCGCTTGCGGATCGGGAAGAGGTCGCGCTCCTCGAGGCTCGAAAGATCGATGCCGTCGAAGACGACACGGCCCGAGTCCGGCCGCTCGAGACCGTTGAGCTGGCGCAGGAGTACGCTCTTGCCGCTGCCGGAGCCGCCGAGGATGACGAAGGACTCTCCAGCAGGCACCTCGAAGCTGAGGTCGCTCAGCACCACCTTGGACCCATAGGCCTTGCGGATGCCCTCGATGCTGAAGAGCGGCCGGCTCATTTCTAGAACGCCAAGTGGAAGAGCTTGGTGAGAAAGAAGTCGATTACCAGGACGGTGATCGAGGCCATCACCACGGTGTCGGTCGTTGCGCGCCCCACGCCGTCGGCGCCGCCCCGAGCGTTGAGCCCGTTGTAGCAGGCGATGATCGCGATGGCGTAGGCGAAGAAGAAGGACTTGCCCAGGCCGCTCGAGACGTCGCTCAGGGTGAGAGACTCGAGCACGTCGTTGAGGTAGAACCCGGCCGTCAGGTTGAGCTGCAGGACGGCGACGAAGAGTCCACCGAGGATTCCCAGGAAGTTCCCGATGAGGGTTAGCGCCGGCAGCATGACGAGGGTCGCGGCGAGCTTGGGCGCGACGAGCTTCTTTGCCGGATCGGCGGCCATCGAGCGCAAGGCGTCGATTTGCTCGGTGACCTTCATGGTGCCGAGCTCGGCCGTCATCCCGGCGCCGATCCGGCCGCCGACGATCAGGGCCGTGAGGACGGGCCCGAGCTCACGCACGATGGATTTCGAGACCACGGTGCCGATGTAGTACTTGACCCCGATCGAGGGCAGGCTGTACGCGGTCTGGAGCGCCAGGACCATGCCGGTGAAGACTGCCGTGATCGAAGCCACCCCCAGCGAGCGCCAGCCGATCTGCTCGGCTTCGGCGATCCAGCCGCGGACCTCCCAGGGCGGGCGCAGAAGGGCCCAGAAGCCTCGCAGCGTCAGCAGCGCGAGACCGCCGGTGGTCAGGATCGCCCCCTCGATGCGGGGAAAGGAGCTCATCGGCCGAGCCGCCATCGGGGCGCCAGATGAGAGAGTCCGAGAACCAGCTCGACGAGGGCGAAGGGCACGAGCGGATCTCTGCCGGGAGTGGTGAAGCCGGCTGCGGCGAGGACCGCTGCCAGGGCCAGTCGCTCAGCTGACGCGATCCAAACGAGAGCCGAGTAGCGTCGCGGCTCGTTGGCGGCCGCGAGGCACGCGAGCCCGAGCGC
>CALZKB010000271.1 GCA_945787575.1 Thermoanaerobaculia bacterium | reverse complement strand
CCGGAGATCTCCGCGGCGGCCGTCCGGCTCGCCGAGACTGAAAGCATCGATCAGGCTCGCGAAGCCTTGTTCGAACTGAGCAAGCCGCTGGGCCGCTATCGCAAGCTCGCCGGCGTGGAGGAATCGATGGTGGTCTCCTGCCCGATGGCAAAGAAGGCCTGGATTCAACCGCACGGCGAGATCGGCAACCCTTATCTCGGGCAGGAGATGCCCGCCTGTGGAACGGTCGTCGCCGACTAGCAGCGACACGCCTCGATGAGACCCCACGATGGCGCTCGTCCACCCGTGATCGAGGCTTCCCACGAGAGAGACGAGATGAGGGACTCCAGGTTCAGGTCAGAAGCCGAGTGGAGTCCGTCGACGCCTAGATTGGAGAGCCCAGCATGAGCGATCACGAGCATCATCCTCGTGCGGCAGGAGAGGGACACGGCCATCCGTCGGTGGCGCACGAATCGGGGGCGTCGGGTCTCCACGACCACCCGAAACAACATGCCGTTGATGTCGCGCCGAGCCACTCAGGTCACGGCGGCCCATCGAGCCACCACGACCATCATGCTCATATGGTTGCCGACTTCCGCCGTCGCTTTTGGGTCTCCCTGATCCTCACCGTGCCGGTGCTGGCTCTGGCGCCGATGATCCAACGGCTGCTAGGGCTCGAGGAGGCGCTGGCCTTCCCCGGCGATAGCTACGTCCAGTTTGCCCTCGCCTCGATCGTCTTCTTCTACGGCGGCTGGCCTTTCCTGAAAGGTTTCTTCGAGGAGGTCGGAACGAAGAAGCCGGGGATGATGACCTTGATCGCCCTGGCGATCAGCGTCGCCTATCTGTACAGCTCGGTGGTCGTCTTCGGCCTACCTGGAGAGGTGTTCTTCTGGGAGCTGGCGACGTTGATCGACATCATGTTGCTCGGTCACTGGATCGAGATGCGCTCGGTCATGGGGGCGTCGAGGGCTCTCGAGGAGCTCGTTCGCTTGATGCCGTCCGAGGCCCACCGGGTGGCGGGTGACGGCACCGTCGAAGACGTTCCGGTCAGCGATCTCGCCCACGGCGATCGCGTGTTGGTCAAGCCCGGCGAGAAAATCCCGACCGACGGGGTGATCGTCGAGGGCCGTACGACGGTCAACCAGGCGATGCTGACCGGCGAGAGCAAGCCGGTCGAAAAGGAGGAGGGGGCCTCCACGCCCTCGGTTTGGCCGTTCCTCTCGTCGTCGCCGTTTCGACGGCGCTCTCGGCCAACGGCCTGTTGATACGAGACCGTTCTGCCTTCGAGCGAGCGCGAGATCTCCAGGCGGTCGTGTTCGACAAGACCGGAACCCTCACCGAGGGCAGGTTCGGCGTCACCGACGTCATCTCTTTGGGAGGCCGCGACGAGAGCTATCTGCTGCAGCTCGCGGCAAGTCTCGAGAGCCGCTCGGAGCATCCGATCGCCGAGGGGGTCGTTCGGGAGGCCGAGGACCGGGACGAGCGAGTCTCGAAAGTCGCCGCACAGGGCAAGACCGTGGTGTTCGTGCTGATCGAGGACCAGCTGGAGGGGGCCATCGCCCTCGCGGACATCATCCGGGAGCAATCGCGGGAGGGGCTACGGCGGCTGCGCGAGATGGGGATCCAGTCGATGATGCTGACCGGCGACGCGAGAGAGGTGGCGGAGTGGGTGGCTGAAGAGCTGGATCTCGACGATTTCTTCGCGGAGGTCCTTCCCCACGAAAAGTCGCAGAAGATCCGGGAAGTCAAAGAACGCGGGCTGACGGTGGCGATGACCGGCGACGGCGTCAATGACGCGCCGGCCCTCGTCGAGGCCGACGTCGGCATCGCGATCGGCGCCGGAACCGACGTCGCCATCGAGTCGGCCGACATCGTGCTCGTCCGCTCCGACCCGCGCGACGTGGCGTCGATAGTGATTCTGGCCCGAGCGACCTACAAGAAGATGAAACAGAACCTGTGGTGGGCCACCGCTTAGAACATCGTCGCCATCCCCTTGGCCGCCGGGGTTCTCTCCAGAGCCGGGATCGTCCTGTCTCCGGCGATCGGGGCGGTCTTCATGTCCCTCTCGACGGTGATCGTCGCGATCAACGCGCGGCTCTTGAGTCGTGTTGGAAGACGGCTCAGCGGTGCATCCTGAGCCACCTCGACGAGATCGACGATCAGTTTCGCCCTCGCCGATCATCGGGCATGACGACGAAGGCGAGGGATCGAAGCTGCCTTGCGGTCACACTCGGACTTCGCTACGTTTAGATGTCGAACTCGGGCGCGAAGTTAGGAAACGAACCTCTTCCCCGCCCAAGCACTCCTCAGAGGAGATCCGCCATGCTCCGCAACTACCTGCTGACGGGCCTGGTCTTGGCGATCACCGCTGGCCTTGCCGCGCCGATCCACGCCCAACCTCTCCCCGTGTCACTTGACGAAGCGACCGCCATCGACCACGACGTCGACATCCAGCCGCTCGCGACGCCGGGCGGTGCAACCGACCTCGCCCAGGTCTCGGAGTGTCTCGACGGGGCACCGCGTATTCCCCGAGTGACCCTCGGCTGGACCGCCTCCGAGCTTCCGGCGCTCGCCCAGCGCCTCGATATCTCGAAGTTCCGCGACGGCTTCGAGCTCGGGCGTTACGAGACGACCGGTCCCGTCGCCGGCGACCTTGGCGGCGCCGCAGTCGACACCGCCGAGACCGGCATCAACTACTACTGGCGGGTTCTCACCCGGACTTCGAGCGGCTGGATCTCGAGCGCCATCGGACGCTTCGAGGTGCCGGTATGCCCCCTCGACAAGCCGAGAGAGCTTCCCGGCAGCTAGGAGAGAGCGATGCCAAGACTGCGTAATCTCGATCTTTCGACACGCTTCTTGCTGGTTTTCGCCGCTGCCCTCCTGTTGACGGCTTCGTTCGCGACTGCGGGCACGACCGTGAGCTTCGAGGACGTCAGCCCCGACAACTCCGACACCGACCCGAGCGATCCCGACGGCGCGACCGGCGGTCGGGTCAACGGCCTCGCCATCCACCCTTCCGACAACCAGCGCATGTACGCGGCCAGCGAGTGGGGTGGCATCTACAGCACGACCGACGGCGGCCTGAACTGGTCGTTCCACGACCGCCATCTTCCGCTCGTCACCTGGGACGTCGAGATCGACCACTCCAATCCGAGCCGGATCTACGCCACCTCCTTCTACGATGGCAAGACCACATCCAAGGCCGGGATCAACGTGAGCACCGATGGCGGCACAACCTGGACCAAGCCGGCGACCGCCTCACCGCCGTCGGGCTTCTGCACCAACAGCGACGACGAGACCGAGCCGAGTGCCTTCGGTATCTCGATCGACCCCATCAACAGCGCCAACGTGTTCATCGGCACGAACTGCGGGCTCGCAGTCAGCGCCGACTCCGGCGCCACCTGGACCTACCGCGACCCGACCGGGGGCGCGGGGACGGCGACGAGGATCTGGGACACGGTCGCTCTCGGCGGCGGCGTGGTGCACATCTGTGGCGATGACGGACATCTGCGCTCGGACAACAGCGGTGTCACCTGGGTCGCCGGTTCCGGCCTTCCTTCGGGACGCTGCTCTTTGGCCGTGTCCCCCGACGAGTCCTACGTCTTGCTTTCGGTCGCCGGCACCACCATCTACGAGACGACCAACGGTGGAAGCGCCACCCCGACCTGGACTCAGACCCGCACCAACCCGTCGCCCCAGGGACGTATCCCGTTCGTCGAAACGAATCAGCGCACCGGTGGAACCGATGTTTTCGATCTGTGGTTCGGAGATGTGTCGCTCTACCGAGTGCAATGCACGAGCGGCACATCGTCGGGTGGCGCCCCCCGCTGCGGCACCGGCAGCACCCCGCCGTGGGCGGGGGGGTTCACCCGCAACGTCGGCGGTCATGACGACACCGGCGCAATTCTGTTCGACTCCGAGGCGGCGAACGACGCCTGCCCGGTTCTTTTCTCGTCCGACGGCGGCGTCTACTACAACACGGACGACACGAGCGACTGCCACAACCCAAACTGGGAGCAGCCAGATGTGACGCCCCACGGTTTGTGGCCGTGGGCGATGTCCGGCGCCGATCAATCGGGCGCCGCCAGCGAAGACCTCTACTTCGGCAATCAGGATAACGGCGTCTTCGGCACGACCGACGCCGGCAGCACGTCGCCGACCTGGCACAACGAGATCTGCTGCGACGGATTCGACACCGGCGCCGAGTCGGCCGGGATCATCTACACCGTCTGCTGCTTCGGCGGTGGCGGCCGAGCCACACGTGCCTTTCGGGGAGGCCCCGGCTTCACGGGTGTGACAGAGATCGACTATCCGCCGGCCGGCCTGCTCGACGCCTTCGAATACCCGGACTCCTTCGTCTCCTACGCCCCGCTTTCGTATGTCGCGTTCACCGTCAACTGCACGGTCGGGAGCGGCGGCTGTCAATCATCCGATGGTGGGGTCTTCATCACGACCAACATCGACGCCAACCCCGCGGTTTGGACGGAGCTCGGCAACGCGACCGAGCCGCCCTCCAATCAGCTGTGCGGCGTCTATGCGGCGAACGACGGC
>CALZKB010000270.1 GCA_945787575.1 Thermoanaerobaculia bacterium | reverse complement strand
TCAAGATCAAGGCCAACATGGACTTCAGCGCGTTTCTCGCGATCCAACGTACCGCGGCCGAGATTCTGAACAGCGACACTGATTTTGCCGCAAAACAACGGGACCTGTATCTGCATCGGCGCGACCTCATCGTCGACGGTTTCGCCAAACTCGGCTGGCAGCTGAAGAAGCCGCGAGCTGCCATGTACATCTGGGACCGCATTCCAGCGAAGTACGGTGACAGCTTCACGTTTGTCAAAGAGTTGTTTGAAGCGTCAGGGGTACTTGTGTCCCCGGGAATCGCGTTCGGCGCGCACTGGGGATGGGACTCGGTGATGATGCTCGCCGTCACGATCGTGGCGACAGGGGCGGTGATCGGGGCGCAGGACCTGCCCGTTGTTCTGCCAGTCCACAAACGTAAAACCGTAAATATTGGCCCCGGACGGCAGATTGACTGGTCTCGAAGGTTTATAGGCGCCGTTTTTCCAGATCCCCTCATACACACAGTCTGGAGGCACCTTCGTTGCGAAGACTCGTACCGCTTTCTATCCCACTCGTTCTAGTAGTGGCAACCGCCTGCGATGCAGGTCCGGCCGCCACGACCGAGGCAACCGACGACGAAACGGCGAATTCCGAGGTCAACATCAGCTACGCCATCGGTTGGCAGACCGGAGTCAACTTCAAGCAGCAAGAGATCGAGATCGACGGTGAGCAGTTCGCCCGCGGCATCCAGGAGGCTCTCGCGGGCGGGGAGTCCCGCTGGTCGGAGCAGGAGATGACGGCAGCGCTTCAGCTCTTCCAGCAGGAGCTGATGCAGGCACAGCAGGCCAAGGTGGCCGAGATGGGGGCCGCCAACGGCGCGGCCGGACGAGAGTTCATGGTGGCGAACAGCGAGCGGCAAGGGGTCATGACGACCGCCAGCGGGCTCCAGTACGAGGTGATCTCGGAAGGCGACGGACCCAAGCCCGGCGCTACCGATCGGGTGACGGTCCACTATCGCGGCACCCTGATCGACGGCACTCAGTTCGACAGCAGCCAGGTGATCCCCGGGTGGACCGAAGGACTCCAGCTGATGAGTGTCGGATCGAAATACAAGCTCTATGTGCCCTCGGAGATAGCCTACGGGCCCAACGGTCAGGGTCCGATCGGTCCCAACTCGACCCTGATCTTCGAGGTCGAGCTGCTGGGAATCGAAGGCCGCTAGGCTGCGGACGAGGCCGGAGGGTCGATCTCGATCGGACCTCTCCGGTCGCCGCCCGCCGCCGCTCGAAAGCCTCGGCTCCTACTCGGAGTCGGGCGCTCTCTTCAGGTGGATGTCCTGCCTCGGGAACGGGATCTCGATGCCGGCGGCGCTGAAGCTCTCGTAAACCCGGCGGAAGAGGTCGTCGAGCACCCGTCCGCGAAGGACCGGCTCTTCGATCCAGCCGAGCAGTTCGTGAGCGATACTCGAATCGCCGAACGCTCTGATACGCACTCTCGGCGCCGGCTCGTCGAGGATGAGCGGCTGGGCCGCGGCGACCGCGATCAGCACCTCGCGCACCTGGTCGAGATCGGAGCCGTAGGCGACACCGACTCGGAGACGAACGCGCTCCTTCTCCCAGGGTCCGCCGCTCTCGTTCACGATCTTGGCGTTGGCGATGACCGAGTTGGGGACGGTAATCTCGATGTCGTCTCGGGTGAGAATGCGAGTGCTGCGCAATCCGATGTGCTGCACTTGGCCCCGCTCGCCGCTGTCGATGACGATGAAGTCTCCCGGCTTGTACGGGGCATCGGCCAGTATGAAGATGCCAGCGAAGAGGTTGGCGAGAGTGTCCTTGGCGGCGAAGCCGACCGCCAATCCGACGACGCCGGCCGACGCCAGCCAGGCGGTGACCTCGATGTTCCAGGCGAGGAAGAGGAAATAGATGACGGCGCCGGAGATCACGAGCTTTGCCACCTGGCCGAACAGTGAGATCGTGCGCTCGTTGATCAGCAGGAAGCTATCCCGAAGCCCCCCCGCGACTCCCAGCAACAGGCTCGAGAGTCTGAAGAGGAAGATCGACCAGACGATCAGCGCCATGGTCTTCAGAGCCGGCAGGATCAGTTTCTGGAAGTAGACCTCGGAGAACTCGAGCTCGAGCAAGGCAAGCCAGGCTCCGACGAGAACGACGCTCATGAATATCGGGCGATGGAGCGCCGCGATCAGGCCGTCGTCGAACTCGGTCTTGGTGAAGGACGCCCAGGTCTTGAGCACCGCGGTGAGAAACCAGTCGATGAGCTTGGCGCCGACGAAGGCCGCCAGCAGGATGACGCCCGCGCGCGCGTAGAGGTTGGAGCCGACCAGATCCAGGGCTGGCTGGAGCCATGCGGGCGTCGTCATGGGGATGCTCCCGTCGAGCGAAGTCTCGACAGCCTCGCCACGCCACCGCCGAGGGCGAGGAGGGCGACCAGGTTGGGGATAGCCATCATCCCGTTGAGGATATCGGCCCAAGCCCAAGTAAGGCGCGGCCCGGCGATCGCTCCGCCGGCGATGGCGATGCAGTAGAGCACGCGATAGGGCGACCGCGCCCTGGGCCCGAACAGATAGGCGGCGCTCTGCTCGCCGTAAAACGCCCAGGCGATCAAGGTCGAGAGTCCGAAGAGAATCGAGGAGGCGAGCACCAACGGGCCGCCGATGTTCCCGAGGGCCGTCGAGAACGCCTGCGCGGTGAGGGCGGTCGAGTCGAGGCCGGAATGCCAGGCTCCGGTGACGAGGAGAGCCAGGCCGGTAGCGGTCGACACGACCAGTGTATCGATGAAGACGCCGAGCATCGCGATCTTGCCCTGACGCACGGGATCGGCGGTTCTCGCCGAAGCGTGGGCGATCGGCACCGAACCGGTGCCCGCCTCGTTCGAGTAGACCCCGCGGGCGACCCCGAAACGGAAAGCCTCGCGGACGCCGGCGCCGAGGAAGCCGCCGGTGGCGGCCGCCGGCGAGAAAGCGTGGTTGACGACGAGGCCGAGGCTGGGGACGATCTGATCGCGGAAGATCACGAGCACCACCGTCGCTCCGCTCAGATAGAGCACCCCCATCAGCGGCGCAAGGACGGTCGAGGTTTGCGCGATCGACCGCACCCCACCGATGATCGCGAAGCCGCAGACCAAGGCCAGTAGCAGGCAGGTGGTGATCGCGCTCCACCCCAACTGCGAGGAGACGACCGAGGCGATCGAGTTGGACTGGACGACCGTCGTGGCCAACAGCGTCTTGATCGCGAGGCCGAATGCGAAGAAAGCCGCCAGCTTCGGCCAACCGAGGGCATCGCGGAGGTAGTACATCGGTCCGCCGACGAACAGCCCGTCGGCCCCCTTTTGCCGGTACTTCACGCCGAGCACCGATTCCGCGAACATCGTGCCCATGCCGACGATGCCGGACACCCACATCCAGAAGAGCGCTCCCGGGCCGCCGGCGGTCACCGCCGTCGCCACTCCGGCTAGGTTGCCGTTGCCGACGATGCCCCCCACCGCGGTCATCAGCGCGGCGAACGGACTGATGTCGCCGTCCCCCTCGCTGCGCGCCGCGAACAGCAACCGTACCGCCGAGGGAAACTCGCCGAACTGGACCCCCTTGAGGCGAACGAGCAGGTACAGCCCGGTTCCGAGGACCAGTATCAGCATGGGCGGCCCCCACAACCAGTCGCTGAAGCTCTGGATCCACCCGCTCATCGAGAGTGGCCGACTATACCGGTTGGGTGTTCAGGTCGGAGCCTGCGCCTCGCGGCCGCACCGCGAGGCCTTGCCGCGGGACTGACAGGACCTCTACCACGGGCTGTTAGCCGACATTCTCGCGAGTCTCGCCGACGACCCGATCGACGACCGCCTTGAGGTCCCCGGTCTCTTCGTAGGTCGCGAGCTGCCGATCGGCGCTGGTGCCGTTCTCGAGGATGGTGTGGACGTACTCGACCTCCTTCCGGAGATCGAGCGGGTCGAGCACTTCGTCGACGAAGCCGAGCAGCTCGACGCCTAACTGCCTCATCGACACCTCTGCCTGCTTACCGAAGTCGATGAGCTTGCCCTCGATTCCGTAGCGGACTGCGCGCCACTTGTTCTCTTCGATCAAGTGGTGGCGATAGCGGCGCCAGCGCTGGTTGCTCTCGCGCAGGAGCATCAGCTTGGCGACGATCGCCTGGATGAGGGCGGCGAGACAGATCGCTTCGTCGACCCTCGTGCAGATGTCGCAGACCCGATATTCGAGGGTGGGAAAGACCGGGTGCGGCCTGATGTCCCACCAGATCCTCGTTGCGTCCTCGATCGATCGGGTCTTGACCAGGGTGTCGACGAAGCGGGTATGGTCGGCCCAGCTCTCGAAGGCGGGTGGCGGACCACTGCGGGGCAGCGCCTCGAAGACGATCGAGCGGTACGACTTGAGTCCCGTGTCACGGCCGGCCCAGAACGGGGAGCTGGTCGAGAGGGCGAGCAGGTGGGGCAGGAAGTACCGGGACTGGTCCATGATGTCGATCATCAGGTCCTTGTCCTCGATGCCGATGTGGACGTGCATCCCGAAGATCAGCATGCGGCGCGCCACGTCCGCCATCTGCTCTTGGTGCTTCCGGTATCGTTCGAGCGGCGTGACTTCCTGCTCGGCCCAGTTGGAGAACGGATGGGTGCTGGCGGCCGCGAACTGCAGGCCGTTCGATTCGGCCAGCTCGTGGACGTGCCGCCGGAGACGGATGAGCTCCTCGCGCGCCTCCCCGATGGTGTGACAGATCTTGCTCCCTACTTCCACCTGCGACTGGAGCAGCTCGGGCTTGATCTGATCCTTGAGGACGATCTGACCCTGGTCGAGAAAGTCCTGCACATAGGAGGTGAGCTCCCGGGACTCCGGATCGATGATCTGGTACTCCTCTTCGATGCCGATCGTGAAATCGGGTAGGGCCATCGCCATCCCTCCGCGTCGATGGGGCGGAGTCTAGCAGTCTGCTCCGGCATCGGGCTGCCCGTTTCGCGAACAGGGTTCCTTGCATTCTCGCCGGGCGCCATGCCAGACTTCTCGCGCCGCGACGTAGTGTCGCGGCTTCAGCCAAGATTCGCGACGTTATCGATCCCTCTGGAAGGAGAGTGTGACAAGCAAGCAGTCCGGGCTGAGCTGTGGGGAGCGGCGAGACGCCGATTTCGCCCTAGGGGCGCCCGCGAGGCGCTTAGCGTGACCAAGAAGGAGTAGCAAGCATCATGGCAAACGAAGGTACCGTCAAGTGGTTCAATGAGTCGAAGGGTTACGGTTTTCTGTCGCAAGACGATGGAGCTGACGTCTTCGTCCACTACTCCGCGATTCAGGGAGACGGCTTCCGGACTCTCAACGAGGGCGAGCGGGTGAAATTCGACATCGGTGAGGGACCCAAGGGCCCCCACGCGATCAACGTCGAGCGTCTCTAGGCGCCTTCCTCAGGTTTGGCGTAGCAACGCCCCGCCGGGTCTTTCGGCGGGGCGTTTTAGCGTTTACACGACGCATCGCAGCGCGGGGAAGCGGCGCGGCTACCGGCTGTCAGCGGCACCCAGCTGCAGGGCGTAGCGCTTTCCCCGGCCTTCGAGCGTGACCGTGCGCTCCGAAATGGCGGCGACCCGAAGTCCGAGG
>CALZKB010000269.1:4581-7671 GCA_945787575.1 Thermoanaerobaculia bacterium | reverse complement strand
CATTTGAACGGGCAGCCCCGCGCCGTCTCCATCAAACCCAGCGGCTTGCGGAAGGTGATGTAGTAGTGAGGTGCGTATTGGGTGATGAGGTGGCGCGCCGGCATCGGCAGAGTGTCGAGATCGCGGCGGCCGGGCGCCGGGCCGGTGGCGACCCACTCTTGGCCGTTGCGCACTCGGAGGCCCGCCACGGACCGGGGATCCCGACCTCCGTCGAGCGCCTCGACGAGGCCGGGCATCACCTCTTCTCCATCGCCGATGGCGATCGCGTCGAACTCGTCCCGCTCGAACCACTCCGGTTCTCGTGAGCTGTCGTGGCCGCCGACGACGACGAAGGCCGATGGAAGCTCGCGACGCACTCTCCGGGCGAGCTCTAGCGTCCGGAAACGCTCGGTCGTGAAGTTGCACTGCAGCCCGACGACCTCGGGGGCGAACCGTCTGGCCTGCTCGAGGCCGGTCTCGAGGCCGTCGATCCTCAGATCGAGGATCTTGCACTCGTGCCCCTGCTCCTCGAGGCCGCCGGCGAGGCACAGGAAGCCGAGCGGCTCGACGAAGGTGAGCATCTCGAGTCCGAGAATTCCGCCGATCGGCGGCTTGAGCATCGCGATCTTCATCGTCAGGTTGGGCGTAGTGGGTTGAGCGTAGTGTACAGAAATGTCGGTTCGAGGCGCCTGCGGTCTGAGTTCGAGCGCCCGAGGAGCCGCTCGGTCCTCGGCGCGAGCTAGTCGCCGGGCCCGGCGTAGAGCAGCAGGTTCGGTGTACCCGTCCCTGGGTCCCCGACGACGCCCGGGGTCGCCGAGTCGACCGCGCATTGCCACAGAGCGATGGGGTCGGCAGTGCCGAGAAGCTCGGCGCAGATCGCCATCACCCCGGCGCCGTGCGGGCTCGCCATCGAAGTACCGGAGAGGATGAGCCGCAGACCGGTGCGCGACAGCGACGCGATGTTCACGCCCGGTCCGCAGACGTCGACGCAGACGCCGGTGTTGGAGAACGACGCTCGGCGATCGTTCGACTGGGTCGCGCACAGAGTGAGCGCCTGCCTCACTCGCGACGGGGACGAGCGACAGGCGTCCTCGTCGTCGTTGCCCGCCGCCACCGCGAAGACGAAGCCCTGCTCCCAGGCGGCGCACACGGCGCGATCGAACGGATCGGAGGCACTGCCTCCGAGGCTCATGTTGCCGAGCGCCGGCCAGCCGTTGGCGGCGACGTGGTCGACCGACCACTGCATCCCCTCGATCACGTCCGCATCCGAGCCCGAGCCGTTGATCAGCACCCTGACCGAGTGGATCACCGTGTCCTTGGCCACCCCGTAACGCGCGTCGCCGATCGTGCCGGCGACGTGGGAACCGTGGTTGTGGTCGTCGTTGCAGCTGCCGCCGACGGTCGAGTGGCACTCACCGAGCGTGCCCTCGAAGGCGCTGATCGGCGGGCGGCCGGTATCGAGCACGTAGACGTGCACCCCCGCTCCGGTGCCGCGCGGCTCGTACTCGTTATCGAGGGGGAGGTTGCGCTGGTCGACCCGATCCAATCCCCACGACTGGACGGCGCTGATCTCCACCGCCTCGCATTCGTAGACGACGACGCCGCGGTCGGCGGCGAGAGTCTGCGCGGTTTCGGGACTCATCGTCGTCCGGAAGCCGTTGATGAGTGGCAGCATCACCACCTCACCGGCCTCGGGCGGCACGATCTGGTTCACGGTAGTCGAGAAATCGTCGGCATCGGGTGTCGAGGTGAGGATCCCCAGGTAGCACTCGGGCACCGGATTGGCGGCTCGCACCAAGGTCGTCGTCACCGGGGGCGGCGCGGTGCAGTCGAACGGCTCCATCGGACCGGGTGGGGTCGAGGGCGGGCAGCCCGAGACGACCGGTACGAGCAACAAGACGATCCACGAGTTACGACGCATGACGGTTCCTCCCCAGGTGAGCGTCCCTCGGTCATCGCCGGGCACCAACGGACAGAGTCTCGACAGCGCTGGTACCCTATCAGCGTGAAGTCAGGGCTCAAAGGGAGCGTCGGGGTCGTCGCGCTGCTGCTGGCGGGAGGCGGCGGCGTCTTCGGGCAGGAGGAAGACCCGGCACCCAAGATCGAGGAAGCCGTGGTGGCGGCTCACAACCGCCAGCGGGAGAAGCACTGCGCGCCGCCGGTGATCTGGTCGGAAGAGGTCGCCACCGTCGCTCGGGCGTGGATCGAGTCGCTCGCCGGAGAGTGCTCGGCGAGACCGGCCCATTCCTACGATTTCGGCAGCAACACCGCCTGGCATTCGGACGCCTTCGATTTCACCGCCGACGAGATCGTCGACTCCTGGTTTGCCGAGATCGAGAACTACGATTTCGACGACCCGGGGTTCAACGCCCGCGCCGGCCACTTCACCCAGGTCGTCTGGGCGGGAACGAACGAGACGTGATCGGCGAGTTCCCGAAGAACGTCAAAGCTGCCGGTTGCTCCGACTGAGGACCGGTGGGACCTCGCAGTCGCCGCCGGAGAGGGCGGCAGCGACGGTCGGCGGCGACGGCTGTGGTAGCCTCACGAGTCCACACAACTGAAGAGGGGTGCGCCGATGCGACCTGGTCGAGGGTTCCTGTGGGTGGCGGTCGCCGCCGCTTTGCTGGCCGGGTGCGTGAAGCAGCTCGGACCCAAGGCCCTGCCGGCGGCGCGGATCGACTACAACGAGGCGATCTCGCGTTCGTGGAACGAGCAGATGCTGCTCAACTTGGTGCGGTTGCGCTACCGGGACAATCCGCAGTTTCTCGAGGTCGCGGGGGTGACGACCCAGCTCAATTTCGACTACGCGGCCGCTGCCAGCGGCTCGTTCGACCTGGGAGCTTCGGGCAACGAGGCCGGAGTATCGGCCGGGGTGGGATACACCGAGACGCCGACGATCTCCTATACCCCGCTCCAGGGCGAAGCGTTCGCGCGCCGCGTGCTGGCCCCGCTCGAGCCGCGGGTGTTGACCCTCCTGTCGCAATCAGGTTGGAGCATCGAGCGCTTGATGCTCTGCTGCGTGCACCAGGTCAACAGCCTGAGGAACGCTCCCAGCGCGGCGGGACCGACTCCGGCGTACGTGCCTCCGCACTACCGCGAGTTTCACGAGGT
>CALZKB010000269.1:0-4570 GCA_945787575.1 Thermoanaerobaculia bacterium | reverse complement strand
GAGGTCAGCGCTCTCCTCCGAGATCTCCAGGTCGCCGGCTGGGTGCAGGCTGCCATTCGCCGGGTCACGGACGACTCTGGGGCTGCCGGCGAGGACGGGGGCGGAGAAGGAACGCAGCGCCTGGTGATCGCCTTCCAGCCGCTCGCGGCCGACTCCTCCGACAACGAGGCCTTACACCGAAAGCTCGATCGATTCCGGGAGCTACTCGGCCTCGCCCCCGAGGGCTCGGAGTTCGAGATCACCGACATGGTCCTCGACCGCAGCGAGACGCAGATCGCCCTGCGTGGCCGCTCGCTCATGGGAACTCTCTTCTTCCTGTCGCAGTCGGTCGCCGTGCCCGCCATCGACGAGGAAGCGGGTCGGGTTACGGTGACCCGCCACACCGACGGAAGCCGTTTCGACTGGGACACGCTCTCCGGCAAGCTGCTCAAGATCCACACTGCCGGAGAAGACCCGGTCAACGCCTTCGTCAAGGTGCACTATCGCGGCCACTGGTTCTACATCGGCGACAGCGACCTCAACTCGAAGACCAGCTTCGGGCTTCTCAAGTACCTGTTCTCGCTGCAATCGGAGCCGGGCAAGGCGGCGCCGCTGCTGACGCTGTCGGCCGGCGGCTGATAGCCGGCGCCGCCCGCGACGAGCTCGCTGCCTCGTCGGGAGCGTCGGTCGAGGCCAGGCCTCGACTCTCGTGAGCGACGGGCCTCGCCCTCCGTGTATCCTCGAGCGAAGACGAACCGAAGGAGTCACCGGCCATCGTCCAGCCTCGATCGATGTTCCCTACCCTGCTCTTGATGCTCGTGGTCGTGGAAGTCGGGCTGCCGTTGCTGCTCTTCCTCCTCCGCGATCGGGTGATCTTTCTTCCCTCGGCGCGGCCCACTCCCGAGGAGGGTCTGCGCTTCCTGAACGGCCGAGCCGACGTGGAGCTCGTTCGCATCCCGCGATCGGACGGGCGGCTGCTGGCCGCCTACGACGCTCGTCCGAAGGGCGATTCGAGCCCCGCGGGGCCGGTCGTGATCTTCTTTCACGGCAACGCCGGAAACATCGGCGGTCGGGCCCCCCTGCTCGAGGACTTCGTCGCCGGCACTCGAGCGCGGACGGTGCTCTTCGACTACTCCGGCTACGGCGGCAACTCGGGCTCGCCGTCAGAGGAGGAGGTGCGGCTCGACGGCGTGGCCGTCTTCGAGTACTTGATCGACGACGGCGTCGCTCCGGAACGGATCGTCCTTTACGGGGAGAGTCTCGGTGCCGCGGTCGCACTGGCGGTCGCCGCCGATCGCCGGTGCGCCGGGGTGGTGGCCCAATCGGCGTTCTCTTCACTCTCGTCGATGGCTCTGCGTGCCTACCCATGGATGCCTCTCGTCGGGCTCCTGGCGCGCGGCGCGTTTCCGTCCACCGAGATGGTCGGCGAGATGGACGTTCCCCTGCTCGTCGTCCACGGCACCCGTGATCGAATCGTGCCGTTTTCCGAGGGAGAGCGGCTCCACGCGGCCGCGCCGTCGAGCACGGAGTTTCTCCCGGTCGAGGGCGCGGGTCACAACGACTTCTTCGCCGTGGCTGGGGCGGACTACCTCGCTCTCCTCGGAGAGCGGATCCGGGCGTGGACGCGGCCGGTCGACAACTGAGTGACACGAAACCGCGGCGACGCAAAAAAACGCCTCGCACCGAAAGGTCGCGAGGCGTTCGGACGGGTGCGGCCGATCGCTCGGGGAGCTCCCATCCATGGAGGTCAGTAGAACTAACGTACAGGGGGGTGTGTTTGTTTCAGATCCGCGAAGGCTCCATCGGCACGCGGGCTCTACGGATGCTTGTCGGTGATCCGTTCCTTATCGAAAAGCGCGACTCCTGCAGGTCATTCAGCGTACCGCTCGGCGAGGTCGGCCAGCAGATCCGCCACGAGCCCTGGCCTGGATACGAATGGCGAGTGGCTCGTCGGCCACTCTGCGACGGACGTGGCTTGCGCCGCGAAGACCCGCTGCGCCTCGAGGCTGTGCGTGTTGTCGTCGGTACAGACGACATAGGTGCTCGGCTTCTCGCGCCAGGCAAGCGCCGCGGGCGGCTCTGCGCCAAGTGGAGCTGGAGCCTGCGGATCGAGGCGGGCGAGCGCCCACGCCACATCCTCAGGGTCGCAGTCGTTGAAGAGGACCTCTTCCGCCAACCCAGGGTCGAAGATGGTCCCGGTTCGGGTGGCCCGGATGCCGCTGACGACGAGCTCGGTCCCTACCTGCGTCTCACCGAGGTCGACGCCCGGCACCACCGCGGTGAGGTACACGAGGTGCCGCACGAAGTGGTTGCCCGCCCCCCCATAGGTGATGCCGACACCACCTTGCGAGTGCCCAACCAGCACGACGGGGCGTGCAACCTCGTTGACCACCTCGCGCACGCGCTCCTGGTCGAGCCATGGGTCGGAGCTGACCTGGCGGGGCTCTCCCACGCCCCGGTCGACGAGGGCCGTCGGGACGTCGCGAGCTTGCAGGAGGGACGTGACCTTTTCCCAGCACCACGGCCCGTGAAACGCGCCATGTACGAGCACAACGGTCGCTGGGCCTGTCATCGGTCTGCTACTCACGGCTCGGCAACTCGCATCTGGCCTTCGTCCGTGATGAGGTAGCGCGCCTCGTTTCCGCCGTCCGGCGGCTCGAGCCGCAAGAGGCCCTCTCTGACAAGCTCCTTGAGCACCGCATATGGTGGCGGAATGCGCTCGACGTCCTGGACGTCGATGTGTCGGACGATGTTGTACCAGGTGAGTTCACCGTCGTTCATGGCGACGTGCTCGAGGATCTTCTGTGCTGATGCCAGTTCGGAGGTATTCATGGGTCTAGGTCGTCCGGGAAGAGGTCGGCGTCCTTGATGCCGTACTCCTCCAAGGTCGCTGTGTGGGTATTGTTCCAGAGCCGGTGGGCAGCGTCCGTATCGTCGGGGACGTCGTCGGCCCAGCCCAGGGCTTCGTAGCGTTCGAGCTCGCGTAGCTCGTGGGCGTAGAAGTACTTGTCTGCGTCGGTCGGTTCTCTCTTTCCGTCTGCGATGTCGCTGAGCCGTTCGATCATCGCGTCGTTGATTTTATCGGGACCGAAACGGCGAAGGTGTCGGTCGACGTCGGCCATTCCATCGATCGTGATCTCGACCCCCGCGATCGTCCGCGGCTCGATGGGGATGCCGATCTCGTCCGGGAAGAAGGGTCTGCCGCTCGATTGGCCCACGTGCGTGCCGAACTCGTCCGGTGCCTCTCGCGGAATCGGCGGTCCATGGCTACCCTTGGGCGCCGCCTCGCCTGCCGAGAGCTCACCTTCCTGCCCGAGCCAGGCCGGCTGCTCCAATGGGGGTAGCTCCTTCGGTCCGTTGCCCATGTTCTTCGGGGAGGTCGGTTCTCGGCGTCCTGTATTCTTTCGTCTCTGAGGACAGCGGTGATCAAGAGGCTGCGCGCAGGGCCTGCACCCAGTCCCACAGAGCGCCGATCTGCTGCTCGTCGAGGGTCTCGCGGTAGGCCGGCATGGAAATCTCCTGGCGCTGCCAGAAGTAGCGGATCAGGGGGTTGGAGGCGAGGCGGGTGCTGGTGCCGGTGCGAACCCATTCGTCGAACTCTCCGCGGTTTGCGACCAGGTCGGTGAAGTTGCCTCCCAAAAAGCCTGGCACGAAGCCTCCCAACGAGCCGGGGTTCGGCAGGCCTCCGGAGCCTTCGATGCCGTGGCACGAGAGACAGCCCTCCTGGCGAGCTAGCTCGCGGCCCGCCGCGGCGTCTTCCCCGCCCCTCGGCTCGACTCCCTCGAGAGCGGCCACGTAGCTCACCAGCGAGCCAACCTCGGTGTCCGAGAGCCGGTCTCCGAAGGCGGGCATCCGCAACCGCTGGCCTGCCAGGCGCGCCTCGACCCGGGGCTCGTCGAGCCACGCCCGAGGTGCGCCAAAGCGGATGAACTCCTCGATCTCGGCCCGGCTCGGTCCGTACATGAAGGCGTTGCCACCCTGGAAGCGCGGCACGGTTCCCCAGCGGCTGGCCGGATTCGGGATCTCGATCGCGCCGACGGGACGGTGACAGTTGACGCACCCAAGGCGCTCGGTAAGCAGTCGCCCACGCAGGATGGGGTTGAGCTCGCGGCGCCACAGCACGCCGCGGCAGGCGCTTTCGAGACCGAGCACCAGCACGGCCCCGATCAGAAGAAAGGCCAGAGTCCGGACGGGAAGCGCCAACCCGACGGGCTGCTTAAGCGGCGGCCTTAGAGGCTGTGACGGTGACGACCTTCATGCCGTCCCGCTCGGTCAGCACCCCGCCGACTTCCGCGTTTTCCCCCGCGAGGTCCTTGAGAGCCTCGTAGGGCTGGCCGTCCTTGTGGTCCGCCGTGAGCAAGACGAGCGTTCCGTCAGTGGTCAGCAGACCCATGGGCTGGCCGCTCTTGACGCACTGTTTGGCGCAGCTGGCGTGGTCCGTTCCCTGGGCGCCGGAGTGCACGTAGCAGGCGAGGTCGATGACCTCACCGGTCCAGGTGCTCTCGTCCTGCGCCAGGGCGAGCGGGGCAAAGAGGACGGCAACCAGCGAGATGCCCAGCAGAACTCTCTTCATGATGAATCCTCCAACTCG
>CALZKB010000268.1:4623-7283 GCA_945787575.1 Thermoanaerobaculia bacterium | reverse complement strand
TGCAGGCGGAGCTCGACCGCCATGTCGCCCGCTACGGCCGGCGGCCCTACCAAGCCCGCCTCCTCGTAGGGCAGCTCCGCGCGGCGGCGCGACGCGGCGTCTTCCATCGCTCCATGCCTTGGGGCTGGCCGTGGGTCTTCGTCCGCCACGAGCGCGACCGGCGCCGGCCTCCCGCCCGCAACCGCCTGCACCGTTGGTTACGGGATTGGGACCTTCTCTTCTTCTACCTTCCCGCCGGCTGGCCGCTGCTGGCATTGGCGCGGCGTTGGCGAAAGCCCCCGTGCGGCGATCGCGGCCTCTCGGCCGAACGCCGGCGCCGCCGGGAAGGCAGCTTCCACTGGCATCTCACGGCGCCGCCGACCGCGGCGACTCAGCGCGCCTGCCCCGACGCCGAGCCCTGACCTGCCTCCGCGCCCCGTAGCCGGGGGACCCGGGCAACCGGAGTGAAGAGAAGCCTCCTAGTCGGCCAGCAGCGCGTCGATGCGGTCGAGAGCCACGTCGAGCTCTCGCAACGCGGTGTGCGACGGTCGCCGTGATCGCTCGACTCCGCTCCACAGATCGCGCTCGCCCTCGAGGATCGAACGATCGAGGGTCAGCCCGTGTCGAGCCAACATCGGCGACCATTCGTCGAACCGGTCGATCAGCTGCCGTCGGGTGGAGTCGTAGGCGTGCTCGCACACGGCGCGGCGCTCGGCGAAGCTGAAGACGTTGGTGAAGAACATCCTGTAGTCGTCACTCGCCGGCTCGAGGAGAAGCAGATCCGCGCCTGGGTAGGCCTCGTCGTAGTGGCGCACGCCCGCCTTCAGCCGGGAGTGGATCAGGGTCCGCAGACTCTGGGAGAGCACTGTGATGAGTCCCCGGTCGATCAGCTTTCCACGCCTCATGACGCCCTGCTCGACTGACCGGACGGTATCCACCGGGACGATCGGGTTGAGGCAGATCACGAGGTTCGCCCCCCGCTCGAGCGCGATCGAGGCGTGCATGGTCTTGAGCAAGACGCCGTCGACGTAGTGGCGGCCGTCGATCGAGACCGGCGGATAGACGCCGGGCACCGCGGTGCTCGCCTGAACCGCGACCGAGATCGGAATGTCGTCGTGAGGTGGTTCGCCGAACCGCACCGCCTCTCCCGAATCGAGGTCGGAAGCGACGACGAGAAGCTCCGCCTCGAGCTCGCGGAAGTCATCGGTGCGGCCCTTGATCGAGTAGATCTCGGCGAGGTAGGCGCGAATCGGATCGTTGTCGAACACGCCCACCGGTAGCGCCCGAGCGAGCCTTGTCATCGCCTCCCGAAGGCTCATGTCACGAGAGTTCCGACGGAAGTCGTCGAGCGCCTCCACGAACAGCCGTGGGAGGCTCAGCGCGCGTTTGCGCAGCTCCCGTCGAGCCAGGGTGAAGAAGGTCGACGGATGGAAGGGGTGCTCACCGCGCTGATGCTTGACGATCGCCCGGCACATCTGTGCCGGGGTCAGACCGTTTGCCAGGTTGGCGGCGATGAAGGCGCCGGCGCTCACCCCGACGAAGACGTCGATCGCGGTGAGATCGAGGCCTTCGACCGCCTCCTCGAGCGCTCTCAGCGCACCGATCTCGTAGATCGCGCCCTGCGGTCCGCCGCCCGCGAGAGCGAGCCCGACCTTCGGGACTTGCGGTGACGGGACACTCATTGCCGGCGACGGCACCCCTCGAGATCGAGTCGGCCGTGAGCTTGAAATGAGGTTCCCGTCACCACGCGTCCGCTCCTAGGCGCTCTTGCGAGCCGTCGTCTTGCGGGCCGCTCGCTTGCGCGGTGTCCTCGCCGGACGCAGAGCCTCGAGCTTGGTCGTCAGATCCTCGACCCGGGCAGTCAGCTTGTGGATCTCCTCGCGGCTCGGCACGCCGAGGCGCTCGATGGCGCGCGCGACCTTGCGGTCGAACGAGTCGCTGATTCGATGCCAGCGCGACTCGACCTCGTCCTTGACCTCTTCCACACCGTCTTTGACCCGCTCGATGGCCTTCCCCACGTCCTTCTTGCGGCGAGTCTCGAACTTCTCGCCCTTCTCCACGAGGTTCTTGAAGAACTTCGAGCCTTCCTCTTCGGCAACGGAGACGGCACCCAGACCGGCAAGCCAGATCTTGTGGGCCGACTCCTTGAGGTCGGTGGTCACCTCTTTCTTGGTGGGTTTCTTGCTGGGTTTCTTGGTGGCTTTCTTGGCCATGTTCTCGATCTCCTTTGAAGGCCCGCGAGCTCGCGGGCCCGGTTCATTTGGAACTTTTGAGCTTCTCGACTAGCGACGCCCGCTTCGCTTCGGGGACGTCGACGTTTTCTTGGCGCCCTTTCGAGCGGTCTTCTTGCCGGTCTTCTTGCCGGTCTTCTTCGCGGTCTTCTTGGCGGTCCTCTTCGCGGCCCGCTTGGCTGTCTTCTTCGTCGCGGGCTTCCGCGCAGCCCTCTTGGCCGTCTTTCGCCCCCTTCTCGAACCTGCGATCGGCCGGCCCTCGAGCTGTTGCAGGGAGCCCTCCAGATCTTCCAGCCGCTCGCGCAGGGTGCTCATCTCCTCCCGAGCTTCGCGCACCGGAGCAAAGCGATCCATCGACGAGCGGACGAGGCGATCGACACCCTCCTGGACATGACCGAAGCCCGACGAGAAGGCCTGCGAACCGAAACGCACGAGCTCGTGGAGCAGCTC
>CALZKB010000268.1:0-4609 GCA_945787575.1 Thermoanaerobaculia bacterium | reverse complement strand
CGTCCTCCTCGCTGGCGTTGTCCACGACGTGAACCTCCTGGCCGGCGCGAACCCACTCGGCGATCTCGTCGAGCGCGACATACCGGCTCTCTTGCGTGTCGTAGAGCTTGCGGCTTTCGTAACGCTTGATGACTCTCGGCATGGACTCGTCTCCAGTTCGGCGCCCGCGACTCGACTCCGCGTGGGGCCTTGCCGCCTCGCGGCGTTGACGACGCATTTATACCGCACTGCGGCAATTTAGTCAATAGTATTCCGCAGTGCGGCAAGCTCAGCTTACCTGCCAGCCGCGGCCGAGGCTTGCCTCGGGTCGCTTCGACTCTGGGAGCCCTCGTGCGAAGAGCTCGTGGAGACGTCGGGCCTGGCGCTGTAGACTCTCGGCCGCCGCGCTTTCGACCCGGAGGCTTCTTCGTTCATGACTCACATCATCACCGAGCCCTGTGTGGGCACCAAGGACACCGCATGCGTGGACGTCTGTCCGGTGGACTGCATCTACGACCGGGACGATTGGGAGGCGCTGTTCATCCATCCGGAAGAGTGCATCGACTGTGGGCTCTGCGTCGACGTCTGCCCGGTCCAGGCGATCTACCCGCTCGAAGAGCTGCCGGAGAAGTGGTGGAACTGGGTGGCGAAGAACTACGAGGCGTTCGGTCTCGAATCTCCCTAGTTCGATCCCGAGTCCCCATGGAAGGGGCCCTCGCCATCGGGCTCCTTTGTCGGCTCGCGACCCTTGGGCCGAGGGTTCAATCCCCACCTCAGAAGCCCCTGCATACCCTTGACCCTGGAAAGTGAGCCCGAATTGCTAAGATTTGAAAATCTGCGTCTTTTGCGCTAAGATTCTTAGGCCGCTCGCGGATCCTCTTCGAGTGGCTCGAGGGAGCCCTTCGTGGACTACCATGACTACTACGCGACGCTCGGCGTCGACCGCAAGGCCAGCACCTCCGACATCCAGAAGGCCTACAAGAAGCTGGCGCGCAAGTACCATCCGGACGTCAATAAGAGCCCGAAGGCCGAGGCTCGCTTCAAGGACGTCACGGAGGCCTACGAGGTTCTCAAGAACGACGACAAGCGTGCCAAGTACGACCAGTTCGGCTCGGCCTGGAAGCAGGCGCAGTCCACGGGCGCGCCGCCACCCGGCTTCGAGGACATCTTCTCCATGTTCGGCGGTCAGGCAGGCGGCGGCGCTCAGCGCCAACGCGGAGGGTTCTCCGGAGGAGCGGAGGGGTTCAGCTCTTTCTTCGAGATGCTCTTCGGCGGCGGCGGCGGAGAGCGGCAAAGCCAGAGCTGGGAATGGCCCCGGAGTGACGTCGCGCAGCCGGCGGCCGATCACGAGGCTCGGCTCTCGCTCTCCCTCGAGGAGGCGGCAGCCGGAGGCTCTCGCGAGATCTCGCTCAGCGATCCGGCGAGCGGCAAGCCGCGCAAGCTGCGAGTGAAGATCCCTCGTGGTGTTCGGTCGGGACAGAGAATCCGACTCGTCGGGCAGGGCGGAAGCAACCCGCAGGGCCAGCGCGGCGACCTCTACCTCAAGGTCGATGTCCTCCCCCACCCCCGGCTCAAACTCGAAGGCGATCGCCTCACGAGCGAGCTCCGGGTATCCCCGTGGGAGGCGGCGCTCGGCAGTGAGGCGGAGGTCGAGACTCTCGGCGGTAAGGTCCGCGTCCGGATTCCGGCCGGATCTTCGAGTGGCCGCAAGATCAGGCTGCGAAACAAGGGGTTTCCGACCGGCCCCTCCACGGCGGGCGATCTCATCGCCGAGATCAAGGTCGTGCTCCCCGCAACGCTCACCAAAAAGGAGCGTGCCCTCTACCAACAGCTCTCGGACGTCTCGTCTTTCGAGCCGCGCTCCGAGAAGACCCGATAGGAGACCTCAATGGACCTCAGCCAGCTGACTCAGAAATCCCAGGAGGCGATGAGCGCCGCTCAGGAGCTGGCGCAACGGCGCCAGCATCAGGAGGTCGATGTCGAACACCTGCTGAGCGCCCTCTTGCGCCAAGATGGAGGTCTCGTACCTCGACTCCTCGACAAGCTCGAGGTCCCGGCCCAAGCGCTCGTGGAGAAGCTCGATAGCGAGCTCGATCGGCGGCCGAAGGTGTCGGGCTCAGCGGTCGAGAGTGGCAGGATCTACGTCACGCCACGGCTCCAGCAGCTCCTTCTCAGCGCGCAGGACGAGGCCCGACGGCTCAAGGACGAGTACGTCTCGGTCGAGCACATACTGCTGTCGATCCTCGCCGAAGGCAAGAGCTCGGCCGCGGCCCGCTTGCTCGGCGAGCACGGCCTCGATCAGGCCAAGGTGCTGGGCGTCCTCCAGGAGATCCGGGGTAGCCAGCGGGTGACGAGCGCCTCGCCAGAGGGCGCTTACGAGGCGCTCGAGAAGTACGGCGTCGACCTCGTCGCACTCGCGCGGGCGGGCAAGCTCGACCCGATCATCGGACGCGACTCCGAGATTCGCCGGGTCATCCGCATTCTCTCGCGCAAGACCAAGAACAATCCGGTCCTCATCGGCGAGCCGGGAGTCGGCAAGACCGCGATCGCCGAAGGCCTCGCCCAGCGCATCGTGCGTGGCGACGTACCGGAATGGCTGCGCGACCGCTCGGTCTTCTCCCTCGACCTCGGCTCGCTGCTCGCCGGCGCCAAGTACCGTGGCGAGTTCGAGGAGCGGCTGAAGGCGGTTCTCAACGAGATCAAGGAGAGCGAGGGGCGGATTCTGCTGTTCATCGACGAGCTTCACAACATCGTGGGCGCCGGGCGAACCGAAGGCTCGACCGACGCTGGCAACCTCCTGAAACCGATGCTCGCGCGCGGCGAGCTGCACTGCATCGGCGCCACCACCCTCGACGAGTACCGGCGCTATATCGAGAAGGACGCGGCCCTCGAACGTCGCTTTCAGCCGGTTCAGGTCGACCCCTCGACGGTCGAGGACTCGATTTCGATCCTCCGCGGCCTGCGCGAGCGCTTCGAGGTCCATCACGGAGTCAAGATCGCCGACGACGCTCTGGTGGCGGCGGCGGTTCTCTCCGATCGCTACATCAGCGACCGCTTCCTGCCGGACAAGGCGATCGATTTGATCGACGAGGGTTGCGCCATGGTGCGCACCGAGATCGACTCGATGCCTGCCGAGCTCGACGAGGCGACCCGGCGGGTCATGCGCCTCGAGGTCGAGGAGGCGGCGCTCAAGAAGGAGAAAGGCCGCGCCGCCAAAGAACGGCTGGCCGACCTCCGCAAAGAGCTTGCCGACCTCAAGGAGATCGCTGATGCCATGCGGGCACGGTGGGACGCCGAGAAGGAGGCGATCGAGCGGGTTCGCGAGCTGCGCAGCGAGATCGAGAAGCTCCGCCAGGAGGTCGAGGTCGCCGAGCGAGATTACGACTTGAATCGAGCGGCAGAACTTCGCCACGGCCGACTCCCCGAGCTCGAGACCGAGCTCGTCGAGCGCGAAAAGGCGATCGACGCAGGCGAGCGCCTGTTGCGGGAAGAGGTGACCGAGGACGAAGTCGGCGAGATCGTCTCCAAGTGGACCGGCATCCCGGTGCAGAAGTTGATCGAGGGCGAGCGCGACAAGCTGATGCGCCTCGACGAGATCCTCCACCGTCGAGTGATCGGCCAAGACGAAGCGGTTCAGCTCGTTGCGGATGCCGTCATTCGCGCCCGCGCTGGAATCAAGGATCCGCGCCGACCGATCGGCTCGTTTCTATTCCTCGGCCCGACCGGCGTCGGCAAGACCGAGCTCGCCAAGACCCTGGCTGCCTCGCTCTTCGATTCCGAGGACAACATCGTCCGGATCGACATGAGCGAGTACATGGAGCGTCATGCCGTCTCCCGCTTGATCGGTGCGCCACCGGGCTACGTCGGCTACGAGGAGGGGGGCCAGTTGACCGAAGCGGTGCGCCGCAAGCCCTACTCGGTCGTACTCTTCGACGAGGTGGAGAAAGCGCACCCCGACGCCTTCAACGTCTTGCTCCAAATCCTCGACGACGGCCGGGTGACCGACTCCCAGGGTCGGACGGTGGACTTCAAGAACACCGTCCTCATCATGACGTCGAACCTCGGTTCGCATTTCCTGCTCGACGGAGTGGGCAGTGACGGCTCGATCTCCGAAGAGGCTCGCAAGTCCGTCTTCGACGAGCTGCGGCACCAGTTCCGACCGGAGTTCTTGAACCGGATCGACGAGACCGTTCTCTTCAAGCCGCTCACTCTCCCGGAGATCGAGCAGATCGTCGAGCTCATGGTCGAAGATCTGCGCAACCGACTGGCGGGACGGGGCATCAAGCTGCAGCTCACGGCGGGAGCGCGCCAACTGGTGGCGCGAAGCGGCTTCGACCCCGTCTACGGGGCGCGGCCGCTCAAACGCTATCTCCAGCGCGAGCTCGAGACACGCATCGGGCGGGCGCTGGTCGCGGGCGACATCGCGGACGGCTCGATGCTCACCGTCGACGTCCACGACGGCGAGCTCGAGGTGCGGACCGACGAGCACGGCGTGACGGCCTAGCGTGGTCTTCGGCGCCTCGCGCCGGTAGCTGGGGAAACCCGTGCCCCCGGTCGCGGCAAGAAAGAAGGGCCGACCACGGGTGCCGGCCCTGACTGTCAGGCGGCGGGGCGTTCCGGGGTCTGGTCG
>CALZKB010000267.1 GCA_945787575.1 Thermoanaerobaculia bacterium | reverse complement strand
GGCACTTCATTGGGGGGTACTTGAGTGGCACTTCATTGGGGGCACTTCATTGGGGGGTACTTGAGTGGCACTTCATTGGGGCACTTCATTGGGGCACTTCATTGGGGGGTCCCAGAGTGGCACTTCATTGGGGGAAAGGAACAGCCTATCCGTTCCTCCTCCCTGGCCTTCACCCGAGTTTACGGCCGGACCGAAGTCGAGTCTCATTACGAGAGTCGACGTGGAGCAGATTTCGGGGTCAAGAGCCCTCGTAGGTGGGGGGTCCCCCCGATGACGTCTCTTTCCGTGCGTCGGTCATCGACAGAGAACTGAGAGGTGGGGACCCAACGAGCAATGCATCCGATGAGGTCTGCCTTGGTGAAGGGCTTCGTCAGGACGGCGTCCATTCCGGCAGTTTGACACTCGTCGTACTCATCCTGAACCGCATTGCCAGTTATGGCAACGATCGCAATGCGGTTGCCCGCCGCGATGCCGCCCTCGGATTCCATCTCGCGGATTCGCCGGGTGGCAGCCTTGCCTCCCATCACAGGCATCTGGCAGTCCATCAAGATGATCTCCTAGAGAGTCGCTCTCGCGGCGTCCACGGCTTCCCTTCCATTGTGCGCTACATCGACCTTGCCCACGACTCCATCGAGCATCGTGCGGATGAGCTGCGCGTTCATCGGATTGTCCTCGGCAAGCAACACACGCGCGTTCTTCAAGCACACCTTCGGCTCGGCCTGCGACTCGGGCTCGGTGGACTCGAGCAACCTCGTGCTGCCTCGATCCAGTACGTGCCTCACCTTGGCCAGTAGGCGATCGGTCGAGTACGGCTTCTGGATGAAGTCGATCCCCTTCTCCAGGATCCCCTGACGCACGATGACCCGATCGGTATGACCCGACATGTAGAGAACGCTGATGCCCGGCCGCAGCCGGCTTACCGCCTCGTAGACTTGCCGGCCGTTCATACCGGGCATCACCACATCGGTCAACACGAGGTCGATCGTGTCGGCATGACGTTTGACGATATCGATCGCCTCGGAGCCGCTTGCGGCAAGCAGCGCGGTATAACCGTACAGTTCGAGTGCTTGTCGGCTAGTCGCTCAGCAGGGCCTTCATCGCCAGTTCGCGCCACTCGCTGCCGGCGAGCTCCCGGGCGAGCCCGGCCACGGGCATTCCGCCGTCCTGGAGTACCGTGCCCAGTTCGCCGCTCAACGAACCGCCGAGCACCTTCGATTCATCGTCCATCCAGGCTCGGGCGAGGCGGTCGGGCATGAGGTTCTTGAAGGCGGCGCGAGCCGAAGGCACGCGGACCTTCATCAGCCAGCCGCTGCCATAGGGATCTCCTCTGGCGGATCCCAGGGTGCGGGTCGCGTCCTCGTTCACCTCTTCCACGGAGCCTGAGACCGGGGAGAGGATCGGGAGCCGCTCGCCGTCCACCTCGACCCCCCAACCTTCCTCTCCTGCCGTGATTCGACTGCCGGGCTCGGGCAGCTCGAGGCCCTGAACGGGGCCGAGCAGGACGTGGGCGAAGTCGTCGATTCCCACGCGAACGAGGTCTCGAGCTTCTTCCTGGGCCCAGGTGTGGCCGCGATGGAAATGGAATCCGTCGGGCACGGCGAACCATGGGCGATCTTGTGCGCGAGCCAGAGCGGAAGCCGGGCGGGGGTGATGTTTCTCGGAGCCCGTCAGCAGGCGCCAGAAGGGCACCAGCAGGACGAGATAGGCGAGAACCAGCAGGTATTCGAGGCCTTTCGTCTCCAGGAACTCCATGTCTTTCTCCCTTTGATCAGGCGATCCTTCCTTGATCAGGCGATCTCACGGTGCGGCTCGAGGTCGACGTCGTGTAAGTCGCGGTGCCGTGCCCATTCGGGCCGTCGGCCCAGCACGGGCATCCGTCGCACGACCCAGCGGAACACCCAGATCTCGGCGCAGAGAATGCCGGCCGTGACGACGTACTCCATCCAGGTCGGTGCGTAGTGAAACGGCTCGTTCCAGCGGAATGCGATCACCGATATGTTCAATCGGTTGAGAATCACGCCGGCGAGGGCGAGAGCCGCCCCAGTGCGAACCGCGATCAGCTTGCCTCGGATTCCTCCGTAGAGAAGCAGCGCCATGGGAAAGGCGATCAGGCCGAGGACCTCGAGCAGGTACCAGGCGCCCCAGCCACTGCGGATCTCGTGCCACAGCTGACCGTGGACGACCTTCAGCCCCTCCAGGAAGAGGAAGACGAACATCGTGCCGCCGGCGATCCGAGCCAGCCCCAGCAGGATGTCGTCGTGCGAACGGCGCAGCTTTGAGCCGACGCGGTCTTCGAAGATCCGATGGCTGAGGCTGCCTTCCACGATCACCATGGCGAGACCGGCAAAGATGCTCGAGACAAAGAACAAGAGCGGAATCAGCTCGGAGTACCAGAGCGGATGGATTTTCGGTTTGGCCATCAAGTAGAGGGCCCCCAAGCCCGACTGGTGGAGCGTGGACAAGGTAATGCCGACGACGACCGCCCCAACGGTCATTGCGCTCAAGATCCGGTGGATCCGCCGCCAGCCGAGCCACTCGGCAACGACGGGTGAGAACTCGATCAGTTCGGCGGTCATGTAGAGGAGAAAGTGCCACGCCACCAGGAACAGCACTGAGGTCAGGCCGAAGGAGTTGCCGATGATCGGATTGATGACGTTCCAAGGCCTTCCCAGGTCGAGGACGAGTGCCCCTGCGTAGAAGAGGTAGGCCAGGAATCCGTTGAGCACCGTCACGCGCACGACAGGCCGATAGTCCTCGAGCCTCAGGATGTAGACGAGGAAGGTCACCACGTAGGCGCCCCCGGCCAGAGCCACACCGGCCACCACGTCGAAGCCGATCCACAGACCCCAGGGGAACCGTTGGTCGAGATTGGTCACCGCTCCCAGGCCGAAGGCGAACCGGACCACGAGGATGACAACCGTCGAGATCATGATGAGCACCGAGATGACGTTGAAGGGGGTCATCAACCTCCCCTTCGGCGCCAGCTCTCGACGGAGAAAGCCGAGCGTCTTGCGAGGCGATTCGTAATCCAGCACCGACATCTTCAATCCTCCCTCGACGAGGCGTCAGCGGTCGCCCGCCGCAGGGCCAGCAGCAAGGCAGGCCACACGGTGAGAACCACGGGCACCGAGGTCAGGAAGCCTCGAGTGAGCTCGGGGTAGGCCGTCTCATCGAGGTTGGTGGGGAACCCCAGCTCTTCGAAGGGCACCGGTGACAGGTAGAGCCAGCTGGTGCCACCCGCTTCGTGTTCGCCGTAGATGTGCGACACGTAGTCGCCCGGATTCTGGTAGATGCGCTCGCGCGCCGTCTCCAGGAGCTCGGTCCGCGGGCCGAAGAGCATGGCTTCCGACGGACAGTTCTCTACGCACGCCGGCCGCTCGCCCTGACGCAGACGCTCCCAGCACATCCGGCATTTCTGGATCCGCGGCACGGCGCTGTCGTACTCGAACTTGGGGCCGTCGAAGGGGCATGAGATCATGCAGAACCGGCAACCCATGCACTTGTCCGGGCGCCAGATCACCGGCCCTTCCTCGGTCTTCACCAGCGCCTTGGTGAGGCAAGCGGCGGCGCAGGCGGGCTCGAGGCAGTGCATGCACTGACGCCGCGCGTAGACCTCTCCGGCGCTGGTCTCGAACCGGTTGACCACCTGCCACTGGGTGTCGGACGGATCCCGCTGGATCTCGTCCACCGTCTCGTCGTCGAAGTCCGGTTTCGGCAGCCCGTTCGCTTCGGCGCAGGCGTACTCACACATGCGGCATCCGGCGCACCAGGTCAAGTCGACCAGTACCGCGTAGTCTTCGTCTGCCTCCCGCGTGTCCCGCGGGGTACTCGCGCAGCCGGCCAACGAGGTGGCGCCCGCGGCGGCTGTCCATTTCAGGAACGTGCGACGCTCCATGGTCTTCTCCTTAGTTCTTGCGATCTCCCGGCTACTCTCGTGCGAGAGTCACCGGGTCGCGGGATTCAGGTTCTCGATCCTCGGCGAAGAACTGCTGCTCGAGCATCCGCCAGGTTGGATCGTCGATCGCGCGGTAGAGGTCGTCGACCACGACGCCCCCGTCGGCGAGAGACGGAACCGCGGCTGGGCCCGTGCCCAGGGTCGCCGCGAGGCGGTCGACCTCGTCGCGGAACCAGTTCTGGGCGTGAACGCCGCGCAGTAGCAGGCGGCGGCTGGCCCGTGCGTCGTCGGTGCGGATGCGCGCCGCCCAACCCAGGCCGAAGGGATCTCGATTCACCCGCTCGGGGTCGGACTGGAGTGCCTCGTTGCGGGCGATGACCGTTCCCGTGACCGGCGAGAGAGCCTCTAGCTTCCGGGCTCCCCGAGCCAGTGTCAAGAACGGCTCGCCACGGCGGATCCGTTGGCCCGGCGCGGGAAGCTCCACTCGGTCCACGGGTCCGAGACAAGTCGCGGCCAGATCGTCGACGCCGACGAACGCGCCGTCGGGCTCGACCCGCGCCCACGAGTGGGTTGGGTCGAGGCCGACGTCGGTCGACAGATGCAGTCCCTTGTAGTCGTATCTGGGCTCGACGACGGCCATGAAGCGCCGGCGAAAGCGCCGGCTCGACGCGAAGAGAACGACTCCCACGACGAGCGCCAGCGCGGTGCCACCCAAGAGGACGAAG
>CALZKB010000266.1 GCA_945787575.1 Thermoanaerobaculia bacterium | reverse complement strand
CCGAATAGTATTCACGACCGTAGGCCCCGGCGAGAAAGGGATGAGAGGCCAGGGGGCTTGAGCCGAGCCCCCTGGATCACTCAGGATCAGATTGCCGTCCGGGGCGACGGCGAATGAGCGCGCGTCGCCGTTTCGCAGTCCGCGTACGCGCGACGTCCCCCTGGGGCTCATCGCTTTCTCGACGAGGGCCGGCAATCAGGGAGCGAGGAACCGAGAAGACCGGGGCACGGAGCCTCCGGCCGTGTGGCCGGCCCGGTGGTCAGGCAAAGTCGGAACGGGTGAATAGGCTGACGAGCCGGAAGCCTGCCGCTTCGATCGCTTCTCGCCCCCCCTCCTCGCGGTCGATCAACGTCACCAGCGTCTCGACCTCGAAGCCTTCCTCGACCAGCCGCCGAGCGGCGCGCAACGACGAACCGCCGGTCGTAACCACATCCTCGATGACGACCACCGAGCTTCCCGGATCGATCAGATCGGCGCCCTCGATCGCGGCTCGAGTACCGTGCTCCTTGGGCTGCTTGCGAATGACCAGGTGCGCAAGAGGCTCTCCAGCCTGATGGGAAACGACGCTCAGCGCCGCGCCGATCGGGACCGAACCGAGCTCGAGACCGCCGATCGCCCGGAGGCGTTCGAACTCGGGGAGCGCGGCGATCTCCTGGAAGAACACCCGGGCGGTCAGGTAGGCGCCTTCGGCGTCGAGCACGGTCTGCTTGCTATCGAAATAGAAGTCCGACTTACGGCCGCTGGCAAGCGTCACTTCACGCCGCTGATAGCTGCGCTCCGCGAGGATCGCGCGGAGGCGCTCCCGCTCGTTGGCGGGACCCGCGCCGACGACGCAGTTCAAGAGCTCCTGCACCTCGTCGAGTCGATCCTCGGGTACGAGGAGCTGCGCGCCTGCGGGCGAGCTGCCGATCATGCCGGGGCCGAACATCCCGACGTCCGCGCTCTGGACGAGGAAGGGAATGCCGTATTGATCGAGCGCGTGACCGATCGATTCGGCCTCGAGCCGGGAGTTGAAGCGGGCGATCTCGACGAAGTCCATGAGGCCTCTGCTAGGGAGTCTACGTCGGACTCCGACTCGATTCCTAGGAGTGGTACGGGACGTAGCAGTCGCGGCAGCGCGCCTCGTACTGCTCGGTGTCGCCGACCTGAACCTGCTCGTCGCCGCCGCCGATCCGTTGGCTGTAGTGGGCGGTGCCGCCACATCTGACACAGATGGCGTGCATCTTGTCGACGTGCTCGGCGAGAGAGAGGATCGCGGGCATCGGTCCGAAGGGGCGACGCAGGTAGTCCTGGTCGAGTCCGGCGACGATCACTCGAACGCCGCGGTCGGCGAGCGCCATCACTACATCGACGAGCGCCTCGTCGAAGAACTGGGCCTCGTCGATGCCGACCACCTGGACGTCGTCTTCGAGAGCCGCCTCGAGGTCGGCCGCGGAGGGTGTAGTGGCCGCCGCCAGCTTCCGATTGTCGCGGGTGACGAGTACCTCGGGCGGGTGCCGAGTGTCGATCAGAGGCTTGAAGGTCTGGACTCTCTGCCGGGCGATGACGGCCCGCCGCAATCGCCGGACGAGCTCCTCGCTCTTACCCGAGAACATGCCGCCGGCGATGACCTCGATGCGGCCGCTGGCGGCGTCCTGGATGTGTTGGGTGTTCATGGCAGCGCGAAGGGTATCGCATCGCGCCGGCTGCTCAGTCCGGGACGATGACCGCCGGCACTCGGTGCTTTTTGACGAGCGCCGACCAGGCGTCGAGGCGGCTGCCCAGAAGCTCGTCTCGTTCCTCCTGGATTGGCATCAGGCGTGCCGCCAGTCTCGCCCAGGCGTGCCTCGCTCCGGCGGTGACCGGAGGGCCCGCCTCGTCGACGGTATCCATCAGCGAGATCAGCTCCGCGTTGATCCTGTTGGGAAAGTTGATGACGTCCTGGAACGTCTCCTGCTTCTTTTGGACGACCTCCTCCTCCCAGGCGTCGATCTCGGCGATGAGCGCCTCGCTCGCCTCGGCGAGGGCGCCTTCCGGGTCGAGGGCCTTGGCCCGGTCGGTCAGGCTCTCGATCTGGTCGCGGACGTCCCGCAGCCGGTTGACCGAGCGGTGAAGATCGTCGGCCGCGGCGGCAACCTCTGCCAGGAGCTCCTGCTGTTCCTCGAAGTCAGAGGCGGTGAGGGCGAGCCGCGGATCGTGCACCACCTCGATCGGCGCTTCGACGGTGGTCTCGCCGAGCGTCATCCGGGCAACGTAGCTTCCCGGTGCTCGGCGGTAGCTGCCGAGGCCGCCAAACTCCAGCTGCCCTGGAATCTTGGTCAGCGGTTCTCCCGCCAGGTCCCAGACAAAGCGATTGAGCCCCTCCCCGCCAGGCAGTGTCTTCGGGAGTGGCGGCGGTCCGAAGGGCGGCGGCGTGGCTTCCGAAGCCTCCGGATCGGGCTCGCTCGAGTAGCTGCGAACGAGCTCACCCGCCCCGTCGAGGATCTCGAGCTTGAGCTCGTCTTCCTCGGCGAGGGCGGCGGCGAGAGAGTAGTAGAGAACTGCTCCGTTGCTGGGATTCTTGCCAACCCGGTCTCCACCCTTGCCGCCGCCGATGCGCAGCGCCGGCTCGGGCGTGAACAGATGAAGCGGTTCCTCGAGGGTCGCCTCGGCCAGCTCGCGCAGCGGACTCAGCTCGTCGAGGATCCAAAAGGCTCGTCCTTGCGTGGCGGCGACCAAATCGTCGCCGTGGACCTTGAGGTCGGTGATCGGGACGACCGGGAGATTGCTCTGGAACTTGTCCCACTCGTCGCCGTCGTCGAAGGAGAGGTAGAAGCCGGTCTCGGTGCCGGCGTAGACGAGCCCCTCGCGGCTGGTGTCCTCGCGCACGACCCGCACCCAGGCGTCGTCGTCGATTCCCGTGGTCAGCAGCTTCCAGCCAGCGCCGTGGTCGTCGGTTCGGTAGATCCGTGGCGTGTAGTCGCCGAACTTGTAGCGGGTCACGGCGAGCCACGCCTTGGCGGGGTCGTGGGGCGAGACGTCGATCGAGTTAATCATCGCTTCCGGCAGATCCTCGGGGGTGACATCCGACCAGTTGGCACCGCCGTCGCGAGTGAGGTGGACCAGTCCGTCGTCGCTACCGACCCAGATCGTGCCCGGCTCGTGCGGCGACTCGATCAGATAGAGGATGGTGTTGTAGTTTTCCCCGCCGGCCGCCTCGTTGGTTATCGGGCCGCCGCCCGGACCCTGTTTCTCGAGCTCGTTGCGGGTGAGATCGGGACTGATCTCGACCCAACTGTTACCGCGGTCGGTGGTCTTGAGCACGTTGTTGCCAGCGTGGTAGATCACCGTCGGATCGTGCGGCGAGGCGACGATCGGGGCATTCCAGTTGAAGCGGTAGGGCATGTCGACGGGAGTAGCGCCGAGGCCTAGAAACTCGTGAGCCATGACGCTGCGCTCATGACCGGTCTCGACGTCGAGCTCGCCGATCAGCCCTTGGTAGCACCCGGAGTAGACATAGCGCGGCTCGTCGGGGTCGAAAGCGCTGTAGGCGGTCTCGCAGCCGCCGGCGGGGAACCAGTCGTCGCGGCCGATGCCGCTGGCGAAGAAGGTGCGGCTGGCGATCGAGACGCTCGAGTTATCCTGCTGGCCGCCGTAGATCCGGTAGGGGAACTGGCGGTCGGTGTTGACCCGGTAGAACTGTCCCGTGGGCTGGTTGGCCTGCGTCGACCAGGTCTCGCCGGAGTTGTAGGAGACGTTGGCGCCGCCGTCGTTGCCGTTGACCAAGATCTCGTTGTCGAGCGGGTGAATCCAGAGGGCGTGGTTGTCCCCGTGCGGAGTGGCGACCCGGTCGAAGCTCTCGCCGCCGTCGATCGACTTCATCACCGGGGCGTTCAGGACATAGACGGTGTCGGCGTCGATCGGGTCGGCGACGACCCGGGTGTAGTACCAAGCTCGCGCGCGCAAGACGCGCTCCTCGTTGACGCGCGTCCACTTCGCGCCGCCGTCGTCGGAGCGGAAGAGCCCTCCCTCCTCGGCCTCGACGATCGCCCACACCCGCTGGGGGCGAGCCGGCGACACCGCGACGCCTACCTTGCCGGCGGTCTCCGGCAGTCCGTCGGAGAGCTTCGTCCAGCTCTCTCCGCCGTCGATGGTCTTGTGGATTCCAGAGCCCGGTCCGCCGCTCTCGACCTTCCACGGATGCCTGCGATGGTCCCAGAAGCCCGCGTAGAGGATGCGAGGATTGGTCGGGTCCATCGACAAGGAGCTGGCGCCGGCGCGCTCGGAGACGAAGTGGACCTGCTTCCAGCTGGCGCCGCCGTCTTCGGACCGGTAGATCCCGCGCTGGCGGCTGTCTTTGCCCGTATAGCCCTGAGCCGCGAGGTAGACGACTTCGGGATTGTCCGGATGCACTTGGATTGCCGAGACGTGGCGGGTCTCCTCGAGCCCGAGGTGGGTCCACGAGCGCCCGGCGTCGGTCGACTTGTAGACGCCGTCGCCGTGAGAGGTGGCGACACCACGAATCTGCGCCTCTCCCATCCCGACGTAGACGACGTTGGGATCGGACGGCGCGACGGCGATCGCCCCCACCGAGCCGGTGGCGAAATGGCCGTCGGAGACGTTCTGCCAGGAGACTCCGCCGTCTTGCGTCTCCCACACGCCGCCGCCGGTGGCTCCCATGTAGAACGTCGACGGGTCCTGGGTAACGCCGGCGACGGCAGTGACCCGGCCACCGCG
>CALZKB010000265.1 GCA_945787575.1 Thermoanaerobaculia bacterium | reverse complement strand
GGATGAAGCTGTCGATGGTGTAATCCTCGTAGAGGTAACGGAACCCCGGCGAGGTTCTCTCGCTCAGCTCATAGCTCGCCTTCAGCATCACGCTGAGCAGCTCGACGTCCTCGTAGTTGAATGAAGCGTTCGGCCTTGCCGTTGGTCCTGGGCCGGTAGGGTCTGGTGAAGCTGTGCTTGAGGCCAAGGTCGCGGCGGACTTCGGCGAAGAGGTGTGAGCGATAACACGAACCGTTGTCGGTGAGCAGGCGCTGGACTCGGATGCTGCAGCGGGCGTAATTGGCCACGGCCGCTCGAGAAAGGCAGCTGCGGACTCCTTGCGCTCGTCCGAAAGGACCTCCACGCAGGCCAGTCGAGAAGCATCGTCGATCGCCACGTGGACGAAGTCCCAGCCGATCCCACGGGAGCGGTGCTGGCGCTTGCCGGTGATCCGATGTCCCAAGCCTTGGATGCGGCCGAGCTTCTTGATGTCCAGGTGCAGCAGCCCGCCGGAGTGTTCTCGTAGCGCCGTGCCGGCTCGCGTGGGTCAAGCGCGTGCAGGCGGTTCAGACCTTCGCGCCTGAGAATGCGGGCCACCGTGGCGCGTGCCCAGGCGCGCAGCGATCTCGGCACCGCACATCCGCCGTCGGCGCAAGGCCAGGATCCTCCTTACTCGGAAAGCGCGGGTCCGGTTGGGAATGCGGTGGGGCCGACTCGAACGGTCGGCCAGGCCACTGCGGCCTTCAGCTCGATAGCGAGCCAACCACTTGTAGCCGGTCCTCTCCGAGACTCCAAGGTTTTGGCACCAAGAAGCCTCTCCGAAGAGACTCGGATGGACAGCCCTGGCTACTGAACAACGTGGTGGAACTCCACCGCTAGGTTCACTGACCCACCCGTTCGGGTATCGGTCCACCCCCCATCCACGCGTAAGCTTAGTAGTTTGGCCAGATCCCGAGCTCGTCCTGTCTCACCGACTCATGAGTCGTCTAGGATGGCGCGCAGGCGGCGCCGGAGCTCCGCCGCGGTGAACGGTTTGTTCAAGAGGGGAATCTCCCCCGCCTCGAGGCCGCTGTTGGCCAGGCTGCGGTCGGGATTGCCCGACATCAGCAGGATTCGCAGGTTTGGATACTGCGACCGGACCTCGAGGGCAAGTGCCACACCGTCGCCACCTGGCATCACCAGGTCCGTTAGCAGGACGTCGATGGCCTCACCCAGCCGGCTGCAGTGCTCGCGCGCCTGCTCCGGTCCATCAGCCGAGAGCACCGTGTAGCCGGCGCTGTCCAGACCACGGTAGATCAGCTCGCGGATGCCGTCGTCGTCTTCGACGAGCAAGACCGTCTCGGTTCCGCGCGACGAAGGAGCGGAAAGCGGGGCGCTCTCCACTTGGTCCGCCTCGCCTCGCGCATGCGGCAGGTAGATCGTGAAGGTCGCTCCCTCACCGGGCTCGCTCTCCAAGAAGATGTAGCCACCACTCTGCTTGACGATGCCGTAGGCGGTGGCGAGGCCGAGCCCCGTACCGCGGGCCTTGGCCTTGCCTCTACCCTGGCCTTTGGTGGTGAAGAACGGCTCGAAGGCACGCAGCCTCGTCACCTCTTCCATACCCTCTCCGGTATCGCTCACCGTGACCACCGAGTACTGGCCGGGCACCATCCGCACTCCCTGGATCTCGTCGAGCTCCCCGACCCGTTCGTTGCGGGCCTTGATCTCGATTCGGCCACCTCCCGGCATCGCCTCTCTGGCGTTGACCGCCAGGTTCATCAGCACCTGCTCCATCTGCCCGCGATCGGCCTTCACCAAACCCAGGTCGGGATCGAGCTCGACCTCGATCCTGAGGTCCGCCCCCAGCGTCGGCCGCAGGAAGCTGTCGAACTCGTGCAGCACGGTTCTGAGGTCGATGATCCGCGGCTGCAACACCTGCCGTCGGCTGAAAGCCAGCAACTGCTCGGTCAGCTTAGTGGCCCTTCGCGCTGCACGTTGGATCTCCTCGAGGTCGGCCGTGACCGCGCTGCCGGGCTCGACCTGGCCCAGCGCCAGGTCCGAATAGCCGATGATCACGGTCAGCACGTTGTTGAAATCGTGTGCGATCCCGCCGGCTAGAAGGCCCACCGCCTCAAGTCGCTGCGCCTGCACGAGCTGGCGCTCGAGCTTGCGTCGTTCCGTGACGTCGCGCATGATTCCGTGATAACCGATGACGTGACCGTCGCGATCCTGGACCACGTTCGCGGTCTCGAGAACGCGGATCTCCTGGCCCTGCCGGGTCCTGAGCGTGAGCGGGTACTCGCGGATCGAGCCCTCCTCGAACAGACGTTGCAGAAACTCATCTCGCTGCCTCGGATCGACGTACAGAGTGATGCCGAGGTCGGCCGCCAGCAGCTCCTCCTTGGACTCGAATCCGAAGAGCTTCACGGCGGCCGGGTTTACGTCACGGAGCACTCCGTCACGGCCGGCGACGTAGATCGCGTCCTGTGAGGTCTCGAACAGCTCGCGGTAGCGGCTTAGAGTCTCTTCCAAGGCGCCGAGCACCTCATGCCGTTCACTGAGGTCGCGAATCCGGACTACCCGGGCCGTGGAATTTCCGAAGCGGAGTTTGCGGCCGCCGATCAGAACCGGGAGGGTCGAGCCGTCCTTCCTGACCGCCGTCACCTCGGCGATCTCGGCGCTCTCCTCCGCCATCTGGAGCGCGATCGGCTCCTGATCGGCCGGCACCACGAAGTCGACCGGTGAGCGACCGATCAACTCTTCCAGCCCGTAGCCGATCATCTCGGTGAAGACGGAGTTCGCATCGAGGATCCCACTGTCGTCGAAGAACAGCACTCCGTCGGTCAACGCATCAGCGAAGGCGCGGAACCGAAGCTCGCTCTGATGGCGGCGTTCCTCGGACAGCTGCAGCGAATCGATCCATCGGGAACCGGCGCCTCCTGATTCCTGGGCGCGAGGAGGGTCGGTTCCGGCCCCCTCATGGGTCTTCCCGGAAGTTCCCATACGACTCCATCACGCTGACCCCGAGGCAACCAAAGCGAACAAGAGCGTATCACCCAAGTGCATATTGCTGATCTGCCCACCTGCCAATCGACCTCTCCAACCGGTCGGCTCCACCCCTGGGTCACCGACCTGGCGGTCGAGCCGCCGGAAGGAGCGGGTGTCCCAGGGGGACCACCGCAAGACGAGCGGGTCTCGCGTGAGAGACTTCGACCATGCAACGGCCGCGCCGAGCACTCGCGTTGAGCTCCGCCGTTCTCCTCGTCCCGGCGCTGTTCTTGGTCCATCACCGGGCGAGCTTGCGGCTCCCCGCCTCGGGCGACTCGGCGCGCGCCAGCCAGCGCCCCGCGGAGATCGTCGAGATCCAAGAGCGCCGGTCCTCGGTAGCCACACTGCTCGAGCTCCGGGATGTGTCGGGACCGATCACCCGTGCCTGGCTGAGGGTTCCCCGCGAGCTCGACCCGGACCATCAGATCCTGCTCACCTATGTCGGTCACAAGACCGGCGGCAAGATCCTCGACCTCATCCCCGAGCGCTCCGACGTCGTGCTCATGGCCATGCAGTACGCGACGACCTACCGGCATGCGACCTGGCGCGACAAGCTCGCCCTTCCGCGTGCCTTGCGCGAGGGGGTGAGCGAGACGATCGCCGGCGGAATGTTGGCGATCGGCGAGCTCGACGCACGGGGCTTCGACCGCGAGCGGGTGACGGTGCTGGGGGTGAGCGCCGGCTCCTTCTTCGCCGTCCTCCACGGGGCCCACGACAACGCTGTTCCACGGGTTCTCGTCGTCCACGGCGGCGGCAACCTACGCCGAGTGCTGACCTCGATGTACAGCGCACGCGGTCGTCCCTGGACCGGCCGACTCGTCGGCGGACTCGCTCAGCTCTTCTTCGGGCCGCTCGACTCGCTGCATCACGTGAAGCGGATCTCCCCGCGTGATTTCACCCTGATCGCCGCCCGCGGGGACGGCTACTTCCCGGAACTCAGCGCTCGAGAGCTCTACGCGCGCGCACGAGCGCCGAAGGCGATCGTCTGGAATGCGGGCGACCACGTCCGCTCGAAGCGGACGGACATCATCGACGACCTCGTCGTTCAGATCGAGGCTTATCTCGATGGCGAGCTGCGGGTCGACGAGCGCGAGGTCCTGCGCAAGACACTCGGGGTCGCTTCGATTCGGAAGGGGTCGATACCGTCTTCGCCGACGACGGGGTCGACGGGCGAGCGACCCTCGACTGGATCGCCGACCAGACTTGGAACGACGGCAATATCGGGACCTTCGGAGCGTCGGCTCTCGGAATCACCCAATACGTGCTGGCTCCTGCGGCCAACCCCGCCCTGAAGGCCCAGTTCGTGATCGCGGCGACTCCGGATCTATATCGACACGGAGTCTTTCAGGGCGGAGCGCTGCGCGAATCGCTGATGGTGAACTGGCTGGAGGGTCAAGGCTCCTCGGATCGGCTGGAGGACCTCAAGGCCCATCGGCTTCTCGACCCGTGGTGGGACTCGGTGCGACCGATCACCTCGGTGGAGTCGGTCGAGGTTCCGGTGCTCCACCTCGGCGGCTGATACGACGTCTTTCTGCAGGGAGCGCTCGACGCCTTCGACACCGGCCAGCACGGCGGCGGCGCTGGGGCCATTGGAGAGCAGTTCCTGCGCATGGGCCCTTGGACCCATCGAGGGTTCTTCCAGCGCGAGGCTGGCGAGCTCATCTACCCTCCCAACGCCCTCTTCGATGGGGGAGCTCT
>CALZKB010000264.1 GCA_945787575.1 Thermoanaerobaculia bacterium | reverse complement strand
AGCCGGGCGGCGATGTCTTCCACCCGGGATTGGAGAACCTGCCTTTGGACTCTGCCCACCGATTCGAGCTCCAACGACCGAGGCTAGGGGGACGCCACGGCCGCGGCAACACCCTCAAGGGTGGGTACTCAGGGCCTTTCGGAGCTCCCGAAGCGCAGTAGGCTAGGGGGCAGCCACTTCAGGGCTTGCAGTGCCCGGATTTCAAGAAGGAGAAAGACGATGGGTTCGGAGCATCTCGTCAACCGGCTCGAGTCGACCAAGGAGTTTTTCGATCGGTCCACACGCTGCCTGCAAGAGGGCGATTCGGGGTTTGCCCCGATCGGCGTCACGTACCTGAACCACGCCTCGATTGGCACGGTTCCCACCGCGGTCCAGTGGGCCCACCGCGAGTATCTCGACCTGTGCGAGACCAACCCCTGGTGTGGCTCCCCCACCGACTGGAGTCTCGGTGCGTCGTTGGTGGCGATCGAGGACAAAGGCAAGGACAGAAACGAGGTCGCGTCAAGGCTCTTCGCGGACCACGGGATCGTCGTCCGTCCCTTCGTGCAGCCGGGGCTCAACGCGCTACGCGTCTCGCCCAACCTGGCCAACAGCGAGGCGGACCTCGACCGGCTTCTCGACGCGATCTAGAGCCTCCGGCCGCCCCCTCTTCCGTAGCGCCCGGACCTGTGCCGGGCGTCTTCCCCCCCTGCCGCCAGATCGTGGCCAAATGACGGACGCAAGACGCCCCCCCGCGGGTGGGGCCGCAACGGAAGAGGGCGCGGATTCAGGCGGCCCGTCCGGACGGATCCAGCAGGTCGGACCGCTCGGCGCCGATCTCGCTCTCCAGGGCAGCGATGCCGCCGCGGTAGGCGTCGAGGAAACCGGAAATCGGCGGACAGGCCTCGCCGACGAGATCCTCGGCCTCGGCCAGGAGGCGGCGCGGGACCTCGAGGAGCGCAGCCAATCGGTCGGTCGTGGCAAGGTTCGAAGCGGCGACGGCACGGATCGCTTCCATCGACGGGCCGAGGATCGGCCGGCTCAGCGACCAAGCCGCGTAGTTGATCCGGCCGTCGGCCAGGTCGTCTTCGACGTCCTGGAGGTCGTCGAGAATCTGTGCCGCGGTCGCCAGGCGGTCGAGTGCCGGCGAGATTCGCGTTCTCCACTCGCGCTCGCGGTGTGACGCCACCGCGACGCCGGCGGAGGCGATCTTCAGACACGCACCCAGATCGCCATAGAGCTCGAGCTCGGCATGCGGCTCGCGCTCGGGCACACGCTGCAGGCGGTCGAGCGTGACGATCGAGCGAGAGGTCGCGTCGATCGTGTCTCGGAAGTTCCGCCAGAACGGCGAGGGGCCGTCGAACCAGTTGGCGGCTCATCGCGCGGCCTCGACCATGAGCCGGTTGTCCTCGACCGCGAGCAGGGGATCCGTCGCCTCCCCATCCACGAGGTCGTCTTGAACTCGAAACAGCGCGTAGACCAGATATTGGATCCAGCAGAGCTCGTCGAAGAGCTCCTTGCCGGCCCAGGTCGCGCGCAGACCGAAGCCGTCGGCCAGCCACTCGGCGATCTGAAGCCAGTAGAAGCCCTCGTGGGGCGGGGCGGGACCGGGGCAAGAAGACGCCGGCAGCAGCCGCGCGGCGAGACGGTTCGGGGCCTGCGACTGGGAGCTGCTCGCGAGGAGCCGTCGGAGCCGGGCCTGAAGCGGCGGTTCCTCCCGAGGGGAAACCGCGCCGGAGGCTCGAGCGACCGCCGTCGCTGCCGTCGTCGCCATCGCCAGACGGCCTGCTGCCGGCGAGCGCATCATTACGCCGCGCTCTCGGCAGGCGCCGGCGACTGAGCCAGCCAACCAGTCTTCCACAACCCGGTCGGAACGCCGGCCGGCGCCGTGGGCATCCGGGTCGACGCGCTCAGGACACCGAGCACCTCACCGGCGCTCCGGGCGGGCATGGCGTCCAGGCGGGCGGCGGTCTGGCTCTCGCGGGTTCGCTGCGGGCTCGTTCGGGCTTTCATGATTCCTCCTTCTCCACCGTTGGCTTGGCGGCACCCGAACCGTTCGAGCGCCTTTGGAGGAATGGACTGCCCTCAGTCCGCGAATTCCCTAAGCCGGCGCGCGGTTTCCGGGCGGCCTTCTTCTTCGGCCTCGGCGGCCAGCTGCTCGGCGTAGCGTGTGGCGTCGAAATCGAAGATCTCCGGGAACATCTCCCGCTCGCGTTTCAGGAGTCGATCGCCGTACTCGGCTGCGGTCTTGGGGTCGTCTCGGTACACCGCGAGGAGGCGCAGCAGCGAGAGAATCTCAGGGTCTACGGAGGAACAGCCGAGAGCGGCCTCGAGGGCGGGCTCCGCCTCGTCGATCGAACCCCGGTCGAAGGCAATCTCAGCCGTCAGGGTGAAGAGGCTCGGGAAACACCAGGGCTCCACGAGCAGCGGTTCGAGCACACCCAGGGCGCTGTCGTCGTCCCCCAACCGGAGGTAGGCGCCCGCGAGGTTGAGCTGGACGGGGCGGTTTCCCGGTTCCTCCGCCAGCGCGATTCGCAACTGCCGCACCTCATCCGCTGGAGACCCTGCGAGAAGGGCGCCCACCCAGCTGATCATGGCCTTCTCGAATCCGTTGGCCGGTCCGTAGAGCCGGTCGAGTGCGAGCTCGAGAGCTACGACCTCTTCGAGGTCCCCCTTCGCGATGACTCCCGGAGCTCGCCAGATCCAGGGTCCAACGAAATCCGGGTCGATCGCGATGGCCGAATCGAAAGCCTCGGCCCCTCCCATCTCGTTTCGGTACACATAGCGGACTCCGAGCAAGAAGTCCCGTACCGCGCGCACGTCATGGCGCAGGATCGAGAAAAAGGGAGTGATATCTGGATCTCGAGACAACTCGCTGTTGTTGACCTCGGAATGCGCAGCCAGATTCTCCGGGAGGAGACGGTTCGGCCCGGTCCGGCTCACCCAGAACGCGACCAGGAGCACGACCAGGATCACCAGGCCCAGCCACCGGTAGCGGCGCCCCGTCTTCCTGGCTTCGCCCGGAGGGTGGCTGGGCTTCTTCGCTTCGACCGCCCGCACCGGCGCGATCAGCCGGTAGCCGCGCTTGGGCACCGTCTGGATGAACTCGGGCCGCGTAGCGTTGTCGCCAAAAGCGCGACGCAGATCCCAGATGGCGTGGGTCAGGACCTCGTCGGAGACGAAGGCCTCTCCCCAGACCTCCTCGATCAGCTCCCTTTTCGGAATGACCTCGCGAGGCCGGGCCGCGAGCGCCACCAATACGGACACCGAGCGCGGTTCCAGATGAACCCGCTCCAGACCCAGCCGGATCTCGCCCAGAGACGGACGGACCAGCCGGTCACCGACCCAGAAATCCCCTGCTTCCGTCACGATGATGTATCGAGGAACAACCCTGTCGGCATTCTAGCAGCGCCCTTCGCATTACGCACGAAAGGCTGAAACCAAACGCTTTAAGGCTATCCGAGAAAACCCTAATGTAATAGACAGCTTTCCCTCAGGACGGGGCGGCGACGACGGCCTAGCCTCGGTGCTCGACGATGTCGAAGCCAAAGGGGAGAACACGATGCACGCCGCCACCCATACCGAGACCCTAGTCCCGTACGCGGTGAATGCTCCGCGAGACGCGCCGGTTCGCGCCGCAAACCGCGCGAACGAACACTACGAGGCGCTCCTGATCGACCACCTCGACTTCATCGAGCGGACGATCGGCCACCTGGCCCGCCGATACGCTCTCAAGCCCTGGGACGCGGACGATCTCGGAGGCCTCGTCAAGCTGCGTCTGGTGGCTGATGACTACGCCGTCTTGCGCAAGTTCGAGGGGCGAGCCAAGCTCACGACCTTCCTGACCACGGTGATCCAGAACCTCTTCCGAGACTTCCGAATCCAGCGCTGGGGCAAATGGCGGCCCTCGGCGGCGGCCAAGCGGGCCGGCGAGCTCGGCATCCAGCTCGAGACCCTTCTCTACCGGGACGGGTTCACCCATCGTGAGGCGTTCGAGATCCTGCGCGACCGTTTCGAGGTCGAAGCGAGCGATGACGAGCTCGAGACGATCGCCACGGGTCTGCGAGCTCGCTCGAGCCGGAGGTTCGAGAACGACTCGCTCTTGACACGTCTCGAGGCGCCGGACCGGACCGATCAGATCCTGATCGACGACCAGCGGAGCGAGACCCGGGATCGGGCTGAGCGGGCGCTGCGTGAGGTCCTGGCCGGGCTCGACCCGGAGGATCGGCTGATCCTCAAGCTCCGTTTCGCCGACAGCCTGACGATTCGAGCGATCGCCGAGAGCCTCGACCTGCCCCAGCGGCGGATGTACACCCGCGTGCAGAGGATCCTCACCGCGGTTCGGAGCGGGATCGAGGGACGAGGTGTGAGCTGCGACGAGGTGATGGATCTCGTCGATCGGCAGGCCTGAGGCACCCGCCTGGACCGTAGAGGCCTCCAGGGGCGCGCGTGGTCCCCACGGACTCTGCCGCTCGGGAACACTCCCCGGTGCGAAGGGCTAGACTTGCGACCCAATGCCGGATCGGTCCGCCAGCCCGGCCGCGGAGTCACCGCGGGCGCTGTTCGAGGACTCGCTCGATCAGATCGACCGCATCACGAGAGCGGTCGCGAGACGGTTCTGCCTGCGCCCCGACGAGACCGAGGACCTCGAGTCCTCGGTTCATCTGCGGTTCATAGAAGACGACTACGCGGTTCTGCGCAAATTCAGCGGCCGGAGCAGCCTGCCGACGTACTTGACC
>CALZKB010000263.1 GCA_945787575.1 Thermoanaerobaculia bacterium | reverse complement strand
CGCCGGCGCCGCGGCTGCATCCGCGGGATGCGTCGCGTTCTACCAGTTGAAGGCGACGTAACCTAGCGCCCGACGCGCCAGGAGATCGCCACCGAACGACTGATAGTGCTCGTCGTCGAAGAGGTTCGACACGGTGGCGCCAACCGTGATGACGTTGCTTGCGTCGAAGTGGAAATCGGCGGCGAACGATTCGTACGAAGGTACCGGACCGACGAAACTGCCGGCTGCCCAGTCGAAGTCGTCCACCCATCGCCCCTTGATCGACCAACCGATCCGCTCCCCCGAATGGGTGAGACCGATCGACGCCTTGCCCTCGGGCGCGTTGGGCAGCAGGTTCGAGGTCGCAAAGCCGCCGGTCTCCTTGATGTCGAAATCGAACCAGGAGTAGCTGAAATCGAACTGCCACCACGGCGAGATGTAGTAGCTGAGCCCGAGATCGACCCCCTGGGTGTCCACCTGGCCGGCGTTGGCGTACGAGGCGAGGGCGAAGATCGGCGTTCCGTCGACGTTGTTGGACAAGAACGGAAACACGGTGGCCGGAAGACTCGCTTGCAGGGTCGCCAACAGCAGCGCCGGCGCGGGATGGTTGGATGGCGGGGTATAGGGTCCGAAGTTGGGATTGACCGCGCCGAACGCGTTGGGCGTCAAGTCGGTGATGAAGTTCTCGAGCTCGTTGCTGTAGTAGTCGATGGTCAGGAACACCTTGTCGTTGAGGATGCCCGAATACCCCAGCTCGATCGAGGTGACCTCCTCGACCGTGAGGCCGGCGTTGCCGAGCGCACGGACTCTCGTTGGGGCACCGAACCCGCAAACGACCCCGAACGGCGCACACAGCCCCGCCTCGATGCCGCGAAGATCGATTGCAGGTATCGGCCCGGCCGGCGTGGGGAAGGCCGTCGGCGCGTCGAGGAAGAACTCCGAGTAATTGGGCACCTGAAATGCCTCGTTGTAGGACAAACGGAGGGTGTTGCGATCGTCGAGGCCCCACACCAAGGCGGCCTTCGGTGAGAACTGCGAGTCGTGCAGCGAGCTCTCGTCGGCGCGGCCGGCGAGCACCAGCTTGACCCGATCGCCGAGATCGAAGTCGACCTGAGCGAACGCCGCCGAGAAGTCGTGGGTAACCGGCGCGAAGACGAGCGTCTGGAATCCGGCGCTGTCGACCGTGTCGATGTCCTCCTCCTTGTAAGAGAGTCCACCCACGAGCCGTCCCTTGCCACCGTTGAAGGTGGTATTGGCCTGCACCTCGATCTTGTCCTGGGTGCTGTCGAGGAAGATCCGCCCGCCCGAGGCCAAAGCCGACTGGTCGGGAGATTCCCGGCCGTTGTGAAAGGCCAGGAGGTTGAAGTGCTCGGTCGAGAGGTTCACTCGCGACCACTGGCGGTCGACGTTCCCGACCTGGACGCGACCGATGCCGGTGACGACGGTTCCGCCGTTGCCTTCGTAAGCGCTGCTCTCGACGCTGAGCAGACCGCCGTTGTCGAAGGCCTTGTCGAACCGCAGTGTCACCGTCGAGTTGTCGTATTCGTTGGTGCCGCTCGCAAACTCGGTCGGCAGACCGGGGTACTCGGTGGTGCCGACGCGGGGGACGTAGTAGTCCTCGCCCTCGGTGTAGGAGCCGAGTAGCTTCAAGTACCAGTCGCTGCCGAGCTCGGCGCCCCACAGCAGATCCGTCTTGAGAGTGCTCTGCTCGCCGCCGGTGAGCGTCAAGCGCCCGCCGACGGAGTCCGCCGCCGACTTCGTGATGACGTTGAGCACGCCGTTGAAGGCGTTGGCGCCATAGAGCGCCGAGCTCGGCCCGCGTACGAGCTCCATCGACTGGACGTCGTGCATCGCGGCGAGCGACAACCAGTCGGTGTTTCCAAGAAAGGGGATCGAAGGCTCACGCCCGTCGATCAAGGTCTGTACCCGACGGTTCAGTGAGCTGTTGAATCCTCTCGCGTTGATGTTGAAGTCATAGATCCCGCTCTGGTTGACCTCGATCCCGGGCGCGAACTCGATCACCTTGGCCAGCTGCCCGGTCACCGCCTTGCTCTCGATCTCTTCCTCGCTAAAGGCGGTGATCGAAGCCGGCGCGTCGACGATACGCTCTTCTCGGCGCGAGGCCGAGAACACCGTGATCGTGTCGATGAAACTGGTCTCCCAGTCGACGCTCTTCGCGACGGTGGTGGTCTCCCCGGCCGTCACGGTCACCCCTTCCTCGGTGGCGGAGTTGCTGCCGAGCGTGAGGGCAAGCGAATACGTGCCCGGCGCGATCCCCCGGAAGCTGAACGCGCCGCTGGCGGAAGTCGTGGCGACGTCGCCGCTCTCGTTTATGACGACCCTGACTCCGCCCACTCCGGCAGCGTCGTTGCGGATTACGGTTCCCTTGATCGATCCCGACTCCTGCGCCGCCAAGGGCGCGCAGACCGCCAGCGCCATCGCGGCGAGAGCCATCGTCCCGATTCTCGACATCCGTTACCTCCTTGTCACGTGGGGCCGGCCGAGGCCGGGCTCCGGCTGTTGACTGATCTCCCGCGAGGATACCGCGCTTAAGAAGCGCTGACAAAGGCGTCGGGCTCCGCGGAACGCGACCCGACCGCCCCCCCGAAGGTCACCGAGTAGCTTAGCGCCGCCGACCGAGCCACAGCCCGAGGCCGAGTCCGAGCGTGGCGGCCACGGCGAGGATGCCGGCCACCTGAAGATGGTTGAAGTCGAGCGAAGCCAGATCGATGCGCACAGTTTCCACGGCCGAGCCGGCGAGCGCCCGAGTCGCGCCCCACGCGATCCCGGCGAGCGCCACCAGGCGGCCCCAGACGACGTCGAAGGTCGCGGCCGACAGCCATCGCAGGATCAGCAGATAGAAGCCGGCCGCCCAGGCCGCCTCGAAGAGGAGACGCAGGGGGCGGAGCTCATGCCGGCGAGCCACCATGGGCGCTTCGCTGCCGCGGTTCAAGAAGCGCTCCACATAGAAGCGGCTGACCCGGAGAATTCCCGCGATCGCCCGTTCGGACGACTGCTGAGTCAGCGCCGCGTGGATCATCCGCAGCGCCGCCCCGAGCACCGCGCGGACGGCCTGGGGAATCCACAGCACGAGGCCGGCCACCGCCCAGAAGGCGTTGGCGATGCCGACGAGAACCAACTCGATCCGGCCGTCTCCACGAGAGGCGGCTTCCACCGCCGGAGGAGGGTCGGCCAGAATCCGGTCGATCTCGTCGACCTCGGCGACCTCGGAGATCTCGCCGGCCTCGTTGAGCTCGTTCTCGAGGTCGATCGTATCGAGCGCTCGATCTTCCATCGAAGCTGAGAGTAATCGCTCGTGGATCGAGCGTCCAGCGAGGATTCCTCTCGATCGGATATCGTCGCGCCATGAAGCGCCTGGTGCTGACAACCTCGGGCGAGAGCCACGGGCCGGGCCTCTTCGCGTCACTGCGCGGCCTGCCCGCCGGCCTCGAGGTGCAGACCGCTGAGCTCGAACTCCAGATGAAGCGGCGGATGCACGGCTACGGCAGGGGAGCTCGAATGAAGATCGAGACCGATGCCGTCGAGATACGCGCCGGCGTGCGAGGGGGGCGGACCCTCGGCTCTCCGCTCGGTCTCTGGATCGAGAACCGAGACTACGCGAGCTGGCAAGGGGTGATGGACCCGTACGAGGTGGACAGCCGCAAGGCCGAACGCCGCCGGGTTCACTCCCCGCGCCCGGGCCACGCCGACCTCGCAGGCGGTATCAAGTACCTCCGGCGAGATCTCCGCGACGTCCTCGAACGAGCTTCGGCTCGCGAGACTGCGGCCCGAGTTGCCGCCGGCGCCTTCGCGCGGATGCTGCTGGCCGAGTTCGACATCCGAATCGCGAGTGGAGTCCGCTCTCTCGGCAGCGTCGGGGCGGAGGCCCCACCTCCGACCTGGGAGCAGCTTCTCGCCATGGACGACGACTCCCCGTTGCGGGCCGCCGACCCCGACCTCGAGGACGAGATGATCGCCCTCGTCGACCGCGCGACGGCCGACGGTGAGACCCTCGGGGGCTCGGTCACCGTCGTCGCCCACAACGTGCCGCCCGGTCTCGGGTCCTACACTCACTGGGACGAGAAGCTCGATGGGCGTCTCGCGCAGGCGGTCATGTCGGTGCCGGCAGTCAAGGCGGTGGAGATCGGCGGTGCCCTGGACGCGAGCCGGGCGTTCGGGAGTGCGGCTCACGACCCCATCGAGCCGGCTGCCGACGGCGGCTTCGGACGACCCAGCAATCGTGCCGGAGGCACCGAAGGCGGCGTCACCAACGGCGAAGACGTCGTCGTGACCGCCTACAAGAAGCCGATCTCGACGCTCCGGAAGGGGCTGCCGTCGATCGACCTCGACACCGGCGAGGCGAGAACCTCACAGTACGAGCGCAGCGACGTGACCGCTCTGCCTGCGGCGGGGGTCATCGCCGAAGCGATGGTCGCCCTGGTCCTCGCCGACGCCCTGCTGGAGAAGCTCGGTGGCGACTCCATGATCGAGCTCAGGGCCCACTGGGCGGCGACTCAGGGTCTGCAGCGTGAATGGCCGCAACGCGTCCCCCGTGAGTCACCCTAGAGCAGCGCCGGACGCTCGATGGAGGCCGCTCTGACGACAGCCGGTGCTAGAGGAAGATCAGCCCGACGCCCAAGCTCATCAACACGACCGCGACGATCTGCGCTTTGCGGATCGTCTCCCTGAAGTACAGACCCCCAAAGACCAACGCGAAAGACGCGTTCACTCGCATCCTCAACCCCACATCGTGAGCTACACTCAGAGGTAGTTGGTATAGGACACCAAACACGCTTCCGGACACTGCCGCGCACGCTCTTCCCCTGG
>CALZKB010000262.1 GCA_945787575.1 Thermoanaerobaculia bacterium | reverse complement strand
AGCCCGGTGAGCTCGGGGCGGAACAACCCTCCGAACCCGCCGCTCGCCGAGAGCACTCCGGAGGTGAAGGTCTTCTCGACCTGCTTCTTGATGCGCGCCAGCGCCTTTTCCTGGGCGTCGATGTCGACCCCAGCCCTGGCGTAGGCGCTCGGTCCGCGCTCACTCATCGCCGGACCCGAGATACCCGAGAGCCTTGAGCTCTTCCAGAACCTCCGGTGCCGTCTCTTCGATGACCTCGAAATCGGTCTCGGCGCCCGAGTAGCGGGCGATCTCGGCCAGCAACCGGTCCCTCAGATCGGCCGCCCGCTCGGGCTCGAGCGACACCTGGTTGAAGAGCTCGACGCGGTCGGTGCGCATGTCGTGGAGCCGGTCGTCCTCGACCGCCGCCAGGGTGTATTTCCAGTCGAGACCGACGAGCGCGAACTTCTCCCGGGTGCCGCGCTCCTTGGCGGCCTTCAGACGGCGAAAGGAAGAGCGCTGGGCCAACGCGTACCGGCGGCGCTCCTTGCGATCCAGAGCGTTCATCCCCGAGAAACGCTGCCGGTCCTCCTCCGGGACCGGCAGCTCCAGCGTGTCGACCAGCGTCGGCAAGATGTCGGTGATCGATACCAGACGCTCGATCTTGCGCGGCGCGACACCGAGGGAGTCCGGCAGCTTGATCATCAACGGCACGAACAGCTGCTCGTTGTAGATCTCACCGTGTCCGATCCGCCCGTGCTGGCCGAGGCCCTCGCCGTGGTCGGCGGTGACCGTGATCGCGAGCTCGTCATAAAGACCCAGATCCTTCAGACGGTCCAACAGACGGCCGACCTCGTGATCCACCGACCGCACCTCGCCGTCGTAGAGATTGTTGACGTCGAGGATCTCGTCGCTTCGCTCCTCGCGCACTCCACGATCCCAAAGGTAGTCGAGCAGCTCGTCATCGGTCGAGAAGACCGAGCGGAACGGCTCCGGCGGGTCATACGGCGAGTGGGGATCGAAGTAGTGCACCCAGAGGTAGAACGGCTTGGCCGGCGGGTCGGCCAACCACTCGAGGACCGCATCGGTGGTGAGCTTCCCCTTACGCCCCCGGTTCTCGGGCTGGTCGAAGTGGTCAAAGCCGATGTCGATGCCGGTATGGCGCTGAACCGGCATGGCACTGACAAAGGCGGCGGTCGAATAGCCCGCGTCCTGGAGCATCTGCTGGAACAGACGCACACCGCTGCCCGACTCGCGCTGACGCTTCAACCGCTTACCGTTCGCCGTCACCCCGGTCTGAAGCGGAAAGCGCGACGAGAACAGAGACACGTGCGCCGGTAGCGTCGTCGCCATCGTGGTCACCGCGTGGGTGAAAAACAGGTTCTCGGCGCCAAAGCGGTCGAGCTGCGGAGAGGTGTCCCGGAAGTAGCCGTAGGAGCCCATGCGGTCGGCACGCAGAGTATCGATGGTGATCATCACGATCGACGTCGGTGCCGAGCCGCCGGTGCAGGCCGAAAGCAAAGCGAAGACGGACAGAACCATCACCGCTCTCGGCAGGCGCCACGATCTCACTCCCCGCCCTCCTCCAGCCGGATGGGGAACAGCTGCTGCTGACGGCGATCCTCCTCGGAAATCTCGACCCGGTAGTCACCACTCCAGCAGGCGGTGCAGTAGCTCTCCGCCGGCCCCGAGAGACCGGCCAGCATGCCCTGGATCGACAGATAGGCCAGGCTGTCGGCGCCGGTGAGCTCCCGGATCTGCTCGACCTCGTTCTCAGAGGCGATCAGCTCCTCACGTGTCGGCATGTCGATCCCGTAGTGGCACGGCCAGCGGGTCGGGGGGCAGGAGATCCGCAGGTGCACCTCTGCCGCACCCGCCTCGCGCACCATCCTGACGATCTTGGGCGAGGTCGTGCCGCGTACGATCGAGTCGTCGACCAGCACCACCCGCCGTCCCGAGATGAGGTGACGCACCGGATTGAGCTTGACCTTGACCCCAAAATGGCGGATCGCCTGTTTGGGCTCGATAAAGGTGCGGCCGACGTAGTGGTTGCGGATCAGACCGAACTCCAGCGGCAGACCGGATTCGCGACTGTAGCCCAGGGCGGCGAACAACCCGCTATCCGGCACCGGTACGACGATGTCGGCGTCGCCCGGCGCCTCGCGCGCCAGAGCCGCGCCCATCTTGAGCCGGGCGTCGGAGACGCCGTCACCAAAGACTTTGCTGTCGGGACGGGCGAAGTAAACCTGCTCGAAGGCGCAACGCGCCGGCGGCGAGCCGGTCGGCCGACGGTAAGACTCGAGAGTGCCGCCGCGAGCCACGGCGACCTCGCCGAGCTCGAGCTCGCGCAGCGGCTCGGCCCCGAGCAGGTCGAAGGCGCAGCTTTCCGAGGCAAAACAGAGCGCTCCCTGGCAATCACCGAACACCAGCGGCCGAAAGCCGTGCGGGTCGCGGGCCGCAATCAGACCATCGGCGGTCAGCAAGAGGATCGAGTAGGCGCCACGGACCTGGTCGAGCGCTTCCATCAGCGACTCCACCACGTCGGCGCGCGGGTTGCGCGCCATCAGGTGCAGGATTACTTCGCTGTCGCTGGTGGTCTGGAAGATCGACCCGTCGGCCTCGAGCTTGCGGCGAATCTCCACCGCATTGACGAGATTGCCGTTGTGGACCAACGCCAGCGGACCCATCGATGTCTTGACCACGATGGGCTGCGCGTTCGAGAGCACGCTGGTGCCCGAGGTCGAGTAGCGAGTGTGACCGATCGCCTGCCTTCCCGGAAGCCGCTCGAGAACGCGGGCACGGAAGATCTCCGCCACCTGGCCCATACCGCGTTCCAGATGAAAGCGCCCGTTGTCGGCCGAAACCAACCCGGCGCTTTCCTGGCCCCGGTGCTGCAGCGCGTAGAGCCCCAGATAAGTGTAATTGGCCGCGTCGGCGTGGTTTTCGATGCCAAAGATGCCGCACATGGAGAGGCCGTGATTCTACAGGGTCGCCGCTTCGCTGGGGCTGTCGCAGCTGAAGCTCCCGCCGGAGCTGCCGAACTCAACCTTGGCCGGAGTATGAAATATAGTATGATCATACTGTCATGCCAAAAGCGAGAATCACAGTCACCCTGCCCGACAATCTCGTGACCGACATCGATCGACGGGAGCGGAACCGGAGCCGGTTCATCCTCGAGGCCGTCGAGCACGAGCTCGAGAACCGGCGACGACAGGAGCTTCTGACGTCGATCGAGCACCCCCATCCACAAAGTGAAGAGGTCGCAGAGGTCGGCATGAGCGAGTGGGGTGACTGGGAGGACGCCGAGCACGAAGATGATCTGCTCGATCGAGAGGCCGGCAGCTCGGTCCGATGGACCCCTGGCTTGGGCTGGGTCGAGGCAGACGAGTGAAGCTCGAGCGGGGCACGGTGGTCCTGGTCAGCCTCGACCCAACGCTCGGGCACGAGCAACGAGGGGTGCAGCCGTGCATCATCGTCAGTGATTCCGACGTCACGGAGGACCAGCGCTATCCGCTGCTCTGCGTGGTTCCCCTCACTGGAAGAACCGGGCGGGGCGCCCTCTATCCGGCACTAGCTCCGGGCTCCAGTGGCTTGCGCAAACGATCCGTCGCCTTGCTGGATCAGGTCCGCACCGTCGACAAACGACGCGTCCTCAAGGTCTTCGGCAGGATTGCGGCCGAAGAGCTCGAGGTCGTCGACGATGGGCTCAAGCTGTTTCTTGGGCTGTCGTAGCCTCGTTCTGGATCGTCGGAAGCTGTACAGCACTAGTCCCCCGGCCCGGCGAACGGCTCCCCGTAGCGCATCAGCACGGTGTTCGCCTCGCCATGTAAGCCGATGGTGACGACATACAAACGGTCGTATTCGCCGGGCTCGTCGATCTCCGTTCCGGGCTCGCCTCCCAGCAGCTCGACCACCTCCGGCGTGGTGTTGCTGTGGCCCACGACCAGATGCCGGCCTCCGGCCTGGCGAAGCTGCTCTACCAGAGCGGGCAGATTCCGCGGGTCGTAGAGATCCACCTCCACTCCCAACGCGCTGGCGACCGGGGCCGCCGTATCCCTCGTGCGGATGAAGTCACTGCTGTGCACATGTTGGATGCTGCTGTCGCGAAGCAGGCCGGCAAGCCCCGCGGCGCGCATACGACCGGCGGCCGAAAGCTCCGGGTCGGAGCTTGCATCGCTTTTCTCCGCGTGGCGCACGAGAAAGATGACCAAGGGCTCGTGGGCCACCGCAATAGACGCTCCTCCAAGTCCCACGGCAAGAAGCGAGCCGATCAAGAGCAAGGCAGAGCCGTGAGTCCGTGTTCGAGTCATGTCTCCTCCGTGACGGAAGCTCCTATTGGCTCACCTTCTCGAAGATCGGGGTCAGGTACGACTTGTGTCGATCGATCTCTTCCCGGGTCAGGCCGTTGAGCTCCCAGGGAAGGACCAGCCATTGATCGGTCTCGTGCAGATAGTAGTCGGGCACCCGGTCGGTCCGGTTGCTGGACGGTCGAACCCAGGGGACCGCGACCCGCACGTCCCGCGGCATGTTGCGCTTGGTGCGATGAGACAGCCGATCGATCACCGCCTTGACGTTGAGCCCGGAGCTGTAGACGTCGTCGACGATCAACAAACCGTCATCAGCGTTGAGGTTCTCGAGCAGATAGCGCGTGCCGTGGACGCGGATTGCCGCGGCGTTCTCGAGCATCGCCTTGTAGCTGGTCATCCCCCGGTAGGAGGTGCGGATCGCGATGTGATCGGTCTTGACACCCAGGTATTGTAGGCATTCCTGGACAGCGATCCCGATCGAGGTGCCACCGCGCCACACCGCAACGATGAATGTGGGCCGAAATCCACTCTCATAAATCTTCACTCCCAGGCGGTAGG
>CALZKB010000261.1 GCA_945787575.1 Thermoanaerobaculia bacterium | reverse complement strand
CACCCTTCCCGAGCCGAGCTCAGAGCTCGACGGATACCGGATGTCAAAGGTTCTCCTGGGACGCGGCAGCCTCGCTCTCCCGGCAGAGCTCGGTCGCCCGGCCTCTGGCCGGCTGCCCCCTGGCCTCCACGGTCATCGTTTCTGCGAAGGGGATGAAGGGGAGCCCGGGTGGGAACGTGCCCTCCGGGAATTCGACCTCCATCTCCCCCGCCCGCAGCCTCGCCGAGGCGATCCGAAACGCCGCCATCACTTCCTTCCACGCCTCCCGCATCCGCTTGTTAACGGCTTTCGGCAACCGCCGTATTCTGGCTCTTTAGCCGCGCTTTGGACTGCTTTGATTGGCGAATTGGATTTTGTACCGCCAGGCGACGTAGTCGACATAGGTCGGGTCGAGGGCTACAAGATCCATCTGATCGATGACAGTGCGGTAGTAGGCGAGAGAGTGGATGGGCTCGAGGGGCCCGTATCGGGGATCGCGGAGGTGGCGCCTCAAGGCGGCGAGGTGAATGGCGTGAGCCACGGTACGGAGCGGGATTCCCCGCTGGTACAGGGTCGTGGCGATGGCCCAGTCGCGACGTCGCGCCTTGGCTGGGGTGTCCGGGGCGCGGAGATAGAGTCGGATGACTTCGGCGAGGTATTCGGTGCGTTTCACGAGCGTGTCGTCTTGCGTTTTCGGCGTGCCGCCCGTTTCTGGGCGCGTCGCCGCGCGGCTTCCTTGGATTCCTTCAAGCGGTAGGAGTCGCCCTCCAGTGTGACGACCTCGCAGCGATGGACGAGGCGGTCGACAATAGTGACGACGCAGGTGGCGTTGGGAAAGACCTCGCCCCATTCGGCAAAGGGCTTGTTGGTGGTGACGATAGTGGGGCGTCGTTCGTAGCGTCGTGAGACGACCTCGAAGAGAAGATCGGCGTGCCGGGTGTCATAGGAGAGGTAGCCGAGCTCATCGAGGACGAGCAGCTGCGGCCGCGCGTAGAGGGTGAGCTTACGCTGGAGTCCGGTAGAAGAGTCGAGCTCGGCCAGCGAGTTGATCAGCTCTGAAGCGGTGAGGAAACGGGCCGTGGCGCCGGCGAGGACGGCCTGATGAGCGAGGTTCTTGGCGATCAGGGTCTTGCCTATGCCGTTGGGACCGACGAGGACGATGTTGTTCGCCGAGGCGAGCCACTCGAGTCGGAAGAGGTCTTCGATCTGCGCGCGATCAATCTTCTTGGGCCAGGCCCAGTCGAAGTCGGCCAGCGGCTTGAAGGAGCCGAGGCGAGCGCGTCGCAGGCGGCGTTCGAGGCCGCGCTGGGAGCGCTCCTTCTCTTCCCAGTCGAGGAGCTCTGCGACCCAGGGCTCGGCGGCGATGTCTTGCCAGTGGGCGAGCAGGCCGTAGAGCTTGAGATCCTGGGCTCGTTGGCGCAGATCGTTCACGACTCTTCCTCCGGGGGGTCATAGTCGGCGAGCCGATGAGGCTTCACGACGAGGTTCTTGATCCTGGGGTCATCGGGCAGCTCGATGGCAATCGGCGGCTTGGCCTGACGCTGTCGGCGCCGGCGATCGAGGACCAGGCGCACGGTCTCGGGATGGGGAGAGCCCTTGTCGAGCGCCTCGGCCACCGCTGCTTGCAGCTCCGCGGCTCCAAACGCCTCGAGCAGGCGCAGGAGCCGCGCGACCGCGGTGGCCAGATGTCGCTGGCGCCGGGCGAGGGCGCCCAGAAGCTCCTCGGCCCGGGGGACGGCTCGCAGGAGTCGGTCCTGACCGCGATGGACGCGGGCCTTCTTTTTGGACTCCCACAGATCCTCGAGATGCTCGGAATCTTCGATGACCTGGTCCTTGTCCCAGCAGCGGGTGTGCTCGGCGATGAGCTCCTGGCGGTCGAAGATCCGCAGGCGCTCGAGGTCGGCGAGGATGGTGAGCGAGCGCTGGATCCGATCGTGGGGCACCGAGTAGCGATTGGCATCGAAGCGCACATAGGGGGAGCGGCGCAGATGCGCCACCAGGCGCTCATGGCACGGGAAGGGCTCGGCCGGGAGCGGCAGTAGATGAGCGCGCTCCTCGCGATACGCCTTGCCGACGCTGCGGCGGCGGTCTTGGGGCCAGCAGCGCTGCGAGGCCCGGCCCCGGCACCAGTCCAGAGCGTCGCGATTGAGAGCTTCCAGACTCCAGGTCCGGCGCAGCGGAAAGAATGAGGTCCGCAGGTAGCGAATGGCTCGCTCGACGCGGCCCTTCTCGTTGCCTCGCCCCGGCGCCACGGGCCGGGGATCAAAGCCGTAATAATCGGCGAGCTCGAGCAGCCGGGGGTGGAAACGGATCGCGGTGCCGCGGCGCTCGAGCACGGCGCTCTTGAGGTTGTCATAGAGCAGTGTGCGGCCCACCCCACCGAAGAACGCAAACGCCTCCACATGACCGGTCAGGAAGCTGGGCATGCGCGCGTCGTAGAAGAAGCGCAGATAAAAGAGCCTGCTGTAGCTGAGCACCATCACGAAGGCCCACAGCCGCCGCCGACCGCCCTCGACGGGACGATCGCCGAAGTAGGCCCAGTCGACCTGGGCCTGCTCGCCCGGCAGCGTACGCAGCTGGAGAAACGCCTCCGGGGCCTTGCGCGGTCGCAGCCCCAGCGTGGCGATGCGATGCCGGAAGTGGTCCGGCCCGCCAGGATAGCCACGGCGCCGCGCCATCTCGTAAAGCTCGGCGGCCGGCAGATCGGGGTAGCGCTCGAAGCTCTCGCGGATGAACGCCACGTAGGGATCCAGCATCGAGCGACGACGGCGCGGTTCATCCGGGGGCAAGAGTCCTGCCCGGTCCAGAGCGCGCCCAACGGTGCTGTGGTGGATGCCGAGATGGCGGGCAATGGTGTGCTTACGCCAGCCCTCGACGGTGTACAGGCGGCGGATCTCGGCCGCCAGCTGGGCAGAGATCATCGCCCACCCCCGGCGACGGCGTAGTCAAGCCGCGAGGACGGCGGCAACGCAGGAAGTCGCCGCGGACCAACGGCTCGCAGAGGTGACCGCACGCGCAGCAGGCGATGGGCGTCGCCGCACCACGCCGACTCCCAGAGCGCAACGAGGCAACGCAGCACGACGAGCTCGAACGGGTCGTCTTGGCGACGGGCGTATCGCATGACTCCACGCTCGCAGAGCGAGGCGCGGTGCGGCAACTATGATCCGTCACTTTCTTCGCCGAGAGCCGCTGACGGTAAACGGCCTGACACCGGGCGTGAAGGCGACGCCCGCGGCGACTCTGCTGGTAGCGCCGATTCGCCTCACGCTGGCTCCGACGTCGAGCCTGACGACGACAGCGATCCGAGCAGTACCGGTGCCCGCGGTCACACCAAGAGCAGATGTAGACCACCCAGTCACAAAGGTCACACACAAAGCGGCGGCAGTCGGGGCGCAGAGGCAGAGAGTCCATGACCTGGTGGCCTGGACTTCCTCGCCGAAACCCTGGATACTGGATCCGCCAGGGGAGCGATCCCCAGGCCTGGTACGGGGGACGGCAGTGGGTGAAGAAGCACAGCCGTCCCTCGTTGTTTTACCGGATTCTCTCTCATTCCAGGACACAGCGCACCTGCGGGCCGACCCCCCCACGCGCACGCGCGCGCGGCGATGATTCCAGCTGTGGATCTCACCTCAGATAAGAAGAAAACCGCGGTCCCCAACCAGAATACGGCGGTTTCAAAGAACCGCCGTCACGGGAAACTCGACCAGGCGCTCACCTGCCTTGAGCTTCTCCGCCGCCTCGCGGTACTCCGCGTAGAATTCCGAGTACGCGGCCTTGAGGTCCATGAAGGCCTTCTTCGAGGCGGCGTGGAAGTGGGGCGCCGGCGACTTCTTCGACTTCTCGGGCCGTCCAAAGGGATCCTGCTCGAGAACGCCCGTGGCACCGAGAACCTCGATGCCGCGGGCGTGTCGGTCGGCCGCCGCCTCGGCGACGATGGCGTCGATCATCGACGCCGCGTGCTCGCGTCTCTCCTCCGCCGACAGGCCTCGCCAGCACGGGAGGAGATCGAGCTCCAGGACCTCGCAGGTGGCGAACTCGAAGAGATCCGGCTCCTTGCCCCGCCGCCGTGCCGCGTACTCCTTGGTGCGGTCAAACCACCACCCCTCGAGGGGCTCGCCGCCGACCAGGGGCGAGGCGGCGTGGACGCCGGGCCACTGGTCGGGCCTCTCCACCAGGAATTCCTTGACCCCGTGGCTCAAGACGTACCGGAGCCTCCCTTCCTGAGCTCGAGGCTCGTCCGAGATCTCGATCGCCTGGTAGCGGCGCGACCAGATCTTGTCGTGCCAGCCGCGAAGACGGGCAATCTCGCGAGCCAGCTTCGAGTTGAAGTGGTTCATGAAGCGGGCGAGATCCTTGACGGTCTCGACCCAGCAAAGGAGGTGGAAATGATTGGACGCGAAGGCGAAGGCCGAAAGCTCGACCGGATGGAGGGACTTGGCTCGAGCCAGCGCCCCCACGATGATCGCGTTGAGCAGCCCGCACGGCCGCAGCAGGAAGAGGCTGTTGATCGTGCGGCAGGTGACCTCGACGGGGGCACCGCCGTCGCGGATGTGGCGTAGCTTGCGGCTCATCTTCGTCCGTTCCCTGTCGCGCCGACGGCGTCGGCGCAGACCCCACCCGAGCAGAGCGCCAGGGCGCGTCTGCGGGGGGCGGAAGGCGATTTCGTCGCCCTCTACCTGTATATAGACGGAGCTCGGCCGCCGAATCTTCGCTCAATCTTCAAACTTTTTTCAGCGGTGCCTCGGAGAGCGCCTGGCCGGCGGCCGGGCGGCGCCCTGAACCGCTGGCCCGAGACCGCCCTGGCACCCGGCCAAGCCGCCTGACTTTTTGGGTGGCACCCATCCCGCCCCAGGGGCGGAAGG
>CALZKB010000260.1 GCA_945787575.1 Thermoanaerobaculia bacterium | reverse complement strand
CGGGCGAATCTTGTGCGAACCGGGGATCGCTACCTGTTGCTCGATCGCTACGGCAAGCTCGCCCTTGTATCCATGGACCGCGACGGACCCACCACTCACGCCGAGGCCCAGATTCTCGAAGGCAGGTCGTGGACGGCGCCGACTCTTCTCGGCGCGAACCTCTACGCGCGCAACCTGGAGCGAGTGATCGCGCTGGACCTGAGTCGATCGCAGGAAGCCGAGCCGCTGCCTGGCGCATCCCAAGCGCGTGCGCCGAGCGTCGCGGCTCCGGAGGAGTTCCTGGCGGCGAAACGGGGCCTGATGAGTGCCTACTATCGATCCGATGCTCCGGGCCTTGCCGAGGCAGGTACGAGGTTCGAGCGCTGGCTGAAGGAGGATCCGCTTCGACACCTGGCGCACTACTACATCGGCTTTGCGGCGTTTCAACAGGCCTTTCTCGGGGAACGCGGCGAGTCGCTTGCGCTGCTGCGCGAGGCCGAGGAGCATCTCAAGTCGGCGGTGGCCACGGAACCGTCCTTCGCCGAGGCGCATGCTCTTCTGGCGCGTGTCTATCCGACCTACTACCGGCTGGACCCCGGGCGCGCGGCGGTCGTCGGCCCGCTGGGCGACGAGCACCTGGCGACGGCGCTGCGACTTGCCCCCGAGAATCCGCGTGTATTGGCGATTCAGGGACTCGACTTCTTCTACTCGCCCGAGGAGTACGGCGGCGATCAGGAGCAGGGAATCATTCTGCTGCGTCGCGCCCTCGAGCTCCTGGCCGAGAGCGGCGCCTCAGGCGGCGCCGCCGAGCCCGACTGGGGGCCTGCGATCGTAAGGGCCTGGTACGGGCGCGCCCTGCTCAGCAGAACCGACGGCGATCGAGACCGCGCCGTCAAGGCCCTGCGCGAAGCGCTCACTATCGAACCGGACTTCGCCGGTGCCCGAGCGTTGGTGGAGACCGTGGAGGCGTCCCAGCAGATCGCGCCCGCTACGCCAGCGGTTCGATCACGCGCTCGAGCCTCGCGCGGTAGCGCCGGCTCAAATTGAGCTGCTTGCCGTTGTCGAGGGTCAGCAGCATGTCGCCGTGCCCGGTGGACTCCATCTTGCAAATGCGATCGACGTTGACGATGGCCGAGCGGTGAATGCGTACGAATCGACGGCGATCCAGCTTGTTCTCGAGCGCCGAGAGAGAGGTGCGAGCCAGATAGGTCGCCTCCGGCAGATGCAGGCGAACGTAGTTCGAGTCGGCCTCGATCCAGCGCACGTCCTCGACTCGGATCGTGACGCGCGCTCGCCCTTTGCGCACCGCCAGGCGCTCGACCGGCGGGGACTGCGCGAGCTCGCGCAGAAAGCCCGACAGGCGCTCGGGGATCGGCGAGCGATCTCTTTCGCCCAACCGCCGGCGCACGCGAGCCAGGGTCTCACGGAGGCGTTCCGCGTCGAAGGGCTTGAGCAGGTAGTCCCAGGCCTGGACGTTGAAGGCCTGGACCGCGAACTCGTCATAGGCGGTCACGAAAACTACCGGTGGAAGGTCCTCGGGGTCGGTTTGCGCCATGACCTGGAAGCCGTCGAGCTGAGGCATTTGAATGTCGAGGAAGACGAGGTCCGCGTCGTTCTCTTCCAGCCAGCGCACGGCCTCGTCGCCGTCACGGCATTCGCCCGCGACGGTGATACCGGTCTCGGCCAGCAGCATCTTGCGCAACAGCGAGCGCGCAGCCGGCTCATCGTCGACGATGAGCGCCCGGATGCTCTCCTTGCTCATGCCGCGGCCTCCTCGCCGCAGGGCAGCTCGAGGGTCACGAGGACACCACGAGGCTCGACCGCTTGCATCGAGAGGCTGCCGGATTCGCCGTAGAGCGCAGTCAGACGCTCGGTGGTGTTGGTCAAGCCGACACCCGCGGAGTCGGTCGGGGCGGGCTGCTCGAGGCCGGGGCCGTCGTCTTCGACTTCCAATCTCAGGGTGTTGCCGTGGCGCCGGGCCCGGATGGAGATCCTCCCGCCAGCCGCGTTGCGCGAGATGCCGTGGCGCACCGCGTTCTCGACCACCGGCTGCAGCAGAAGTGCGGGTACTTGCATTTCTGCAACGGCGTCTTCCACGTCGATGTCGATTCTCAGACGATCACCGAAACGGGCTTTCTCGACCTCGAGGTAGGCACGCACCAGGGCCAGCTCTTCGGCCAGCGGCACCGTCTGCGCATCTCGCGTCTTCAAGCTCGCACGCAACAGGTCGCCGAGCTGGCGGATGACCCGCTGGCCGCGAGTGGGATCGGTTCCCATCAGCGAGGAAACCGTGTGGAGGGCGTTGAACAGGAAATGCGGGCGCAGCTGGGTCTGCAGGCTCTTGAGCTGTGCTTCGGTGAGCTGGGTCCGCAGCTCGGCGGTTCGGCGATCCCGCTCCGCCAAACGCCGCGAGTAGCAGACGTAGTAGGCGAGTCCGGCGACCAGGAAGTACATGAGGAGGTTGAGCTGAAAGGTGTGGGTCAGCACCTTCTGGAAGATCGCGCCGTAGGACGGTGCGTGCCCGCCCGCGAGATTGCGCAGTGCCGCGATGCCCGCGTCCGCGACCGAGTGCAGGAACGCTACGACGACCGCGGCGCCCAGATGGAGCGGCACCGTCCGCCGCAGGCTCCGTCCCGAAGCGTCTGTCCAGCGTACGAACAAAACGACGAGGGGAGTCAGCAGCGCCCAGACCAGCGCGTCCGGCATGCCGTACCAGGCGGCTTTGTGCCAGCCGATGTCGGGGACCTGCGCCCGCAGGCGAGCGGTATTCACCAGGCCCCACAGGAACCAGGCGACCGAGATCCCCAGCCAGCCGAAGAGACGCTCCTCGTTGGGAGCCCCCGCTGCTTTCATTCGGTCGAGAGTCTCAAAACAGGCGACCGCATACAAACCCGAGCGGCGGTCTCGGGAGCCCCCGAAAGGCGCCGGAGTCCCGGCTGATGGTCTGTCCGGCCCGGTCGCAATGGCTTGCGCGCCGCTCGCGACAAAGTTCCTTCTCCTGGCAAGTTCGGATCACGTCGGTCAGAGAAGCGGGCGGAGGTTGCCACTCGGCCGCAGCCTGCTGAGAGTACGGTACAGTCTCGACCGGCATGAGCGAAAAGCCGGGGCATGACAGCTGGCGCCACCGGATGCACGAGGTCATCTTCGAGGCCGACACACCGGTCGGCAAGACCTTCGACGTCGCCCTGCTGCTGGCGATCCTCCTGAGCGTCGCGGCGGTCCTGCTCGAGAGCGTCGGCGAGATCCGCGCCCAGTACGGCGCCGAGCTGCGCGCCATCGAGTGGTTCTTCACCATCCTCTTCACGATCGAGTACGTCCTGCGCCTGCTCTCGGTGGGGCGGCCAATGCGCTACGCGGTGAGCTTCTTCGGCATCGTCGATCTGCTGGCGATCCTGCCCACCTACCTGAGCTTCGTCATCGCGGGCAGCCAGTCCTTGCTCGTCATCCGGGCGCTGCGGCTCTTGCGGGTGTTTCGCGTCTTGAAGCTCGCCCATTTCCTGGGCGAGGCCCACCTGCTCTACGCGGCGCTGCGCGCGTCGAGCCGGAAGATCGTGGTCTTCCTCGGCGCGGTGCTGACCGTCGTCCTGATCGTCGGCGCGGCGATGTACCTGATCGAGGGGCCGGAGAGCGGCTTCACCAGCATCCCTCAGGCGGTCTACTGGGCGATCGTCACCATGACCACGGTCGGTTACGGCGATCTGTCCCCGCAGACCGCGACCGGCAAGCTCCTGGCCTCGGTGGTGATGATCCTGGGCTACGGCATCATCGCCGTGCCGACCGGGATCGTGTCGGTCGAGATCGCCTCGAGTCTCAGGTCGGCCACCCACACCCAGTCCTGCACCGAGTGCGGCGGGGAGGGCCACGCGATCGACGCCCGCTATTGCAAGTACTGCGGCGTCGAGCTGTCCTGAGCGGCGAGCGCCAGGTGGCTCTCCTGGCTTCTCGTCGGACGAACCGTGCCGTCTGGTGCGGCGCCGGGCGGGGCGCCTAGCCGCAAGGTGTCGCGCGAGCCGAAGAAAGCCCCACGATCTCAGTCACCGCATTCGAGGCGGATTCGTCGTTGGAGAGCCCGGTGCTCGGCGACGGCTAGCTCCCGCAAGGCGTCCAGTCGATCGTTCTCGAACCATCTGCTGTTCACCTCGCCGTGCCGCTCGATCTGCACGGCGCCGCTGCCGTCGTTCTTGACGGTCTGGAGAAAGCCGCCGGCGGCATTGCCGATCCGGAGCTGGACGTTTCTTGGAAGACACCACCCTCGAGGAAACTTCAAGCGCCACTTTGCTTGCCGGACCCGAGCTCCGTACGCGACCGCCGAGTCGACCCCGTCCAGAAGTCGAGGCTTGGGAGCCGACCTCAGGCCGGGCAGCCGAAGCGATGCTCGGGCCGCATCTCCTTGAACGAAGCTGTCGACTTCGAGAGCCGTGGACATCAGCACCGCAGGCACCGTGCCCGAACGCTTTGCCCAACTGACATCCTCGAGGCGCGCCCCGGGGAGCAAGCTCTTGAAGATCGCCATCACCTGCTCACCGGCGACCTGGGTGGGCTCGCTCTCGATCTGATCCAGCAAGTGGGCTCCGTACGTTCCCGTGAGCGCGATCGTGGCCCGGCCGGCGCCGTCGCCGTCGGGTGAGACCTCGATATTCGCCGTGAGCTCGACGCTCTCGTGCCCCGGGCGAAGCGGGGTGCGAACCAGACCACCTCCTTCGCCGGTCACCACCAGGGCGTCTTGGTCCTGAACGGCGGGATGAAGCCAGCCGGCGGTTCCACGCGACTGAGTGGGGTCGATGAACAGGTAGCCTCCTCCGACCGGATCGTCCTCATCGGTTGCGACCTCACTCGCGGGAACCGCGACGATCAGGTGATTGAACTGGGAACCGCGACGATCAGGTGATTGAACTGGATCGGCGAAGGGAAGGCTGGCTCGATTCGCCTGGAGCGATCGAGCAACACCAGAGCGGGGTAGGCTTCGATTCCGGCCTCTTTGAGCAGCGCGACCAGCAAGAGGCCCTTGTCCTTGCAGTCGCCCCACTTGCGAGCGAGTACCTCCCCAGGAGCCGATGGGCGGTAGCCGCCAATGCCGACCTCGACGGCGACGTAACGCACCTTGCGCCGCAGGTGCTCGACGAGCGCTTCCAGACGTTGGCGCGGCGTCTGAGCATCAGAGGTCAGCGACGCCGCAAGCCGCCGAACCTCTGGCGTTCCCGTCGGCAGACTCTCCAGTAGCCTGTCGTACCAGTCGCTCACCGCTCGCCAGCTGCCGTTAGGGTCCCAGGACCATCGGAGCACCGGCTCGCTGGCGGCACCCCCGGCCGCGAGCTCAGGTGGATCCACGGCCTCCAGATCTCGACCGCGAATCCGGACGCCGTCGGGAAGATCCTCGACCTGTAACCCTTTCCCGGGTCCGTCGAGGCGCCATCTGACGCCGCCTGTGATCGTAACCAGTAGATCCGAGATCGGGTCGTCGCCGAGCAGTACCATCTGGCTCGAAGGGAAGTACGGTTCGATCTCGACCTCGTGGGCGACCTCGAGGACGGTGTCCAGGCCCAGCCCCGGGAACTCGACCACGTGAAAGTACTGGGAGCTGGCGGTGGCGTCCCCGGAGTGCTCGACGCGATCTTGCGACTTGCGCCCCACTCGGCGGCGCCGTCCGTCCGCCGCTATTGTCGCGGCTTCGAAAGAGCCGAGCCGGCGATTGGAGTCGAGCCACACCGAGTAGTGTGACCACGCTTCCAGATCGGTAGGGCTTTCGAGTCGCACACGAATCTTGGTGCGCTCGTGGAGGAGACCGGAATCGGTGACCTCGATCGCGACTTCCTTGCTCAGTACCAGGGCCGCGCCGGCGTCGAGGGTCGTCCCGAGCACTGCGACGAGTATCAAGCCCAAGACCCGTAGTACAGAGATCACTCGCCGGTTACTCCCGGAGCAGCACGACGGGACGGGCGTCGACCTTCGACGCTCGATCGTAGAGGTCTCGCAAGGCCGTGTAGCCGTCGTTGCCACCGAACTCGCGGTCGCTGAGCTCGAAGCGGCGCTTGAACTCCAGTCGCCTTGCCGTCTCCGCGGTCTCCGTGTGGACTTCGACCGTCCCAGCCGTGCCGGTGTGGCTGGCGTCGGGCGGCGCTGCTCGTAGCTCCCAACCCTCGGGCCAGGAAAGGGTCGCGGTGAGCCGGTCGAGTCTTCCGTAGAGCATCTGCACGGGCGTTCGCCGCTGCCTGGCCGGCAGGCTAAAGGGATGTGCAGCGGGGCCCAGGGGCCTCGATAGATAGACCGACACTTCGTCTCCCAACACTTCCTCGTCGCGCTGGCGCAGCGACCAGCCGATGCGAACGTGCTGCTCGCGGAGGTCTTCGTCGACCTCGATGACGGCAACGTCGTAACCCGAAAACTGCTCCTCCAGATACTCGCGCCAGGCGTCTTCCGTGGCGGCGGCGTCTTCGCCTAGTCGCACATACCTCCAGGCCTGATGACCCTCCAGCTCCAGGCTGCCTCGTCCGCCGACCCGACCATCGGAATCGACCGAGAGATCGAGCGAGGCGCGTCTGAGGTTCTCTGCAGCCGGCGCGATGGGCAGTTCGATGATCTCCGGCTTCGAGCGATGGAAGACCAAGGCCTTCGTGCCCTCATAGTACGGAGGAAGCTGTCCGAAACCGGCGCTCCGGTCGACCGGATCGAGATATGTCGTTTCGCGGTCGACTTCGATGCGAACCAGCCCGCCGTCGAACCACCAAGGATTGGCGACGCTCAGATCAACCCGCCCGAGGTTTCGATCGGCGACCCAAATGAGATCTGAGTCGACACCTACGGCGGCCAGAAGCGACTGCAGAAGAAGCGATTTGGCAACCGGGCTTCCGTGTGCGTCGGCCAGTACGCGGTCCACCGTCTGCTTGTCGCCGATCCCGACTCCATAGGTGAGGTCGGTTCGGATCT
>CALZKB010000259.1 GCA_945787575.1 Thermoanaerobaculia bacterium | reverse complement strand
CTAAAGGAAAAGGTCGACGTCAGCCTGACGGTCGAGTGTCCCTAGACCTGCCCTACTCGGGCTGGGTCTCATAGCCGATCGGGAAATCGGCGTCCTCAGTGAAAAACATCTGCGGCTCCTGGAGCTTGCCCTTCTCGACCAGAACGGCGCGGCGCACCTCGACCTTGAGGACGTCATAGAGCGACTTCAGGGTCAGACCGCCCTGCGACTGACGCAGAGCCTCCATCAAGAAGTAGGTGAAGAAGCCGTGGCCCAGCTCTTCCGACTCCCACGAGGGCTGATAGCCGTCGCTCGAGCTGATGAAGACGATTCGCTTCGGCTGCTGGTCTGACGGCAGGCTTTCGGAAACCGGCCCCATACCGACGGACTTGGCCGAAAGCTCGGTCCACTCCCGTTCCCACGAAAGTCGGGACGCGGGTGGCGAGGGCCCTTGCGCAATGTCCCTTACCTCCTCGAACGTGTCTTGGGTTCGTTCCACGATCTGGCCGGTGTGACAGGCGTCCAGAATACCGACCACCGTTCGAGCCCGAATCCGATGCGTCAGGGCGTCGACCAGTTCTCGCATGGGTAAGCCCGTGGCGTAGAGACCGGCCTTTTCGGTGTCGTGGGTGACCAAATAGGCGTCGCCCGCGGTGTCAAACGCCCCGGGCACCGCGTGGGTGCTGATGAAGAAGAGGAACAGGTCCTCCGGCTGCGTCTGTCGGGCTAGATAGTCGAGTTCCATCTTGATCCGTCGGGTGGTGGCGTGACCGTCCAGCAGCACCACCACATCGTTCGATGAGAAGCGCCCGATCTCCCGATGGGCCAGAACTTCCGCGAAAGCCTCGGCGTCCCTGGCCGGATAGCTGAGACCGGAGATCGACTCGTCCTCGAAGCTCGAGACACCGATCACGAGCGCCCATTTTCGGCCACCGCTGAACGGCAGGCTCGGGATGTCCTCGGCCAGCGAAGAAGGCAACTGGAACGGCGGTTCGATCGGCCCCTGGCTCTTGCTCCCTGGTGGTTCCTCTGCCGGCCGGAGGGGCTCGGGCCGTAGCGCTCCCAGCGTGACCCTTCGCCCGGCGAAACGGTTGACCCTGAACGACTCGAGCTTGTCCATCCGGCCAGCGAGAGTGCGGGTCTCGAGGTAGACCTCCAGTTTGATCAGATGATCGTCCCAGTCGGGCTCGATGCCGACGATGCCCGGAACCTTCAGGAGATCGCTACGAAGTTCGGCGAGCTCGTCTTCCGACCACATATCCGGCAGCTCGACCCACAAATAGTCCCTCTCCGGCTGGTCGCCGTGGATCAAATAGGACTCCAGACGCGGGCTCAAGGCATTGAGGAGGCTGGTGGCGGCCTTTTCGCTGGCGCTGCCACAGTCCTGTGCCCTGCCTTCACCGAGCGCAGAGAACTCGAGATCTGCCGGAAGCCGGAAAACCTCGGCGGTCGCCGTGAAATGACAGGTCGGCAGGCACTGCCCGTATGGGCAGATCTCCCCAACCTCGCGCGTCGTCGAGACTTCGATCGCCAGCCAGAATCCGCCGTCCTCGGCCTGCGAGACTCGGGCTTGCTCGAGGGAACGCCGGATCAGGACGTCGGTGAAGCGCCGCCTCAGCGCCTCGTGCAGCCGGGCCTCGACGCGGGCGTAGTCCACGATGAGGGTGACGCGAGGATCGCCTTCGGGCGCAACATCGGCCGACCTTGCTGGCAACGGGAACAGAACGAGGAGCAGGAGAGCGAAGCTCCGGAAGGTCGATGAGGCCATGGCTTAGCCCGGGCCGGCCGCGACTACTCGCGGCAAGCTCTCCGCCCTCGTGTCGCTGACGGCGACAAGCCTGAAGTAAACCCTTTCGCCGGGTTTTATCGACTTCACCGTCAGTTCGTGCTTTGGAGGTCTCACCTTCTTCAGCGGCCGCCACGGACCCCGCGAACCGGAACTCGAGAAAACATTGTAGTAATCGAGCTCGGGCTCTCGGTTGGGCCTCCAGCGGACCACGACGCCGCTCTTGGGGTGTGGCTCGACGGTCAGGTCCTTAGGCCGGGCCGGGCGGAACCGTACGGTCTGCCCTACCCGGGGAGTCCCCTTCAGAACCAGAGCGACGCTGGTGTCCTCACGCATTTCCTCCACCCTTACCCTCCCGGCCACGCTCGAGCCCTGCACGAGGACACCCTCCTTGCCGTGAGCGATTCCGTGGATCCGCCCGATGTCCAGAGTCACTTGCGGCGGATTACCGTCTCGGCTCTGGGTGACGCTGCCGGTGAGCGTTTCCAAAATGTCGAGCCGCTTCTCACTCTCGGTCCGGAAAGCGCAGCCGTCCCGAGCGCACCTTCGATACCACACGAGAGCGTCATCGAAGGACGCCCTCCGCTCGTGGAGCGCTCCCAGATAGTAGGCACTCTCGGCTATGTTGCCTGCCGCCATGAACGCCTCGATCGCCGCCCCGGTGCTCTGCCCGAGCTCTTCGTTGAAATAGCAGACTCCGAGGTGGAACTGGCAGTCGACGTGATCGGGTGCGCGTTCCACACAACTCTCGAGATGGGGGCGGGCCAGATCGAACTGCTTCGCGAGCGCTGCCGACCTTCCCACCTTGTAGGAGAGCTCGGTCAAATCCGCGGTGTCGCTGCCCTCCGCCCTCTCCAGAGCTACGAGGTAGGAGCGCGCTGCCTTCAGCGGGTCCTGCTGAATGGTGTAGAGGTCTCCAAGGGCACGGGAGGCCCGCCAGTCGTCACGGTTCAACTCCGCCGCCCTCTGATATCGCGATCGCGCTTCGTTGAGGTCTCCCTCCGCGGTGAGCAGGTCTCCTGAGAGCAACAGAAGTGCGACATTGTTGGGATATGAGCCCAACGCCTCGTTGAGCTGTGAGATGGCCTGAGCCGTCTGCGCCCCGGCCGCATGAGCTCGGGCCGCCGCAATGCTCGCGCGCACATACCTCGGGCTGATGTCAATCGCCTGCTGTGCCAGTTTGAGGCTGAGTTGCCATTGAGCCGGGTCGAGAAGCAGTACCTCGCTCGCGGTCGTCAACGCCGATAGATCTCTCGCGTTCTTGGCCTGGTCCGCGAGCACCTCGAGTGTGCCCTCCGGCGCCGACTCGCCCTGGACGATTGCAAGCGCCCCAATCCCCATATCAAGCTCGAGAGACTGCCTCACGCCCTTCTGCGCCATGACCAGCTCTCTTGACGTGGCTTCAACGTCGCGTGTCAGGGCGGCCAGCACGCCCAGGCGCAGATGCGGCGCGGTGTTGTTGGGCTCCTGTCTCAGCGCCGCTCTGTAGGAGTCACGAGCTCGATCCAGATGCCCGAGGCTCTCGTGCGCCATTCCGAAGGCGAGCGCCAGCGCGCCCGAGTAGGTCATCCGCTCGTCTTTCTCGAGTGTCTCGATGACCTCTTCACTGTGGCCGGACTCCAGCATTGCCGCGACCGCACCTTCGAGCAACTCGACATCATCCGGGCGAAGCACGAGGGCTCTCCGGAAGGACTCGACCGCCGCCTCGTACGACCCCAACTTCCAGTGACTGCGAGCGAGAAACGCATGCAGAAGCCCGTCCTCGGGATCCGCCTCCAGCCCGATCCGGAAGATGTCGACAGCCTCCTCGTATCGCGCCGCCGCGTACAGGCCCCGACCCTTGCTGAGCGCCGCCTGCGCCGGCGGCACGATCTTGACCTGAACCACATAATCGAAAAGGTTGACGCCCGGAGCCGGACTTTCCAGCCGAATCTCAGCGCGATTCTCCATTGTCCCGATCACGTACCCGGTCCTCTCCGCCGTGGATTCGCCGACCCGCCAGAGCTCGGCCTCCATCGCCTCGGTGATCCCGTCCGTGTGTCCGGCTCCAATGATCAGCCGTCTGTCATCCAGGATCTCTTCGATCTGGGCCGTGACCGGGAACCGCGCGGCCAGCCGAGCCACGACGCGGTCGATCTCGGACTTCATGCTTTCAATCTCTGGATTGAAGGTGATGGTGAAGTTGATCCTGTGGGAATAGGCCGTGGTGTTGACGTCGAGCAGCTTGAAGTCCACCTCGCTGTTTTGCCCGAGGTTCTTGAAGTTTCCGAGCAGGATGTAGTTCACGCTCAGCAGCCGTCCGGCGCTAGCAAGAGACGAGTTGCTGATCGTTCCGAGCTGTTGCTCGGACAACACCGCTTGAATCTTGTCGCGGTTGACCACGTTGAAGACGTTGAGATTAATCAGGGAGTTGAGCAGCCAATCCGTGAGAACGATCGATGCCTCGCGGTTGGGGAAGCTTTCGAAGTTCCTTCCCAGGACCTCGACGTTCCAGGGCACGATGGTGGTTCGCTCGAGTCCGTCCGACTCCGGCTGCTCGTCTTCCAGCAGCAGTTCGGGAGGTCGGCTCGAGTCGAGCTCTTCCTCGATCACCTGACCGGATTCCTGAACGGGAGCCTGCGCCAGAAGCGGAATCGCCAGGGCGATCAAGAAGGCCACATGGCTGAGCTGGATTCCTCTGTTCATCGGCCCACCTCCGAATGGACAAAGAGCAATCATCATAGCACTGGCGTTAGTAACGTGCTTGGCATGGGAAGAACCCACGTCCGTTCGGAACCTCGACCCGATCGAGCCACAGCTGTTGGGGGCTAAACTCGTCATCGAGTTGACTCCGCCATCCGGCAGAAAAAAGCGTTCGTGAGATCACGCTTTCATCCCGTTTCGCCTTGCTGGTCGTCCTGCTGCTTCTGGTCGCAGGGCACTCAGGCGCCGACAAGATAACCCCGACAACCCTGTCGGAGGAGACTCTCCTCTGTGTCGAGCGCCATGTCGACAGACCGCCGGAATCTATCAACAGTGGGGTCGCTCCAAGCACTATCGCGGCAACGTCGGCTGCTACGAGTGCCATCGCGCCGACGAAGCCGACGCGGACGCCTTCGACCACAACGGCTCGACGATCGCGATCATAGTC
>CALZKB010000258.1 GCA_945787575.1 Thermoanaerobaculia bacterium | reverse complement strand
ATGCCGATGAAAGAGCTTCGCGCCTGCTCGAGAGCAGTGCGGATCCGCTGTTCCAGCCGCTCCGCCACCGCCGAGCGCTCGAGCTGGAGCCTCTTGAGCTCGAGCTCGGCCTGCGACCGCTCGGCAAAGCGCAGGCCGCCGGCGAAAAGCGGCAGCGAGGCGTTGAGGGCGAAGCTCCATCCGGTGTCGTCGGCAACCGGTAGACCGAGCCCGGGCACACCCGCCTGCGAGCCGGCGCCGCTCTTCGACAAGATCTCGTCGAGACCACCCTGGATAGCGACTGTCGGCGACCAGAAAGCCCGCCTGGCCGAGGCCGCCAAACGTGCCTGCGCCTCGATCGCCGCGTCGATCTGCGTCAGCTCGGGCGACCTCGACAGCCCCTCGACCACGATGAAATCTCGAATCAGCTGGTAGCGCTTCGGCGTGTCCACGAAAAAGTGGAAGCGACTCTCCGTGGCCCCCAGACCGCGGGTCTCGAGAGTGACCTCTTCGGCGATGAACGGCGCCTCGAGCCGGCGGTGCAGCAGGCGGTTGACCGCGATCTCCGCGCTCCGCCGATCGGCAATGGCCTCGATCAGGCTCTGGCGAGCGGTCGCCACCTCGCTCTCCCACCGCAGCACCTCACCGGCCGAGGCGACGCCGATGTCGCGGCGCACCTCGGCGAGATCCAGATTCGACTTGGTGCGATCGACGTTGTTGCGCTGCACCCTCTCGAGCGCCTTGGCGCGCATGAGGTTGAGATAGGTCGTGGCCGCCTCGACCGCGATATCGAGCTCGAGCGTCTCGAGATCGGCTTCGCGCCCTTCCTGCAGCCGGCGCTGGATCGCGACGTTGGCCGAAGCCGCGTCGGAATACAGGATCTGGCTGAGGGTCAATGAGCCGGTGGCCGAACGCTCGGGCTGGCTGCCGAAGCTCGCGGCCGCGCGGTCTTCGTCGACCTGGAGCCCGGTCGCCGAGAGGTCGAGCTGCGGCCGGAGCGAAGAGCGCGCGATCGCCACCTCCTCGGCGCCGGCCGCAAGCGAGATTCGCCGCGCCACCAGGTCGAGATTGACCTCGACGGCTTCGCGCACCGCCTTCTCGATGTCGAGGTCGTAGGCGCCCTCGACGTCTTCGGCGTGGAGCAGCTCCGCTTCGATCAGCACCTCCCAACGCGGCGACACATCGATGGCGCGCGCCGTCGCCATGTTGATCACGAGGTTGTCGCGAACGCTGAAGGCGACCGGTAAGTCCCCGGCGTCCTCGCCCAGAAGAATGCGCTGCACATTGAGGGCGATCCGGCGCGTCAGCTTGGGGAAGAACTCGGGAGACCCGGCGCTGGCCAGCATCCCGGCCTCGACGTCGCCGCCACCCAACCCCGAGAAGCTCGGCAACTCGAGCTCGATCAGCCCCGCGATCAGCTTTCCGTACTCTTCCTGGCTGAACTGAAACAGCGGCCAGACGTAGACCGCGTCGACGCTCGGCGACAGCGCCTGGAGAGCTTCCTTGGCGCTGACCCCGACCGGCACGTACTCGAAGGCCAGCTCCGATCCCGTCAGGTTCGAGGTGCGCTCCATGATCTCCGGAATGGCCTCGACGAGCTGGGCGCTGGTGAGAATCGCAACGTGCTCGAAGGGGACGATGTCGCGGAAGAGCTGGAGCTGCCGCGCCAGCGTATCCGGGAGGGTGACGTAGTTGAGGTTGGGCACACCGCTCCGACCGTTCTCGAACGGCAAGCCCTGGAGCAACGGGTCGAGGACCACCGGCGCGATCACCGGCTTGGGAGGGTTGCCGAAGCAACAAACCGCGTGCGAGGAGATCAGGCCCCAGGTGATGACCAGGTCGACGTCGGAATCGTCCAGCAAGCGGCGGATGTTGTCCTGGGCGGTTAGATAGGTTCCGTCTCCGATCAGGTAGTGCTCGTCCGGGAAACGGACGTCGAACTCTCCCTCGGTGAGCGTCTTGACCTCGGTCGAGGTCAGCTCGCGGATCCAGTCGTTGTTCAACCACGGGCCATCGACGACGACGCCGATGTTGACGACCGGCTCCTCGGCCGCCAGCTGCACCGCGAAGAGGGCGAGCCCAAGGACTGTCGCGTGAACGAGTCTCTTCGTCATCGGTCCTCCTGAGACGAGCTGCGAGTGGCGAGTCTAGTGCACGCCAGGTGGGGCGAAGAGCCGGGTGCGCAAAAAAGAGACCGGCGGCGCCTTCGGCGCCCCCGGTTGATCTAACCCGTGATCGACGGGGCCGGCTACCAGCTGTAGCTGACGTTACCCAGGGCTCGGCGGTCGATCAGATCGCCGCCAAACGACTCGTAGTGCTCATCGTCAGTGGCGTTCGCCACGTTGACGCCGAACCTCCAGTGATCGTCGATCAGGTAGTTGAAGCCCAGATCGACGGTCGTGTACGACTTGACCAGACCGACGAAGGGACCGACCGCCCAGGGGAAGTCGTCCACCCAGCGACCGCTCAGGTTGAAGTCCCACTTGTCGGCCGTGTACGCGACGCCGAACGACGCCTTGCTCTCCGGCGTGTTCGGCACCAGAAGGTTGGCGAATCCGGGCAGGTTGTTGGCGATCTCGAAGTCGAACCACGAGTACGAGAAGCTCACCGTCCAGTCGTCGGTCGCGTAGTAGTTGAGACCCAGGTCGATGCCCTCGGTATCGACGTCGCCGAAGTTGGCGTAGGTCCTCGCGGCAACGATCGGCGCACCGTCCACGTTGTTCGACAGGGCGAAGAAGGTCGGGCCGAGCGCCCCCTGAAGAGTCGCCAGAAGTGCGCTCTGGATCGCGGCGGGCAGGGCGGACGGCGGTGCGTAGGCGCCAAAGTTGGGGTTGGTCCGTCCGAGGGCGGTACCGACCTGAGGGATGAGATCGGTGATGAAGTTGGTGCTCTCACTCTGGTAGTAGTCGAGCGTGAGGTACGCCTTGCCACCGAGGATTCCGGAGTAACCCACCTCGACGGTCTCGATCTCCTCCAGCTCGAGACTCTTGTTGCCAAGGGCCAGCACACGGATGAAGTCGAGACCGCAAGAAACCCCGAACGGAGCGCAGAAGCCGGCCTCTACCGGAGCCAACGCCGTGATCGGCGCCGCGACGTTGGCCTCGAGAAAGAACTCCGAGTAGTTGGCCACCTGGAACGCCTCGTTGTAGGTCAGACGCAGGGTGTTGTTCGCGTTGATCCCCCAGACCAGCGCCGCCTTGGGCGAGAACTGGGTCGAATGCAGATCGTTCTCGTCCGAGCGCCCCGCCAGCACCAGCTTGACGTCATCGCTCAGCTCCCAGTCGAGCTGGGCGAAGACCGCGCTCATCTCATTCGTGACCGGGGCGAACATGAGCGTCTGCCGGCCGGTCCTCGGGTCCAACGTATCGATGTCCTCTTCGACCACCGAGAGCCCGCCGACGAGCCGCGCCTTGGCGCCGAGATCCCAGTTGGTCTGGACCTCGACCGCGTCGCGGGTGGTGTCGAGCGTCAGGTTTCCACCCGAGCTCAGCGCCGTCTGCCTGGGCGCATCGCGCGATGTCTCGGAAACGACGACGTTCCAGTGCGGCGTGTTGTAGTTGACCCGGAAGTACGGCTTGTCGAGCTCCTTCAGCTGGACCCGGCCGATGCCGGTCTGGACCACCGGCCCCTCGACGCTCGCCTGCGAGCCCTCGAAGGTGAGCACCTGGCCCTGACCGAAGTGCTTGTCGAACCGCAGGGTGAAGAACGAGATGTCGTCGTCGTCCAGCGGGTTGAGCGGCACGGCTTCCTGAGGCAGACAGTTGGTGTCCGCCGCGCTCGCGCAGGGCCTCGAGTACTCTGCCGCGCCGTTGCGGGAAACCGAATAGTCACCGGTCTGGCGCACGCCGCCAAGGAGCTTGAAGTACCAGCCGTTGCCCACCTCGCCGGCCCAGCGGAGATCCAGATTGGTCGTCGAGACCTCGCCCGCCGTCACCCGCACCAGGCCCCCTCGGCTGGTTCGCGGCGCCTTGGTCACCAGGTTGATCACGCCGCTCGAGGCGTTGGCGCCATAGAGCGCCGCGCTCGGCCCGCGTACCACCTCCAGGCTCTGGATGTCGTCCATCGGGAACGACACCGCCGGCCACTCCTGCGATCCCAGGAAGGGCACCGAGGGGTTGCGGCCGTCGATCACCGTCGCCACGCGCCGGTTGAGCGAGCTGTTGAATCCGCGGGTGTTGAAGTTGTAGTCGTAGAGGCCGCTCTGCGTCACCTCCGCCCCCGGCGTGAACTCGAGGAGCTTGGGCAGCTGGCCGTGCGAGGCCTGCTTCACGATCTCCTCGGGCGTCACCAGGGTCACCGCCGCGGGCGCCTCGACGATGCGCTCGGCGCGGCGCGAGGCCGACATCACGGTGATCGTCTCGGCAAACGCAATATCCCAGTCGACCTCCACGTCCAGCGTCGTGGTCTCGCCCCCCGAGACCTCGACGTCGGACCGGGTCTCGACGTTGTCACCCAGCGTAAAGGTCAGGGTGTAGCTGCCCGCCGCGACACCGGGAATCGAGTAACTCCCGCTGTTGTCGGTGAGCGTGGCTTCCCCGAGCTGATCCACGATGACCGCGACGCCGCCGAGTCCGGCTCCGTCCGGCCGCACGACGCTGCCTTCGATCCGTCCGCTCTGCGCTTCAGCGGGCATCGCCGCCAGACAGCAGAGCGCTAGACACAGTACGAGCGTGTACCTCACGTTCATTGGCCTCTTTTCCTCCCTTCGGACGGGGGTGTCAGATTCGCTACGGCCCAATATGCCAGTTTTGGCAGACACCAGCAAGCGACGGAGCCGGCGCAAAAGCCTGTCGAGACTGGATTCGCGCCGTCGGCGACACGCCGGATTTGGGGCTAGAATCCTGACTTGCCAACCCGAACCGTCTACAGCGAAAGCCGAGCAGCATGAGCCCGAGCAGCCAACGCGGACCGAAGAAGTTTGTCGTGATGGGC
>CALZKB010000257.1 GCA_945787575.1 Thermoanaerobaculia bacterium | reverse complement strand
GCGAGCGAGGCCAGCGAGTCGACCCAGGCGTAGAGGTCGGACGATCCTCGCAGAGACTGCCCGGGGTCGCGATGGGACTTCTTGCCACAGTGGTGGGTGAGGACGAGCGCCAGGTCGTACTCACGCTGCAGCTCGCGGAGGTCGCCGAGGAGCGCCGACATCTCCTGGGAACTGTTCTCATCGCGAGAGTGCAAGCGAACCAGAGGATCGAGCAACAGCAGCCGCGGTCGCTCGCGGCGCAGGGTGGCGTGCAGGCGGCGGCGATCCTCGTCGCGGTCCAGGCGCAGCGCGGGCAGCGTGAGGACGCGCAGCTCGAGCCGCTCGACATCGAGACCGCGGACGGCACACAGCCCCTCGACCCGCAGGCGGATCTGCGAACAGGAATCCTCGGCGAGGTAGAGCAGCACCGGCCCGGCCTGCTCCACCTCGAACCGACCGAGGCAGGGAGTCCCCGAGGCCACGGAAGTGGCGAGGTCGAGCCCCAGGAATGTCTTGCAGGTCTTGGGGTGTCCGGAGATCAGGGCGACGCCCGTGCGCAGCCACAACGATCGCACCAGCCAGCGTGTCTCGGGCTCCTCTTCGGCGAGCTCGTGGACGCGGGCGACGGGGAAGGGGGGATGCTCGGCGGCTACGCGCACAGCAGCTTCCTCGCCTCGGCGACGCGGGAGGAGTCGACCACCTCGTGGTCCGCCAGCGCGCAGAGGTCAAGGGCCTTGAGGGCGAGGTGATCGAGCGCTCGCAGGTTGCCTCGCGAGATCTCGTAGAGGGCGTCGAGCGCTCCCTCGTCGAAGAGGCGATCGTCATCCGGTGCTCGACGTAGCCGCGGCTCTCCTCGCGCGAGAGCAGGCGCAGCTCGGCGACGTGGGCCAGTCGCCGCGCGATGTCCTCGAGGGAATCCCGGCGCAGGAGGGAGCGCAGCGGGGGCTGCCCGCACAGGACCAGGCTCACCACGAGCTTGGAGTCCATCTCGAAGTTGGTGAGGACCTTGAAGACACCGAGGACCTCCGGGCGCACCTCGTGACTGTCGTCCACCAGGACCACGGGCCGCACGCCGTCGAGGTCGTAGACCGAGAGAAAGCGCTCCTGGATCTTGCGCACCAGCGCCGGGTAGGTCCCGGCCGGCTCGGCTCCGACCGCGACGGCGATCTCGCGGCAGAGGTCGCGCCGGGACAGCGAGGTGACCTTGACGTAGCGGATCTGGTAGCGCGCCTCGGGGAGGCGGGCCCCCAGCGCGCGGAGCAGGCAGGTCTTGCCGGTCCCGGCCGGGGCGATCAGGGCGGCCGACATCCGCTCTTCGACCACCCGCTGCAACGCGCCGGCAACGTCTTCGAACTGCGGGTGAGGGAAGCGCTGCTCCACGCTGACCTCGCGCGTGAAGGGCAGGGAGTGCAGCGCGAACCGGTTCTGGATCTGCTTCATGGTGAGGTGTCTCCTCGAGTCTGGGCAGCTCCGATCAAGTCGGGCCGCCGTCGAATGAGTCGCGGTCGATCACGCCGTGATCCGGAGTCACACCGTGACCCGGAGTCACGCCGTGACCCGGGGGCTCGGCGAACCCTCCGTCCGGGTCGACGAGAGGATGGAAGTCGCGCTGGTAGTGCAGGTCGGCGGCGCTCGGAGGAAGGGGATGGCTTTCGCCTTCCTCGGTGCTGCAACCGTCTCCTCGGCGGGTCCGCGCGTTGGCCTCGAGGTCCACGGGATGGAGGAGGATGCGCCGTCCCTGGTGCAGAAACGAGATGCGGCCGGGCTCGAGCAGGTGGCGGTGCACGACGACCTGAAACCCCCGGGTCCCGCGCGGCATCTCGTAGTCCACCGAGTCGATCGAGACGGTGTGATCGGGAGTGACACGGCGCCGCAGCGGCAGGAGGAACTTCTCGCGTAGCGCGTGCTCGCTCTGGGGCATGCGGAGCTCGCGCGAGTCGCCCCCGAATCGCTCCCCGGGCGTCTGTCCGCCGAGGCTCTCGTGCGGCTGGTGGTTGTAGCAGTGATCGAGATAATGCTGGATGCGATGAGTCAAGGCGCCGAGCGAGGGATCGATCTGCGGCTGTCCGTCGAACCCGCGGAGCAGCGCCTGGTCCACGGTCTGGTTGAACCGCTCGATCTTGCCGTGGCCCTCTGGATACGCCTTCTCACCGAGAAGAAGCGGGACGGAGAGGGAACGCAGCACGGCGGCGACCTCGTGGGCGATGAACCCGGGTCCGCGGTCGAGGTACACGAGGCACGGCAATCCGCACTTCAACAACAACTCGAAGAGGCCGCGGAGGAACAGGGCGGCGCTCTCCGAGGTCCCGACCTGGACGTGCGGGACGGACCGCGAGGCGTCGTCGAGGTAGAAGAACGCGACGCGGCGGAGTCTCTCGGCGCCCGCGCGAAAGTGCTTGCCATCGCAGAGCAGAAGGTCCATTCGATGCGGGTAGGCGAAGCGGCGCTGGTCGCGGTCCTGGGCACGCTGCTTCTTGCGGCGCTGGACGCAGACGCCGCGGCGTTGCAGCGTCCGGTAGACGGTGCTGCGACAGACCGGGTCGAGGGGCTCGAGGAGCTGGCGCTCGCGCGCTCTCTTGATCAGCTCCGGGATCGACACCGCCGGGTCGTCCTCCTTCTGCTGGGCGAAGAAGTCGAGGAGCTTGCCGGGCAAGACCCGGGAGCCTGGTGAGCGCTCTCGGGGGGCGGAGGCCAGGCCCGCGAAACCACTTCCCCGGTACGCTGCCACCCAGCGATACACCGAGCGTCGACTGACGGCCTGGGGGATTCCGGAGGGGTGGACGTGCTTCTCCTTCGCCACCTGCTCGACGGCGAGGGACAGGGGCTCCCCCCGAAGTCGCCGTCCCACGACCTTCGAGACCACCAGGTAGCGGAAGGTCTGGGAGGTGACGTCCTCTTGTGGATGCCAGGACCGATCCACCGGGCTCTCCCTGTACTACAAACCACCAGAATCTTCGCGCCGCGAGAGGATTCTAAGCCGCTTGGAGAAGCCTGCTTACGCGCGCCGCGTGAGCGGTGATGACGGCAGCACACACCTCGCGTCCCTTGTCCGTGACACGGTAGCGATGCGTGCGTGGCAGCTTCCGGATCAGCCCGTGCGCACGGAGGATCCGCAAGAGACGGCCCACCGCAGCGGACCTGCGCTTGGCTTCCTCGGGGCGAGAGGGCGTGGGGTGGAGCAGGGCGACGATGTCCCGATTGCGGAAACCGTGCACCAGGAACTCGCCTCGGCTGACGGCCTTCATCAGAGCGAGGTCGCGGTCGTCCCAGGGGCGCAGTCCACGGATCCGTTGCTTGCCGAGCTTGTCGGGCTTGACGATCCCCTGCAGCAGACGTCCGAGCTCCTGCGAGGAGTCGACCGCTGCCGCACTCTCGAGGTAGGCCGCGTTGGCAGCGTGACAGATCTGCGTGACGCGATGCAGATCGGCGATCCCCTTGCGACAGCGTCGCCAGGAGCGTTCCCCACCGGGATCGCCTTCCTTGGCGCGGTATGCCTTGAAGTCGCCGACCTGGTTGATCGTCGTCTCGACCCGGAGAACGCTTCCCTGCTTGTCGTACATCTTGATCGAGTTCGCGTTGACGAAGTGCTTGACGCGCACGCCTTCTGAGCGTTTCCGGAGGCTGCTCCGTGCTTCTCCCTGGAAGTGCCCGGTGAGCTTCTTCTGGAGAAACCGAAGCACGTCCTGGCTTCCCAGGTTGCGGATGGCATGGGTCAGCAGATCGGGGTACAGCTCGGCCAGCGATTCCGAGGAATCGAACATCACGTCGGTCGCCCACTCGAGCTGGTGTGTCGTCCAGTACCGCGCGAGGTGATCGCCACGAAACACGTGGGCGTGAGCCGGGTTCGCGGCGCGGGCAAGCCCGTCGAGTTCCCTCGGCCAGTTCGTTCGGAGCTGCTTGTCCAGGAGTCGCTGAGCGCGATCCGGCTTCTCCACCGACGCCAGGCAGTTGTCACGACGTTCGTGGTCGATCCCCTGGGAGCCTGCGCCACGGGAGTGGGCGAACCATGCCCTGCACCCCGCGTGGGCTTGCGTCTTTTCGCCGGAGGCGAAAAACGCCTGGCGCTCGAGGTCCTGCACGAGCCACTCGCGCCCGTTGATCACGACCTGCACCTGGAACGGCAGCCAGGTCTGAGTTCTTACGTGCATGAAGCCGAAACGGGGATGAAGGAAGTAGTGATAGAGGTGAGCACACTTGCGAGTGACCGATCGTAGCTCGAGCTTGCGGCGTTCGCGAGAGCGGTGGATCTCGAAGCTCTGGCACGGCTCCACGCACTTCAACACGCAGATCAGGCCTTCGTCGACCGGCTCTCGCTCGAGGATCGCTCGAGCGACGTCCTCCTTCCTCGCCCGGCTCGACTGGAGGTAGCGGAACGGACGCTGGAGTTTCTCCGCGACGGCCTCCGATTGCTGAACAACCCTCGAGGTCAGCCCAGCAGCCCAGTCCCCGAAGTCTCGGAGAAGGACCCCTTTGTACGCCAGGAATGCCGACAGGCCGTCGCAGTAGCTGAGCTGGCGCAAGCCACCGCGGAACACGACTCGATCGAAGCCGCTGAGAACCCCCGTGATCCGATCGCGATGGCGTGCTAGAAACGACTGCATGGCGTCCCTCCTGGGTAGCTGGCTGTCTTGTGCACCAACCATCTTGTCCGGGTGGGGACGCCGACTTCACGCCTTCGCTGGAGGTCCCGGCTGGTCAGCGGGCGCGGAATGAGGCCGCGACCCCGAAGGGTCGCGACCGGCGAGCTCAGTGCGTGAGCCGCCACGTGATGGCGAGGACGCGATCGAGCCCCTCCAGCGGTCGCTTCAGCCGCTCGAGCGACAGGTAGCCGAACGCGTCCGCCACCCGCAGCGCCGCCCGCGACTCCTCCGCGCTGCCGGCCGCCGTGCGGAACAGGTGCGTCCGATCCCCGCCTTCGCGTCGCCAGCCTTCCGCCAGCGTCAGCGCCATCGAGGACAGGCTGCGTCGCAGCTGGTTGCCAAGGTCGCGGTCCCGGCGAGCCAGCATCCGCAGCGGATCCCGCAGCTGGCGAATCGTCTCGAGTGCGATGTCGAGGGCTTCGAACGTCATGGGTTTCGTGCTCCATCGATGAGTCCAGAGTGTCCGCCCCCTCCGCGAGGGGCTCGCTTGCACCGCCCCCTGGTGCAAGCGCCGTGACCATCGCGCGAGAGGGTGAGCGAGCGGTCATCCCCGCGTCCGCGCGATGGGCGCGGCGGTTCGCACCGCTCAAGGGGAAGCGAGCCCCTCGCGGAGGGGGCGGACACTCCGACTCATCGATGGAGCACGAAACCCGCCCCGTTCGATGCCCAGATCGCGCTCGAGACGATTCGCCAGCTGCGGGATCCGTGACGCACGCTGGTTCGCCCCGGCCCCCGAAGCAGCGAGCCTCTCCGGGCGTCGGCTGGAGAGCCGGAACCGTGTCGGTCGCGGAACGCGAGACAACGGGAGCCGGTGTCAGGGGCGGCGTTCAGGACCTGACCCCGCACCGTTCAGCGGTCGGCCATCCGATCGGGTCCGTTTCGGTTTTGGCTCCCGTTCCCGTTGTCGATCCTGCTCCGGCTCCTGCTCCGGTTCCGGTTCCGGTTCCGGTTCCCGATCGCTGATCCCGATGGGCTCGACCACCGTTTGGTTGCGGCTCCGCCGCGATAGGGTACTACGGGGCGGTCCGACTTCTCGTGGTCGTTCATCGAGGGATCGCGGCTTCCGCCTTCCCCTCGCGTCCCCGCCTGCCATTCTCGGACGGGGGGA
>CALZKB010000256.1 GCA_945787575.1 Thermoanaerobaculia bacterium | reverse complement strand
AGGTTCTTTTTCCGTGAGCGCGTCGAGCGTGCGGTTGGGTCGAGACCAGCTCGACCTCTACAGTGTGGGTGTAGCCGGCCACGTGAGAGCCACGGTGAGGGAATGCGGCGCCGGCTTCGCGCTCGCCGGAGAGGCAGCTGCGCCGCGAGATCAGGCGGGTACCGTCCGGACCTCCTGGGGCGCGGGCTCGAACAGCCCGTCGAGCGCGGTCCGGAGGTCCTCGATCAGATCCCTCGCGTCCTCGCAGCCGACGGCGAGGCGGATCAGATCGTCGGTGATGCCCGCCTCCTCGCGCGCCTCGCGGCCGAGGCTGGCGTGGGTCATCGAGGCCGGGTGCTCGATCAGGGTCTCGACCCCGCCGAGCGAAACCGCGAGCGTCGGGACCGTCACCTTCTCGAGCAGCCGCCGGCCCCCTTCGTAGCCGCCGCGGACGCCGAAGCAGAGGATCGCGCCGGGGCCCTCCATCTGCTTCTCGACCAGCCCGGCTTGCGGGAAGTCCGCCCCGCCGGGGTAGCGCACCCATTCGACCGCCGGATGCTCGTGGAGGAGATCCGAGATCGCCACCGCGTTTCTCTGCGCCTGGGCCACCCGCAGCCCCAGGGTCTTCAAGCCCCGGTGGACGAGCCAGGCCTGGTGCGGGTCGATGCACCCGCCGTGGTGGTTCAAGGCGTCGCGCACGGTCCGGCGCTGTTCTTCCGTCGCCGTCACGATGACGCCGGCCACGACGTCAGCGTGGCCGTTCAGGAACTTGGTCATGCTGTGGACGACGAGGTCGGCGCCGTGCTCGAGCGGGCGCTGGAGGACCGGTGTCGCAAAGGTGTTGTCGACCACCAGGAGGAGACCGTGCTCGCGCGCGATCGCGGCGCAGCCGGCGAGATCCGAGAGACGGAGGGTGGGGTTCTCAGGGGTCTCGATGTAGAGCATCCGGGTCTCGGGCCGGATGGCGGCGCGGATGGTGTCGAGGTCCGAGGTGTCGACCCAATCCGACTGGACGCCAAAGCGCCGGAAGTGCCGCTCGACGATCACCCGCGACGGTCCGTAGACCGCGTCGGTTCCCACCATGTGCGCTCCGGCCTCGAGGTAGGCGAAGAAGACGGTGGCGATCGCCGCCATGCCCGAGCTCGTGGCGAGCGCCGCGTGGCCGCCTTCCATCGCGGTCACCGCCTCTTCGAGGGCGGCGACGGTCGGGTTGCCCATCCGGGTGTAGATGTAGCCGGGCTCGTCGCCGCTGAAGCGCGCGGCCCCCTGCGCCGTGCTCGCGAAGGCAAAGGTCGAGCTCTGATAGATCGGGACGGAGACCGCCCCGTGCAGGCGATCGGGCTCGGCTCCGGCGTGCACCGATCGTGTGTTGATTCCGGGTTTGTCGGTACTCATGGCGCTACCTCCGCGCCCACTCTAGACGCTGTTCCCGGCAGGCGCGCCGCTCATCCAGGTAGGACCTGCGAGGGGGAGCTCGGAGCCCTCACCAGGGCCGTTGGCGCGCACGAGGCCTTGCCCGGGCCCTCACTCGTTCATTCGATAGGCGCCCCGGAGCGAGTCGACGTGGTTTTCCCAGACCCTCTCGAAACGCGCCGGATCGGCGATCGGCTTGCGGATCATTCTCCGGCAGAAGAACCGCTGCCTCGCGGTGCTCGAGGTCTTCGAGTAGAGCTGGAGCGCGAACTTCGAGAAGTCGCGGACGAGGACGTCGAAGATCCGGTCCAGCACGTCGTCGTCGACCTCGTGGACGGGGGCGTTCTCGAGGATGAGCTGGCCGTAGACCACGAGCGTGAAGAGCTCGCCGAGGATGAGGAGGAAGTCGATGTCCTGGATTTGTTTCTTGCCGGGACGGGCCACCATCAGGAGCCGTTTGAAGGTCCGGATCTGTTTCTTGAAGACGCGGACGTTGGGAAGGTCGAAGCGGTCGTAGACCGGCCGGTAGTCGTGGAAGTGGATCTTGCCCAGCCCCTTGGTCGGGCCCTGGTCGAAGAGGAACGCGTCGTGGCGGGGCTGCCTGACCTCGGGGATCTCGGGGAAGGTCCCCGGTTGGAAGAAGTAGTTCTTCATGAACTTGATGACGAGCGCCATGTTGACGTGCACCGTGCCCTCGAGCTTGGGCAGGGCCCGGATGTCGCGCGCCGCCATCTCGAAGTACATGTCCTTCTCGAAGCCCTTGGCCGCGATGATCTCCCACAGCAGGTTGATCACTTCCTCGCCCTGGCTCGTCACCTTCATCTTGACCAGCGGGTCGTAGAGGAGATAGCGGCGGTCGTCGGGCGACGCGGTTCGCAGGTAGTCGGAGCCGCGCAGCGCGAAGAGCTTCATGGCGACGAGCCGGCAGTAGGCGTCGACGAAGAACTGCCGGATGTGGGGAAAGTCGGTGACCGAGTGATCGAACAACCGTCGCGACGAGGCGTGGTCGATCGCCTCGTAGAAGGCGTGGGTCGAGATGCCGATCGAGGCCCAGCCGAGGTTGAACTTGCCGACGTTGACGGTGTTGAGCGAGGTGTCCCAGGCCTCGCGACCGCGCGAGAGGATGTCCGCGTCGGTGACGGGGTAGTCGTTGAGCGTGAACTGGGCGACGTAGTTCTGCGAGTTGCAGACATTTCTCACGCAGTCGTATTTCTCGTGGCGCGGATCGACGGCGAAGAAGACGTAGTCGTCCGACCCGGCCACCTTGCCGAACACCGAGACCAGGGCCGCGTTGTTGGCGTTTCCGATGTAGTACTTCTCACCCCGCGCGAGGTAGGTCCCGCCCTCTTGCGGCACGAGCGTCATCTCGCTCGAGTAGAGATCGGCTCCGTGCTCCTTCTCGGAGAGACCGAACGCGAAGATCCCGCCCTCCTTCAGAAACCGGGCGGTCTTCAGCTTGACCTCCTCGTTGTCGCTCATCCAGATCGGGCCGAGGCCGAGGATCGTCACCTGCCAGGTGTACCAGTAGGCGAGGCCGTAGAAGCCGAGAATCTCGTTGAGCTCGCAGTTGCGCCAGGTGTCCCAGCGGCAGCCCTCGTCGCCGTATTCGGGAGGGGTGAGGAGGGTGGAGAAGAGGCGCTTCTCCGTCTGGAAATCGAGGAAATCCTGGTACCAGATCCGTTCGTGGTCGTCGTGCTTGACGCGCGCGAGACCCTTCGTTTCGAAGAAGTCGATGACCGCGAGCATCAGCTCGCGACTCGCCGTGTCCGGATACTCGCGGACGCCGCGCTTCGGGTTCAACAGCATGGCAAGGGGACCTCCGGGGTAGGAGAGCGGAGTGGGCGAGAGCCGCTCTCTCGTGAGAGTAGCAGGGTGGTGCGAGCATCGGGGACGCCCGCCACGGGTGCGGGCGCTACGGAAGAGTCGGGAGATCCGGAGAGATCCGGTGACCTAACCGAGGCCCACACCACGTTCACCGGCCTCGAGGGCCACAGCGAACAGACCCGACGGGCTCTGGAGCGGCTGATCGCTCTCGAGGAGGCCCGGAGCCGGCTGGACGAGGCCGATCGGTACCGGGCGCTCCTGTCCGCTCTCTAGAGCGGGCCGATTTACGCCCACCCCCATTGGAGTTCGTCCTACACGATCTCCCACCCACCACCGATAGGCGTCCCGCCGAGAAACCCTCATCATGGAGACCGAGGGGGAACGTGAACCTGCCAATCAAAGCTCCTTCCGCGACCACCGCTCCGGTCGGCGTAAGGACCAAGAGGCAGCGCAAGAAGGAGCGGATCGTCGTGTCCCTGGCGGGGTTGCTGGTGGGTCTCCTGGTGGCGCCGATCTTCGTGCTGATGGGCCTCTGGAGCTTCAGCCTCGAGGCGTGGGCCTGGCTCTTCGCGGCCACGGTTCTGACGCACGGTGTCTTCTGGCTTGTTCTGCACCTGCGCTGGGACGCGTTCTTGACCTGGGATCCCCACTTCCTCTACCTCCCGTGGCTGTCCGTCATCGTTCTGCTGTGCACCTTCGTCCTCGTCGCCCCGGAGGCTCGAGTGCTGTTTCCCTTCGCTTTCTTCATCAACCTGATGTTTCTCGTCGGTCTGGTCGGCCTGCGGGAGGTTGTGATCTTCAGCCTCCTGATGTCCGGCGGCTATCTTTCGGCGATCGTCGCGCTGCGCTCGTGGGGTGAGCCGGTCGAGGTCGTCTATGAGGCGCTGATCGCCGGGCTCCTGCTGATTCTGGGCGTTTTCTCCGGAACCGTCCTCGAGCAGGCGCGCAAGCGCAAGGATCTCGGGCGCCACAACGCAGCCGAGCTGCGCAAGCTCTCGCAGGCCGTCGAACAGAGCTCCAGCCTGATCATCATCACGGATGTCGAAGGCCACATCGAGTACGTCAACCCCAAGTTCAGCGCCGCAACGGGTTATCTCCCCGAGGAGGTGATCGGGCGGACGCCGGCTCTGCTCAAGTCGGAGGACACTCCCGCCGAGCAGCATCGGAAGCTGTGGTGCGAGATCACCTCGGGAAGCGAGTGGCACGGGGAGTTCAAGAACCGCAAGAAGAACGGTGAGCCGCTGTGGGTCGTGAGCTCCGTCTCGCCGATCCGCGACCGCAAGGGCGTGATCACGCACTTCCTGGGGGTCCAGGAGGACGTGACGGAGAAAAGGAGGGTCGAGGCGCAGCTGGTCCAGGCGCAGAAGCTGGAGGGACTGGGCCGGCTGGTGAGCGGCGTCGCCCATGACTTCAACAACCTGTTGACGGGTGTGCTCGGCTTCACCGAGCTCGCGCTCGCCAAAGTGGAGGGCGAGCCGGCACACGCGGACCTGCTGGAGGTGCAGAAGGCCGGTACCAGCGCCAGCGCCTTGACGCGCCAGCTTCTGGCCTTCAGCCGCCAGCAGATGCTGCGGCCGGTGGTTCTCGATCTCAACCAGGTGGTTCTCGAGGTCGAGGTCCTGCTGCGCCGGACGGTCACCGAGAAGGTCGAGGTCGGTCTGCGGCTCGATCCGGACCTCGGCCCGACCCTGGCCGACCGGGTGCAGATGCAGCAGATCCTCATGAACCTGGCCATCAACGCCCGCGACGCGATGACCGGGGGCGGACACCTCCTCATCGAGACGGCGAACGCCA
>CALZKB010000255.1 GCA_945787575.1 Thermoanaerobaculia bacterium | reverse complement strand
GCGACGACGACGGCCTCATCCATGACGCCGACTGGTGGCGGCAGCGGCCCGAGGTCTGGCCCGGCTCGCTGAGAATCGCGAACGAGACCTGGAGTCGCAAGAGGCTCTCGGAAGCTCTCGGTGCGGTGAGCACGGATCCGGTCGTTCGGCTTCTGCGCGAGCTGGTCGCCGTCCGCCTCAACCTGGAGGCGGGTGCGGCGCGGTGGATCCTGTCCGAGGTTCTCCGCGCCGAGCGTCTCATTGCCCGCCTCGCCGTCGGGGACCAGGGCTCCGGGGAGCTCGAGCGGCGGGCGGCCGCTCTCGCAGCCGAGCTCGAGGCTTACAACGCGGGGCGAGGTCTTCGGAGGCAACAGCGATGATCCCCAGGGTGAGAGCCCCCCTCTCGACGGCTTGCAGGTGCGCTCTCCTGCGCTGCCTGGTCTTCGGGCTTGCCGCGCTGGCCGGCACTTCCCCGGCCCAGGCCGAGGACCCTCCTCACTGGCTCAGCTCTTCGATCAACATCGACTGCACCTCGCAGTGTCACGTGCCGCATCAGGCGAGCGGCGGCAACCTGACGGCAAATGCGAGCAACGTGGCCTTGTGTCAGTCCTGTCACAACCCGGCGGGACTGGCCCAGGATCTCTCGATCAACAGCAACGACGCGGCGGTGCCGGGAGTCGACGGCTACCACCACGGGTTCGATGTCTGCGCCCTCAATACCGAGACCGGCGCCCAGCCGCCGCTCGACAACGAGATGCTGCTGCGGCTCATGGGCGCCGATGTGCCGTGTCCCCAGGGCTACGCTGTCTGCTCGACCTGCCACAACCAGCACTCCTCGGATGGAAGTCTCGGCGGCACTCCTCGAGTAAGTCCCGCGAAGCAGACGACCGCTCTGGGCTCGACCGGAACCGTGACTTCGCAAGGCACCTTCAACGGCGCTGAGAGCTTCTGGTACTTGATCGAGATCGACGGTCAGGGCAGCCAGGCCACCGCCACCTTCCAGTGGTCGAAGGACAACGGCACCAGCTGGATGCAGACCGGGGTCGCCGCCGGCAACGGCGGCCCGGTGACGCTGGCCGACGGCGTCGAGGTCGTCTTCACGGGAGGGGGAGGCGCCGCCTTCCTGGTCGGAGAGCGCTGGGAGTTCTCCGGCTCCTGGCCCTTCCTCAGGGCCGCTCTCGAGCTGGCCGGCGCCGGCAGTGTGATGTGTCGAGACTGCCACCGTGAGTGGGACTTGACCTGTCCCGGTGATGGGACCTGTCCATCGGTGACCACCTGGAACGGCGGCAGCGTCAAGAGCCACCCCGTGCGCGTCGCCTACCCGGTGCCCGGCACCGAGGGCTTCTACGACGACGGTCCGCGCGAAGGGGACGGCACCGCGCAAGGCACCGGCGACGACGGCAATCCCACGAACGATCTGATCTTCGACGGCAACAGCGACATCGAGTGTCTGACCTGCCATGGCGTGCATTACGCCGATAGCAATACGTTGACGCTGGATCAACCATGAGGAGAACGGCAGAAATGGGCTGGCACCGGATCGCCTTGACGGCCGTCGTCGCGACGCTTCTCTTCTGGGGAGGCACCGGGGTTGCGTCAGGTGCCGTGACCACCTACCGCTGGCAGGTGCAGCAGAGCGGCGCCATCGGCAGTTCCGGCTACACCGCCAACTGGCCCGACGTGTGCGGCGGACAAGCGGACATCGACGACAATCCGTCTCCGGTCGTCACCACGATGAGCACCGCGGCTTTTTGTGGTGACGACCGGCTGCGCAATCGGCGACCTGCAGGCCCACACGACATCTTCCTGATGATCAAGGACACGGCTTACGCGCAGGCGACCGACGTCACCGGCCAGGCCGCCGGCAACCGCTGGGCGCTCGAGGACAACGGCGGCGGCGGCAAGACCGTCCGGTTTACCCTGGGATACGCCCAGGGCGGCTCTTTCACCGCCTGGGGCTTCGTCGACGTGGTGATCCCAGACGGCGTGAACGACCTCTACACCCCCGACATGAGCTCGATCTCGGGCTCGGCACCCTCAGGCTCCCATCTCGCCCTACTGGTCACCAAACAGGTGGGCGCGGACAACTCTCGGGTCGTCATCCACTTCGCCGACAACCGCCAGAACGGAGATCAGGGCGGCGAGATTTCGGTCGACGAGGTCAGCGCCGGCAATACCACGACACTAGGTGACGGCACCGACCCCGGCGCAACTTCGCAATGCCCGGGGAACGCGGAGGTCGTTGCCAATCAGTTCACCTTTGTCACCGACGGAAATACCGATACCGTCGACGATGTGACGGTCACCCTGTCGCCGGCCGGCAGTTTCGCCAACCTGGCGCAGGTGAGGATCACCGATGTCGGCGCGACCCAACAGTTCGGCAGTGTCGGCAACCCGGCTAGCGAGACGCTGGTGATCTCGCTGACAGGACTGGATGCGACTTCGAGCCAGACGTCCTACGAAGTGCGCATCACGCCGAGGACGCACCCGGCGATGCCAGCGCCGCCGGGAGCGAGCTACGACATCACGGCGCCGATCACGGCGTTCTCCCCGGCAACCAACACCGCGGCGGGCAGCGACGACGACACCGAGGCAACGACCGTCGACAACGCCTCGCCGGCCAATGCCGGTTGGGCGACGATCACCCCGGGAGACAACCAGATCGAGCTCGGTTGGACCGATCCCGGCGATGGCGACTTCGCCGAGGTGATCATCGTGCGCAAGCAGGGCAGCTCTATCACGGGCACTCCGATCGAAGGGCAGATCTACGTCGTCGGCAACACCCTCGATCCGGGCGAAGACGTGGTATTCGCCGGCACCGATGCTTCGAGTCCCTGGATCGACAGCGGAGTGACCAATGGACAGCAGTACTGGTACAAGATCTACGCGCGCGACAATCCCTGCACCAACTGGTCGACCGGGAGCGAGACCGGACCGCACACGCCGCAGGCGCCGGCGAACGAGGTGACTCCGGGAACTCCCGTGGCGACCAGTGTCCTGTGCGACAGCGTCACCATCGAAGCGCCCTTCACCGGCGACTCCAACGAGAACAGCACCACCGATTTCGCCCGCAAGGCGGGGCCGGTCTGTACGGGCGGCGGCTACAGCCCGGTGGCCGGGTGCACGGGGCTCGCCGGGGCGAGCCCGCGCACTTGCGTGGATTCGACGGTGAGCGAGGGGACCGAGTACTGCTACGAGGTGACCTTCAACGATGTCGACGGCGTGATCGGCACCAATCCCCAGACGGTGGGTTCGCTCACCACCCCGCCGTGCGCGAGCAACGGGACGATCATCGCCTCCACCTCGGCGGTGGCGAGCTCGTGCAACCAGATCACCGTCACCGCCTTCTTCACCGGCGACGACAACGGCAACGGCGAGACGCAGGTGGAGTACGACGACGGCGGCGGCTTTCAGGTGGCCTGCGCGACCTTGACCGGGCCGTCGCCGCGCCAGTGCATCATTCCCGGCCTGTCGGCCAGCACCAGCTACCCGATCCGGGTCACCTTCGCCGACGTCGACGGGGTGACTCCGGACGCCAACCTCGATGCCAACACGGAGCAAGTGACCCCGCCGGAGTCGCCGGTGGGCACCCCGCCGTGCGGCACCGACGACGCGGCGCCCACGGTCCTCTTCTTGGCGCCAACGCGCGACGCGGTGCTGGGAGGCACCGACCGGATCAAGGTCCAGGTGTTCGACCGCGGAGGCCTGCCGGCGAGCCCGCTGTCGTGGTCGGTCGATGGGGGAGCTCTGGGCACCTGCCCGGCGCCTTACTGCGCTGCCGCGGTGAACGTCAACGCCAACTACAACTGCGATTGGGCCGGTGACAACACCTGCGAGGTCTACCAATTCGATCTCGACACCACTGGTTTCGCTAACGGCGATCACTATCTGACCGTGGAGGTCACCGATTCGGCCGGTAACGTGGCACGACTCGAGCGCACGTTCCAGGCGCAAAACGACTTCACTGCGTCGAGAGCGGGAGGCAGCGGCCAGCTCTTGCGTCGGACCTTTGGCTCCCAGGTCTGCAAGGACTGTCACAACATGGCTACGCACTCGAGCCAGCTGACCGACACTGGCTACGGCAACTGGGCGATGGAGTGCCTGACCTGCCACACGCCCCACGGCGTCGCCAACATCTTCCTGATTCGAGAGACCATCGAGACGCCCAATAGCGGTTCACTGGCGATTCGTTTCGAGGAGAACACCAGCGGCGCCGTCGCTGACTCCTCGACACCGGGAAGCGCCTCCTTCGTCAACGAGGACAACGTGTCCCAGACCGACGGAATCTGTCAGGTGTGCCACACGCGGACGGGCGGGGGGACGGCGCGCTGGCGCAACAGGCTGCAGCCGAGCCCCAACCTCGCGGCGCACTACACGACGGTGGCGGGCACCCAGCCGTGCACGGATTGTCACACCCACGCTACCGGCTTCACCGGCGGTGGGGGCGGATGCACCGGCTGTCACTTCACGGGAGGTCCGGCCGTCGACGCCGGCCGCCGGCCGGTGGAGGTCGACTTCGCCAAGCAGTCCCATCACGCGGGAAACGGGGGCGTAGCGATGGGCGGTACCTTGACCGACTTCGATTGCGTCGTCTGCCATGCCGAGGGCGAGATCCAGGGCGGAGCTCCCGCGACCACCGCATTCCACAACGACACCGCCTGCAATGGCGGCCGACCCTGCATCGATCTCAAGAACGCCGACGACGTCCTGGCGTCGCCGTTCAGCTACGACAAACAGCTGCTGACCGACACGCTGGCGACGGTCAACGACTGGTCGACGGGATCGGTCGCCTGGGAGACGGAGACGTCGACCGCGCTCGATCCCTTCTGCCTCACCTGCCACGATGCCGACGGCGCCACCGATTCGGCCAACCAGAACACCGACGAGGGCTGCAGCGCAACGGCGACGGACAATTATCTGAACCCCTTCTGCGACGGCACGGTCACCAACGACTATGACCGAGTCGATCGTACTCGAGTGGTCGATATTCGCTCGAAGGTGACGGCGGGCCTGGTCGACCTCGAGGGCGGAGGCGATCCAAGGCCACCGGACGGGATTCCCGACCCGCCGG
>CALZKB010000254.1 GCA_945787575.1 Thermoanaerobaculia bacterium | reverse complement strand
AATCCAGTGCTCATCTGGACCTGGCCCTGCGTGATCCCCGCCAGTTCGTACTCGACCGGGTCCTCGAGCGTCACGATGTAGATCTCGGGACTGTTGATTTGGCGGAGGCTGGCGTAGAGGGTCGAGCTCTTGCCCGACCCCGTGGGCCCGGTGACCAGGAGGATTCCCTCGCTGGAACGGAGAAGCCGGATCCACTGCGCCCGAACCTGCTCGCCCATGCCGATGTTGTCGAGCTGGAAGTCGGTGCGCTCCTTGTCCAGCAGTCGCAGCACGAGCTTTTCGCCGCGCACCGAGGGGAAGGTCGAGACCCGAATGTCGATCTTTCGGCCCTGAAACGAGATCCGAACCTTGCCGTCTTGGGGGACTCGCTTCTCGGCGATGTCGATGCGCGCGAGGATCTTGATCCTCGAGACGACCGCGAACTGGGCACTTTGAGGGATCCGGTAACGCTTTTCCCTGAGCAGACCATCGACTCGGAGCCGGACTCCCATGTAACCGTCCTGAGGCTCGAAGTGGATGTCGGTAGCCCCCTCGGTGACCGCACTCGACAGGATCAGGTTGACGAGGCGCACCACCGGTCGGTCCTCGAAGTCCTCAGCGCCCTCGTCGATCGCTAGCTCATTGTCCGACGGAGCCTCATCCAACCCCTCGAACTCGATCATCTCGGTGTCCAGATCCGACGGAGTCTCGCCGTAGCAGTGGACGAGATGGCTGCGAATGTCCGCCGTCAGGGCGAAGACCGGAAGAATGCGTCTCCCGGTGATGAAGCCGAGGGTGTCGATGCAAGCCAGATCGCAGGGTCTCGAGAGGGCCACCGTGAGCTCACTCTCCACCAAGAACAGCGGAATCGCCTCGAGCTCTTGAGCTCGGGCCGCGGGCAGGATCGCGAGCACACTGGGATCGCTGAAGGTCGTCGCGAGGTCGACCGCGGGCATCTCGAGCAGCTCGGCGGCCAGCTCGAGCATACGATTCGCGGGGACCTCGCCACTGGCGACAATCAGGTCGGCCAGGGGTAGCTGCTGCTCGTTCGGGAGCTCCCGGCACGAGGCGATCTGCTCCTGGGAGACGAGTCCCCGCTCGATCAGGGCCGCGCTCAACTGAAGGTCGAACGACGCCATTCCCTTTTCCGGACCGCTGCCGGCGGACTCGCTTACGCCGATGCGCATCATTGCCCCACCCTTCGTCGACATCGTTCAGCCGCCTTTCTTGCCCTAGACGTAGCCCTCACCCATGACTGCCGCCGTCGCTATCGTCATCGCTACCGCCGTCGCTGTCGTCATCGCTACCGCCGTCGCTGTCGTCATCGCTGCCGCCGTCGCTGTCGTCATCGCCGCCGCCGTCGCTGTCCGGATCGCTGTCCCCGTCGCTGTCCGAATCGCTGTGCCGTCGCTGTCCGGATCGCTGTCCCCGTCGCTGTCCGAATCGCTGTCCCCGTCGCTGTCCGTGTCGCTGTCACCGTCGCTGTCCGGATCGCTGTCCCCGTCGCTGTCCGAATCGCTGTCACCGTCGCTGTCCGGATCGCTGTCCCCGTCGCTGTCCGTGTCACCATCGCTGTCGCCATCCCCGTTGTCTTCGCCCGAGAAGAGCTCCATGACGAGGACGACCTTGCGGCTCGGCTGTAGCACGGCGATCGGGCCGTCGAACTGTCGTTCGATGGCGTCGATGATCGGTGAGTCGCCCGAGATGCTTCGAACCAAATAGCCCGACCGGAAGCCCCAGTTGGCCTCCGGCTGCTCGTACCGAACGAAGTGCTTTTCGAGTCCCGCCCCTTCGGTGGTCGGGTAGGCCCCGACCGGGAGGTGGTCCGCGAGGTCCGGGTGATTCGACTTGGCCGTCCAGTAGCGGGGTGGATCACCGGAGTCGGCCCAGAAGGCGTCGAAGCTCGCCTGAAGAAGCCGGTATTCGCTGATGATGTTCGTGGCGCGAGCCTGGACGATCTCGCCGACGAAGTGGGGGACCACCACGTTGGCGCCGATACCGATGATTGCCGCGACGACGAGAAGCTCGGTCAGAGTCATGCCGCGTTGGCGTAGGGCGTGGATCGGCCGTCGCGCACTCATTGGATCCCCTCCATCGCATACTTTTCACGCACTCTTCTGCGCATCTCGGCGTCACCTCTCTTGAACTCGGCGAGCCGCTCCTCGGCAGCGGCGTTCCACGCTTCTTTCTCGGCCGCCCGACGCCTCGCGTCGGCAGCGCGAGCTGCCCCCGCTTCAGCCCGCCGTTGGGCTTGGAGGCGAGAGTCGAAGATCCCCAGGATCTCGCCATGGCGCACGATCACCCGATAGGAGGTCTCGCCCGTCCGCTGAAACTCCAGGTCCGGGTCGTTGTCGGGCAGGCCGACCTGGGCCAGGCTCCACGGAAGCTCGCCGTGCTCGGCCTGGTAGGCCTCGATGACAGCCGCGTCCATGGCCGCCGATAACTCGAGTCCGGCAACGAGGGCGACGGGATCTCGCGCCTTCGGCTTCGGAGCGAACAGGCCGCCGACCACGACATTCACGAGGGTGAGCCCGAGGCAGAGCACCCAACTGACGATCAGCGCACGGTAGGAGTCGAAAGGGCGCCAAGGCTCCAGCCAGGGAAGCACCGGCGGTGATTCCGCCGCTTTCGCCGCCTCGATCGCAGCATCGGCAATCTGAACGTCGAACAATGACGCGAGGGCCGCGATCTGCTGGCTGCTCATGTCCGACGCGATGCTGTTCATCTTGAATCGTCCCTTTTCTACCTGGCTGGCTGCCCTTTCCTACCTGTGATCCAGGCGAGATGACCGGCCTGTAGGGATTCGCAGCTCAGTCGGGACAGTGAATACGCAAGTTGCGTACCCGGCGCCTTGGGCTAGCCAGGTGGCGGCGTGAATCGGTGCCCCGTCCCAACCGTGGCGGACGATCTCGGACTGCGACGGCGGCCGCGCCCTTCGCGTTCCGAGAGCTGGAAGGGACTCCACAGCTAGAATAGCCACGGCGGTCAAGCATGAGGAGAACCACAACTGTCTCGCAGATCGGGATCGCGATACTGCTGATCTGCCAGACACCGGCTCGCCCGGGAGGAGTGGGCGCCGTAATCGCCCTGGAACCGGTCGCCTTCGGCTTCAAGCAGTCGACCACGGTAACCCACGCGGGCGACGGCAGCGGGCGCTTGTTCGTCGCGGAGCGCAAGGGGCCGATCCGAATCGTTGCGAGCACCGGAAAAGTCCTCCCCGACCCTTTCTTGGACGTCGGCTCGATCATCGAATCCGGCGGCCTCGAGCAGGGCTTGCTGGGAGTGACGTTCCATCCGGACTATGACGCGAATGGGCACTTTTTCGTGGCCTACACCGATCTCGCCGGTGATTCCGTCGTCGCCCGCTACCGAGTTTCCGAGAGCGACCCCGACCGCGCAGATCCGACCTCCGCCGCCGTGGTACTGACGCTTCTCCAGCCATCATCGCTGCACAACATCCACGAACTGGCTTTCGGTCCGGACGGCTACCTCTACGTCGGCTCAGGAGACGGTGGCCCGGCAGGAGACCCTGACGGCCGGGGGCAAGCGCTCGACGTCCTCTACGGCAAGCTCTTGCGCCTCGATGTCGACCCGGTGGCCTTCCCGAGCGGCTATGGGATCCCCCCGGACAATCCCTTCGTCGGTGTTCCCGGGGTTCGCGAGGAGATCTGGGCGCTGGGCCTGCGAAACCCGGCCAACATCTCTTTCGACCGGTCGACCGGCGACCTCTTCATCGCCGATGTCGGCCAAGATCTTTGGGAGGAGGTCAACTTCGAGCGAGCAGCGCTCGGCGGCCGAAACTACGGCTGGAGCATCATGGAAGGAGCGCACTGCTTCAACCCGCCGACCGGCTGCGACACCGCGGGACTGGTTCTCCCCATCGCGGAGTATCAGCAGGATGTCGACGACGATTGTGCCGTTATCGGCGGCTACGTTTATCGCGGATCGAGCCTCCCGTGGCTCAGGGGTTGGTATCTGTTCGGGGACTTCTGCAGCGGTACCTTGCGCGCCGTCGGACCCTCCTGCACCGGCTGGAAGACGGAGATTCTCCGCCGCGGCAGCTTCCAGATCTCTGCCCTGGGTGAGGACGAATCGGGAGCGATCTACATCGCCGAATGGACCAACGACTCCTCGGGCCTGCTGTATCGAATCACGGCAGCACCCACCAGGGGCATCTTCGCGGATGGGTTCGAGTCTGGGACGCTCCAAGCGTGGTCGGCGTGCGCATTGTGAGGGTGGGCCAGCCGCTCGGCTCCCCACGATGAACGACCGAGGCTATTCGTCGATTGTCACGCTCTGGAGCTGGACGGGCACGACACCCTGGCCGGAGGCTCGGACCATCCAGTTGCCCGGGAAGCCGAAAGAGTCTATCGTCCCCCATTGTTCGTCGCCGGGAAGCGGCGGCAAGGGCGGAACGTCGCCGGCCAGATAGCTGGCTGCCCACGAGCGCATCTGGCTCGCCGTCTGGTCGAGCGCTGCCGGAAAGTCGCCGTTGCCCTCGAAGCTGTAGCGGTTGACCACTCCGACGAGCACGTCGCCGGGCCCGTCGAGCCGCACCGGGACGCCGAGAGCGTAGACCGAAAAAGTCACGCCATCGGCGATCTGCACGACATCGTCGTAGATCGCGAGCAGTACGGCTCCGGTTCCCGGATCGCCGTCGCCGTCGGTGTCCTCGTAAACCAGAAGCTCGACGGCGTCTCCTGCGAGAACGCCCGTCGCGCCGAACACGACGGAGATCTGGCTCAGCTCGAACGGAAAGTCGACCGCGTCGGGCGTGAAGCGGTTGAGCCAGATGAACTGACCGCCATCGCCGATGGAGTTGTCGGCGGTGCCGTCGTCGAGAATCAGGTCGATCGGCCCACCGGCAGGCGCGGGGGACGGCTGGGAAGGACTGCCGTCGGATGTGGCCTGGATCTCCGCGGCCGCCGGAAGCGCCAGCGGAACAGCCATCGCGGCCAGACAGAGCAATGCACGGACATTCATCAGAGACCTCCTCGGGTGGGTCGTGACAACTGAACAGTGCTCGTCTCGATTATAGGACCCTTGGAACACCGTTGCAGGCGACCTTCGCCGAGCTTGCAGACGAAGGCGGCTTCGCGGCCGCCGCCGGGATGAGGCTCATCGCTCGTTCGGCCAGGGCGGCGATGGTGAGCGAAGGATTGACGCCGAGGTTGGCGGAGATCGTCGAACCGTCGATGACGTAGAGACCGTCGTAGCCGAAGACCCTGTGGCGAGAGTCGATGACGCCTTCATCCACGGTTCTACCCATGCAGCAACCCCCGAGAATGTGTGCGGTGGTGGGAGTGCCGAATGCCATCTCCGTCGCCAGACTCGCCGCCACGCCATCGACCTTCTCGCTCATCCGCTCTGCGTAGTCGCTGGCTTCCGGAATCGTCGCGGTCGGCCTGCGGCTCCCCGGCGACATCGTGGTCCGCACCGACCTGCCGAAGATCCGGCCGCGGCGCAGTTGGAGCGTGTCTTCGAGGGTGCGCATGAAGAGAAGGATCACGGTCGACTTGGCGAAGTCGCGAACGAGAAAGGCGCGCAGCCAGGCCAGCGGCCTGGCGGCGAGCGCCCCGAAAGTGCGGTAGAGGCGCTGGAGGACCCAACGGCCGCGGGCATGAGGCGTCATCAGGGTGCGAAAGAACCCCGATCCGGCCGGGTAGCGCACGACTTCCAGGTGTGAGTGCTCGTCCGTCTGCAGAATCGAGCCGATCGCCACCCCCTTGGAAAAGTCGGTCTCTGAGCTCGACACCACGCCGATCAAGCTCTCGGAGTTGGTGCGCACGCGATCGCCGGCCCGTGGTGACAGTCTCGGCAGACCGTCGGGGTCGTCCCTCATCTTCAGGACCAGCGGGACGGTGCCGAGCACCCCACCGGCCAGGACGACACGGTCGGCAGTCCAGCTGTGACGCCGGCGTCGAAGCCAGCCGAGACGCTCGACCGCCTCGACCTTGTAGCCCGCGCCTCGGGGACGGACCGCTTCGACCTCGGTGCGAGTCACCGACTCGAGGCCGAGTCGTTCCGCGAGGTAGAGATAGTTGTAGTCGAGCGAGTTCTTGGCGCCATGACGACACCCGATCATGCAGCCACCGCAGAGCTCGCAGCCGGTGCGTTCGGGTCCCGTCCCGCCGAAATAGGGATCCTCGACCGTCATTCCAGGCTCTCCGAAGTAGATCGATACTCGCGTCCGGCGGAAGTACCGCTCGCGGCCAAGATCGTGGGCCAGGCTCTCCAGCGCCTCATCGGAGGGAGTCGAGAACGAGACGTCGTCCGCGCCGAGCATCCGCAAGGCGGTCTCGTAGTGAGGCTCGAGCTCTCGATCCCAGTCGGCGAGCCCGCTCCAAGTTCCGAACTCGAAGGCATCCGAGGGCGGCGTGGCCAGCGTGCAGGCGTAGACCAGCGAGCCGCCGCCGTAGCCCACGCCCGAGAGCACGCTCAAGTGGCGCAGGAACG
>CALZKB010000253.1 GCA_945787575.1 Thermoanaerobaculia bacterium | reverse complement strand
CTCCCGGATGAGGTCCTGAATCCGCTCTTCGAACTCGCCGCGGTACTTCGAACCCGCCACGAGAGCTCCCAGCGACACCTCGACGATGCGTAGACCGGCCAAGGCGCGGGGAGCCTCGGCCTCCACCAGACGGGAGCTGAGGCCCTCGACGATCGCCGTCTTGCCAACCCCCGCGTCGCCCACCAGGATGGGGTTGTTTTTTTTGGCCTGGAGCAGAATTCGCGCGACCTGCTCGATCTCCTCTTGCCGCCCGACCACCGGATGAAGATCGCCCGTGCGGGCGAGACGGCTCAGGTCCCGCCCGAACCGACTCGATGGGCCGTCGCCCACCTGGCCGCGCGGCTCCGGCTCGGGCTGCCGGACAGGGATCAAACGCGCCTTGGACGCCAGGGTACCGAGAGCCAGATCGATCTCCTCCCTGGTCACTCCCATCTCCTCAAACAGCCGATCCAGGAGACTGGACGGGGCCTGGAGCGTGGCCTGCATGAGCCGGGCGAGGTTGATGGAGCCTCCCCCGAGAGATTCCGCATGCTTGAAGACCCGGCGACACCGGGGCGTGCGGTGGCCCGAGAAACCCTCGGCAGCGGGACGCTCGCCGGAGCAGATCAACCGCAGACGTCGACGCGCGTCCTCCGGATAGAGCCCGCTCGCTCTCAGCGCCACGGAGTACTCCGTGATCTCGGTCTCGAGGCTTCTGAGCTCGGCCAAGGGAAGATCGAACGACTGACCGGCCCCGAGCTTGCGCAACGAGTCCACCTTGCAAAGACCCAGAAAGAGAGCCTCGGTGTCGATGTTCGGGCTACCCAGGCCCCTAGCTTCGACCGCCGCAAACCCGAACGCAGCCTGCGCGGCTGGGGTGATCCTCTTCATCGACCTGGATTTCCAGCTCCGTGATCCGGCGCCGTTCGACCGACCATCTGCAACGACCGCTGCTCCGCTCTCGCCAGATCAGTCTACTTTACGATTCGGCAGCGCCGCCGGAACTACCCCGTCGGGTGTTCTCAACCCCGCCCCGGTGCGGTCGGAAGACAGACAGGAATGCGATCGGGCTGGACGACTCAGCTCAGCAGCATGCGCAGATCGTCGGCCGTCAAGTCCCGCACCGACTTCCCCTCGCCTTCGAGGATGGCGTCGGCAAGGGCGCGTTTGGCGGTCTGCAGCTCGAGGAGCTTCTCCTCGACGGTATCGCGCGCGATCATCCGGTAGGCGAAGACCGGTTGCGTCTGGCCGATACGGTGGGTGCGGTCGATCGCCTGCGCCTCCACCGCGGGGTTCCACCAGGGGTCGAGCAGGAAGACATAGCCGGCGGCGGTGAGGTTGAGACCGAGACCGCCGGCCTTGAGGCTGATGAGGAACAGGTTGCACTCGGGATCGGTCTGGAAACGCTCGACGACCTCGCCGCGGTTTCGCGTCTTGCCGTCGAGATAGGCGTACGGCAGACCCTGTTCGTCGAGATGCTTGCGGACGTACGCCAGAAGGGTGGTGAACTGCGAAAACACGAGCACCTTGTGGCCCTCGTCGAGAACCTCGGAGACCTGCTCGAAGAGAGTCTCGAGCTTGGCGCTCCCGGCCCCTTCCCAGGACTTGTCGACCAGCCCCGGATGGCAAGCGACCTGGCGTAGGCGCAGCAGAGCCTCGAGCACCTGGATCGCGGAGCCGGAGACTCCATGGGTCTCGACCTGTTCCAGCAGACTCATCTGGTAGCCCGCGCGCAGGCGATCGTAGAGCTCGCGCTGCTCCGAGCGCATGTTGCAGAGCAAGACCTGCTCGGTCTTTGGCGGCAGATCGGGTAGAACCTGGGTCTTGGTCCGCCGCAGGATAAACGGCCGCATGTCCTCGGCGAGCTGCGCCAGCTCCTGCTTGCTGGGCGCCCGACCCGCGGTCAAAACCTCGAGCCGCGGCAACCGCCCGAGGAGGTCGGGATTGAGGAACTCGAAGATCGAGCCCAGCTCGCCGAGATGATTCTCGATCGGGGTGCCGGTGAGGGCGAGGCGATGGCGTGCGATGAGCAGGCGGCTGGCCTTGGCGGTCTGCGAGGTCGGGTTCTTGATCGCCTGCGCCTCATCGAGGATCACGGTGTCGAACTCGACCGTGGAGAGATGCTCGATGTCGCGGCGCAGGGTGCCGTAGGTCGTTACGATGATGTCGTACTCGGAAAAACGCTCGCGCAGCTCCTCACGGCCCGCGCCGCGGTATTCGACAACCCGGAGCTTGGGGGTGAAATGCGCGGCCTCGTCGATCCAGTTGTAGACCACGCTGCGCGGCGCTACGACCAGAAACGGGAGCTTGGTGGTCTTCGACGGTGTCCGGTGGCTCAGTACGAGCGCCAGCACCTGAACCGTCTTGCCCAGTCCCATGTCGTCGGCCAGCACGCCGCCGAGACCGAACTCACGCAGAAAGTTGAGCCAGGCCAGACCGTGGCGTTGATAGGTACGCAGCGTGCCGCCAAAGCCACGCGGCTCTTTCTTTGGTCTGATGCGCTCAAATGAGGAGAGCTTCTGGCGCAGCTTGGCAAAGGAGCTGTCGACGTCCGCCGGCGGCATCGCCGTCAGCATGGCGTCGACGATCAGGGCTTGAGAGGATTGAAAGCGAAGCCCGCTGTCGGTCGAGCCGCGAGCCACTTGGGCGAGCGAGTCATAGGTTTCCATCCAGGAGGCCGGAACGAGACCCTGCGAGCCGTCCTCCAGCTCGATGAAGCTGTTGCCGCGAGAGACGGCATCGAGCAGTTTCGAGAGCTCCAATCGATTGCCCGCAAAGCTCACTTCTCCACTCAGATCAAACCAGTCGACACCGCTCTCGATCCGCAGCGAGGACGCGCTCGGCGGACACACCGATCGACCCTGAACCTCGACCGTCCAGTCCTCCTCCAGCAGCGGTTCGAGGACAAACGGCAGCTTCGCCGGCTCGAGCTCCAGCGCCTGGACGCCGCCGTCACCCACCGCCACCGCTTGCAGACCGAGCTCGAGGAGGCGGACCAGGGCGGCGTGCTCACCATCGAGATCGCGGCGCAACAAAGTGCGCTTCTCCCAGTCGACGATCGATGAGCGGGAATCCTCCGCGCTCACCCTCAGCGGGCCATAGTCGAACGACAACTCGGCAACAAGTGGCGGATGGAGGTGTGCGGAGTTGCGCGCGGGTTCGAGGACCAGCCGTGGCTCCGGGGGCGAGACCTCCTTGACGAACCCGAGCTCGCCGGGAATCTCGAGCCGCGGCAGCGCCGGCAACTCGAGAAGCTCGGTGAGGGCCTCCACCACTTCCCTGTGCGGAATCACCAGATCGCCCCCACCGCGCAGCAACGTGATCCAAGGTAGATCTCTTCGACGGTCGAGCTCTACTCTGCCGATGGTCTTGGTAAACACGACCAGAGCTTCCGTTGCCTTGTTCGAGCTCGCGTCGGAGGGCGAGAGGATCAGAAGAGGTTCACTCAGCGGAACACTCTCGCCGTTGCGCTCGAGGGCTCCGTTGAGCCGCGCCACCCCAGCGGGGTTGACCGTGAGGTGCAGCGCCAGGTGCCAGGCGCCACCCGCATCCCAGCGTAGCGGCTGAAGACTGCTCTGGGTCCGCCCGTCCCACCAGCCCAGCGCGCGCTGCCCGCAGAGGTGAGGAATGACCACATCGTAGAGCTTGTTTGGCAGGCGCAGCCTACGAATCCCCACTGGGGCGTTTCCTCGGCGCTGGCCCGACCTCTGGCGGCCCGGTGAAGAGCCGGCCAGCTCGGTAATCAGCGCCAGCGGGCCACCCGGCATCGCGACCGGATCGCCGTTTGGGCTGCGCGGCAAAAGCAGCTGCTCGAGCCTCTGATGCTCGAGGCTCGAGGGCTTCAGTTTCCCGGGCTTCCCGGAGACGCCTACCGCGCGCCCGAAGACGTCCAAAACCAGACCGGAGGTGTCGAGGCTTGCGGCCGTGTTGACGGCGAACTGTATCTCGGCGGCCGACTGCGCCGCTGGTGAGGTCTTGGCCATCGCCTGAGCGGCCCGCGTGTCCCAGTCGCCTCGAGCGGCGAGCTGGTCGCTCAGTGAGGCGAGATGCGAGCGCCAGGAGGTTGCACTCTTCCGGCCGCGACCGGCCGGCGCCGGACGCGGACGAGGAGGTCGTGCGAGACCCGAGCTTCCGCCACCGTGCTGTGGAGTGATCTCGTCGCCCCCAGCGAACTGCGCCAGGCTCTCCCAGCTCGCGACATCGTCTTTGCGCAAACCCAGGCGATCCTTGCCCGCCGGCTGGTTCTCCGGACCGGTCTCGCCAAGCGCCAGGAGAACCGCCCAGATGTGATTGCATAGCTGTCCGCGGGCGAATCGAGGGCACTCGCAGAAGGTATGGACCCGTCGCTCCCCCACCCGGGACCAATCGATCCCGACCCGGTAGGGCTCCGGCTCGTCTCCGTCGGCTGCCGCGATGATCGCCCGCGCGCGGGGACCGTCGATCTCGAGGCTGACCCGCCCGTGATCGAAGCAGTCCGCGCCTCGTTCCTTCTCCTCCGCCGAGAAATGCGAACGGCTCCGTTTGTGCAGAGGGACCGGTCCGACGGTGGCCCGGGCAGTGCGCGCCCGCCCCCGGCCCTTTCGTTTTTTCCCGTGTGCCTCGCGTTTCTTGTTCATCGCACCGACTCTCTCTCTACGCTTCGCTGCGGGGAACTCTGCTGGTCCGAAGAACCCCACCCCGTTCTAGAACCGAAACCGTGCTCCGAGGTCTACGCCCGCTTCGCACCTGACATTCGATGCCGTCGACCCGGTTCGAGCCAAGCGCCGGGCCCGTCGAGGAGAGCATCCGCGGCGGAGATCCCCGCCGCGAGTGAGGTCTTCACTCTGGGCCAGCTCGCAGAGCTCGGGCCAGCTGCAGCGATCCGATTCTCCCCTTCTCGGGTGACTCTGACGGTCGCCGCCGCAGCCAGTGCCAGAGTCTATCGTGGACCGGTCCCGAGCGCACGCTTCTTTCGTGGCCGGGTCAAACCCCGCTGGGCGCCTCGCCGGCCGCGGCTCGGACGAGCCTCTTCCTCTGTTCTGTTCTAGAATGAACAGGTACCCGCTCGCTCGGCTCAGCCTGAGCAGAATCCAAGGAGGTTCCACATGAGCGACGTC
>CALZKB010000252.1 GCA_945787575.1 Thermoanaerobaculia bacterium | reverse complement strand
CATCGCCACATCGCAGCCCAACGACCAGAATCCAAACAGCACCGATCGTGTAGCAAGCCGTCAACACCACCAGCCGGTAGAGATGATCGACCAGAGTCAGTTGACTGAAACGGAGTTCACCGAGCATAAGAGCGGTGATTGCGTAAACGATCAGTGGCGGTAACGCCACCAGCACCGCCAGTACCACCCGCCGCCACGGCCGCTCGAGGCGCGAGATGCATGCAACCAACGTCGCCACAAGAAGGAGTACCGCCGCCAGATTCTCGATCCACAGTAAGACATATCCCATCGCAACAACTCCTATTCCGAAAGTCGGCCCAGCGTGCTGTGTGACCGTTGGATGAGCGACGTCGTCGACGGCTCCGGCCGCACGACCAAGTTGCCAAGTGGCCGGATGTTACGCCGCAAACTGACTACGACCCGCAGCCAGCCGCGTAGTCATCCCCGTCCCGGGACTCCGTTTCCCACCGCCAGATCCGTACCGGGCTGATATCGCCGGTTTCCTCCTGCCCGAGCGAGCGCATACGATGCTCGCCGTCCCGGCAGATGGAGAAAGGGCGGTGAAGCGCGCGATTGTGGCGATCCCGCTTCACCGCCAAAGCAAAAACGTGGCGGTCATCGTACAAGCCGTCTTCGACAGCGTCGAGGATCTACTCGACACGTCCCGGCGTCCGGCTGTCGATGCCCTCAGACCGAAGAGCTGTCCGCTCTGCGGTAGGCTCGCCCACGTCCCCGGCCAGCCGCTTGGCATCGTGGGGCACGGCACCTACGAGCGCCAGGTGCTCGGGCTGGTCGGCCTGACCGCAGCGGCGCTCGCAGTCGTGCAGCGCTATCTCTGCCGCGGCTGCGCCCGGACGATCAGCGTGCTCGCCGATCAGCTGCATCCGGGTCGCTGGTACGCCGGTGAAGTGATCCTCGCCGCGCTCCGCTTGCACCTGGTTGAGGGCAGGAGCGAAGCGGAAATCCGCGCTCTGTTCGGAGTGAGCGTGGGTTCGGAAACCTGGCGGACCCTGAGGCGCTGGCGCCGGCAGCTGCTGGTAACGCTGTGGTACTGGCTGGCAACGCGACTCGGCGTGAAAGACCCAGCCGAGACGCGGGAGGAAGGACAGCGACGAGTGGCACAGCTGCTCGCTGAGGCCGCTGCGGCGGCAGCTAACGACGATCGGGCGAGCGCACGAGTGCTCGCAACCGCGACCGTGCACTTCCAGGGCGTTTCCTGGCCTCTCGGTCGCGATCCTCCGGAGAATCTCGCGCGCAAACTCCTCCGCGATTGAGCCTTGGGACATCCACACAGGAAGTCCATCGGCGAGGTTCGTCGGCACCTCTATCGTCTCCGGCACACGCTCGACGAAAGGAGGTGTCCACGTGACACACGATCGCAGGAAGAAGGAAGCGCTCTTTCGCTACGCGGTGCTCGGTGATCTTCTGCACTGTCCACTGAGACGGGGAGATCTGCGTCGCGGGCTGAGAGCGCGCGCGAGGAAGGTATGGACCGTCCCTGACGGTCGGGAGCGGAGGTTCGCCGAGAAGACGCTCCAGGAGTGGTACTACCGTTACAAGCACGGCGGCTTCGACGGACTCATGCCGCAGCCACGCAGCGACGTCGGCCGCTCGCGAGCTCTGGCGCCCGAGATCCAGGCGCTCGTCGTTGCGCTCAAGCGCGAGGACCCTGGCCGCTCCGCAGAGCTGATCCGCGAGGAGCTCGAGCACGCCGGACGATTGCGCCGCGGCCAGGTTAGCGTCTCGACAATCCAGCGTCATCTTCGACGAGCGGGTCTCACCGGTCCGCGCCTGGAAGTTGACCGACCGGCACGGTTTCGTTGGCAGGCCACGATCTGCGGCGAGCTCTGGCAGGGAGACGCCTTACACGGCCCACGCCTCTACGACCCGGCGTCGGGCCGCGAGGTGCGCGTGAAGATCTTCGCGCTCCTGGACGACCGCAGCCGCCTCGTACCCTATCTGCGCGGTGGCTTTCACGAAACGCAAGAAGCGTTCCTCACCGTGCTGCTCGGATCCATCCTTCGCCGTGGTGTACCGAAGTCTCTTCTGCTCGACAACCACGGAAGCTTCACCGGCTCCGATGTCGAGGTCGCGTGCGCGAAGCTCAAGACCCGGCTTGTCTTCGCTCGTCCGTACGACAGCCCGGCGAAGGGAAAGATCGAGAGGTTCTGGCGGACACTTCGCGGTCGTCTTCTCGATCGTCTGGATCTGAAGAAGATCGAGACTCTCGACGACCTCAACGTGAGGTTGTCGGCGTGGGTGGAGGGTGAGTACAACTCTCGCCCGCATTCCTCTCTCTCGGGCCGGACGCCACTGGAGGTCTGGGAGGAGGACACCGAGGAGATCGCGTGGGTCGACGATCCCGGCGCCATCGAGGTGGCCTTCACGCACTCGCTCACCCGCTCGGTGCGGCTGGATTCCACCTGCCAGGTCAGAGGGCGCATCTACGAAGTGCCGCCCGAGCTGCGCGGCCGCACCGTCGAGATCACCTACAGCTTGCTCCGTCCCAAGCAGTACTGGCTCCTCGACGGTCCGACGCGCGTTCCTCTTCGCGAGGTCGACCCCGAGGGGAACTCCGGACGACCGCGGCGACCTACATCACGCCGCGAGGAGAAGAAGGAGAGCGAACCCACCGGTTTCAATCCCGTCGAGGATCTCCTCAGACGAATGACCCGCCCCGGAGAGAGAAAGGACAAGCGCGATGAATAAGGTCCACAGTCGCTTCGGACTGACCAAGAGCCCGTTCAGTAAGGACGTCCCTGTCGACGAGCTCTTCGAGCACGTCGGCACCGCGACGGCGCTGGGGCGCCTGAAGGCGGCGCTCGAAGGCCGCTCATCGGCGGTTTTGACCGGAGAGCCCGGTGTGGGGAAGACATTTGTCCTGCGGCGTCTGGAGCAAGAGCTTCCCGCTGGCCGCTTCCGCCTCACCTACATCCACAACACTCACGTCAACGTGCGGGACTTCTACCGTCAGCTCTCGGTCGCCCTCGGGCTCGAGCCGAAGGCGACCCCGGAATCGCTCTTTCGCGCTGTCAGCCGTCACTGCGAGGAAACGGCGTCGGCGAAAGTCCATCCGGTGTTGATGCTCGATGAAGCTCAGCTCCTCGCGGTGAAAGTGCTCGAGCATCTGCCTCTGCTGCTCAACTTCCAGAAGGACTCCAAGCCGTTTCTTTCGATCGTGCTCATCGGCCTTCCGGAGCTTCGTCAGCGCCTGGCTCGCAACGTGCTCTCCTCGCTCGGAGCTCGCTTGCCGGTCAGAATCCAGCTCGAGTGCTTGAGTGCCTCCGATGTCGGCCTCTATCTCGTGCATCGTCTGAGGCTGGCAGGCTGCACCAAGGACGTCTTCGCTGAGGACGCGGTCTTGATGATCGCCGAAGCGACTGGCGGAGCGTTGCGCAAGGTCGACGTGCTCGCCACGCATGCTCTCGAGGTCGCGACCGAAGGCAAAAGCGTCATCATCGACGCGGGCACCGTGGAGAGGGCGACAGAACGATGCGCAGAAGCTCTCCTGTAGAGCCCGAGCGGCTCCGTGTTGTCGAGGCTGCTGGCATTGCGACGACCGGCGGCCCTCGCTGGCTCATCGAGGGGCTGTGGGAGCACGAAGGTGTGGGAATCCTCGGGGGTGCTCCCAAGTCGTGCAAGACGTGGTTCGCCATCGATCTGGCCTTCAGCGTGGCGACCGCCACCGCGGCTCTCGGTCGGTATCGAGTTGAGGAGTCCGGCCCCGTGTTGATCTTCTGCGCCGAGGATCAGCCGGCGATGGTGAAGGCGCGGATCGAAGGCTTCGCGTCGCACCGAGCCCGACCGCTGAAGGGGGTACCGCTCTACGTCATCGTCGAGAACGCGATACGGCTCGACACCGAGAAAGACCAGACACGGCTCGCCGCGACCATTGCTCACTACCGCCCGCGTCTCCTGGTCCTCGATCCCTTTGTCAGGCTTCATCGTATCGACGAAAACTCGGCCCTGGAGGTGTCAGGGATCCTCGCCTACTTGCGCGAGATCCAGCGGCGCTTTCACGTCGCGATCCTTCTGGTCCACCACTCTCGTAAAGCTGGCGCTGGGACGGACCAGGTCGGTCTGAGCTTGCGGGGCTCGGGCGATTTCCAGGCTTGGGGGGAGAGCAACCTCTACCTCCGTCGGCGCCGAGGTGCGCTGCAGCTGATCGTCGAGCACCGAAACGCGCCTGCTCCAGAACCGGTGCAGCTCGCGCTGCGGGCGAACGGATCAGGTCCACCGCATCTCGAAGTCGTCTGTACCGCTGCCTCCAGCGGCGAGCTCGACGATCTCAAGAACCGCGTGCTCGAGGTCATCACCACGGGTCCGGCACCGCGCACGCAGGAATCGCTCCGCGATGAGCTCCGCGTCCGGACTCTGCGTCTCGGGGCGGCGCTGCGGGAGCTGGAGGCGACCGATTCCCTTCAGCGGACTCCCGCCGGTTGGATCCTGCCCCAGCCCGACGCTCCGGACTGATCGTTCTCGGGAAGCCCGACCATGAAACGACTCTCCCCGGAGTACCTCCAGGCGCTTCGAAACGACGTCGATCTGCGAGCCCTCATCGCCGATCTGTACGTCCCCGTCACCATCAGTGCCAGGCGCTGGACGTTTGCCTGTCCGCTCTGCCGAGAATCCGACACCGGAATCCATCCGCAGGTGAACCTCGCTCGCTGTTTTCGCTGCGAGCGAAACTTCAACGCCATCGATCTCGTGATGGCCGAGCGTGGCTGCACCTTTCTCGAGGCCGTCGCCTATCTCGAGAGCCGCCTCGCGCCCGGAGAGTGAGCACCCGTGAGTCGGTCAGTTGTGGGACCCCGCTCTCTGGAGTCGTCGGATGCGCTCCGTCGACGCAGCAGCTCTCGACCTGAAGAAGGAGATCTTTCCCTTCCCGTCACCGGAGATGGGATGGGAAGGGAAAACTCCGGCAGTCCGTGACTGCGTTTCTCCGGTCAGAGTGTGACCGTCACGCCCTGGATGAACGTGCGTCGTAACACGAGTCCACACCGCTCTCCGCGAGGGCGCACGAGCTGCCGCCGTCGAGCGCCGAGGGTCGCTCTACCGCCCTCCCTGCTCCGCCTCGATCCTCTCCAGC
>CALZKB010000251.1 GCA_945787575.1 Thermoanaerobaculia bacterium | reverse complement strand
TCGCCAGCTCCAGAAGCTCGGAGAATGCTTCCTCGAGGTGGCCGTTGGGGATCAGCATCTCGGGCGTTCGGCGGAGCAGGCGGATCCACGGAAGGTCGCGCTCGCGCTGGGTGGCGAGCCGGGCGATGGTCTCGGGGAAGACGACGAGCGCGGTCTGCGGATCGTCGGTCATGACGATCAGCTTCGGTTTACCCAGGGTGACGCTGTCGCCGTTGCGCTCCAAGTAGGCGCGGAGGCGGGCCGAGTCTTCGGCCGCCGGCTCGATCTTGAGCACCAGCTCCCACGGGTTGCCGGTGTCCCACTTGAGATCGTGGACGGTACGGAACGCGCGACCGTCCCACCAGCCGAGGTCGCCGGCGGCGGAGAGCCGCGGAAGCAGCGGGTCAAAGAGGCTGGGAGGCAGCCGCAGGCGTTGGATGCCGTTGGCTTTGGCCTTCTTCTTGCGACCGCGGCCCTGTCCGGGAGCGGAACTGATCGGCAGCGCGGTGATCACGGCGAGTGGATCAGCGGCGCTGTCGTCACCGGCCTTCAGGAGCCTCTCGAGGTCCTTGCCGGTGAGGCTCGCGCGCTTGAGCTTGTCGTTGGTCTTGCGGCGTGGGCCGGCGGCGGAGTGCTTCTCGAAGAGATCGAGGACCAGCCCCTCGACGTCGGTGCTGGCAGCGAGGTTGATGAGAAAACGAACGCGGTTCTGGGTCTGCGGCTGGGCCACGGCGACGTGCGCGGTCGGCATGATCGACTCACGCAAGCGATCGAGCTCGTCGCGTACGGAGTCGAGCTGAGAACGCCAGGAGGTGCCGTGCGGCAACAGATCTCGTGAGCTGCGCCGGCGACGGCTGCGTGACGGGCGCGCGGGGCTGGGCTCGGGCGAGCTGACCACGCCGAGCTCGGGCCAACGTGAGGCGCGATCCTTGCGTAGCCCCAGTCGGTCTTTGCCTGGGGGTTGGTTCTCGACGCCGGTCTCGGCCAGCGCCAGCAAGGTCGCCCACAGGTGTTTGCACGATCGGCCGTTGGCGAATGCCGGACACTCGCAGAAGATGTGGACACGTCGCTCGCCAACCCGCGTCCAGTCGATACCGACCCGGTAGGCGTCCTGGTCTTGGCCTTCGACCTGGCCGGTGGCCCGGGCGCCGTCGATCTCGAGCCGGACGCGATCTTCGCGGAAGTACTTCGTACCGCGCTGACGGTCTTCTGGCGAGAAATGGGAGCTACTGCGCTTGTAGAGGGGCACCAACCGATCGGTGGAGCCGGACGCTTTGCGGGTCCGATGGCGGCTCGCTCGAGCCTGGGGTTCGCGCGTGGCTTCGGCCATAGACGTTCAGGCGCAGCGGTGCGAGCGGCCCCGGTTTGAGGGAAGTTCGGGCAACGAGTTCGGTTCGATCATGTCGGGTGCTGCAATGAACCTAGCGGGCTCGCGGTCAGCGGTGTGCCGTCCGCTCTGGCGTGACTCGAGACGAGTTTCGGTTGCCTCTCCCGTGCCACGTGTCCCGGCGGTGCAGCTCAGCGGCTCCGTCTAAGGGTTGCCTGCGCTGGGGCTCACTAGCGCCGAGTCGTGAAGATCGTACACGAAACGACGGAGTTTGTCAGCCGGAGGGCCTCGCTACCACCCGGGGCACGGGTCCCCGGTCACCCGACGTGTGGTCGGGAACGGGTCTCGCGGCGGCGTGCGGCCCGGGTGCGGTGTAGGCTTGCGACCAGGCTATGGCCGTTCTCGTCAAGAATGCCACCCTCGTCACCGCCGAAGAGGAGCGCCCGGCTGACGTTCGATGTCGCAACGGGAGAATCGCCGAGGTTGGCCGCGATCTCGAACCGGCGACCGGCGAGCAGCTTCTCGATGGCACCGGGCAGCTGCTCCTTCCAGGCGGCGTCGACCCGCACGTGCACATGGCGCTCCCCGTCGCCGGCACCGTCTCCGCCGACGACTTCGAGAGCGGTAGCGCCGCCGCGCTCGCCGGCGGCACGACCTCGATCATCGACTTCGTCCACCCGGAGCGCGGGCAAGACCTGCTCGAGGCGCTGAGGGCACGCCGCGAAGAGGCGCGGCGGGCGGCAGCCGATTACGGCTTCCACATGGCGATCACCACCTGGGGCGATTCCACCGCTGAGCAGATGCGGCAGTGCCTCGCCGCCGGCGTGCCCAGCTTCAAGATCTACCTTGCCTACAAGGACACCGTCGGGCTCGACGATCGCGACGTCGTCGAGGTCTTCGCCGCCGCCGCCGCGATCGAGGCGCTGGTACTGGTCCACGCCGAGCACGGCGACATGGTCGAACATCTGCGCGATCGCCTCGCCGCCGCGGGCCATACCGAGCCCAGGTTTCACGCCGAGTCGCGGCCGTCCTGGCTCGAAGGGGAGGCGACCCACCGGGCCGCGACCCTGGCAGGCACGACCGGCGCAGCGCTCTACGTCGTCCACGTCACCTGCCGCGAGTCGCTCGTCGCCATCGAGCAGGCGCGCGTCGCCGGCTGGGAAGTTCGCGGCGAGACCTGCCCGCAGTATCTGCTGCTCGACGACCGGGTCTACGAGACCGACGACTTCGAGGGGGCGGCCTACGTCATCGCGCCGCCGATCCGTCCCGTCGGCCACCAGGACGCGCTCTGGCAGGCGATCGTAGCCGGCACCCTAGAGGTCGTCGCCACCGATCACTGCCCCTTTACGATGGCCCAGAAGGAGCTCGGCCGCGACGACTTTCGCAAGATCCCGGGCGGCGCCGCCGGCGTCGAGCATCGCCTCGCGCTGCTGCACAGCCAGGGCGTCGTCACCGGCCGGATCGACCGTCGACGATTCGTAGACCTGGTCTCGACCCGACCCGCTCAGATCTTCGGGCTCTACCCTCGAAAGGGCGCCGTGCAGGTCGGCTCCGATGCCGACCTCGTGCTCTGGGACCCGGCGGCTACGGCGACGATCTCCGCGGCTACCCACCACCACCGTACCGACCGCAGCCTCTATGAGGGGTTCGAGGTGACGGGGGCGGCGACCACGGTGCTGGCTGGCGGCCGAGTCGCGTTTGCCGATGGGGAGCTGCGGGCCGAGCCTGGCGCCGGGACCTTCCTCGAGCGGCACCCTCGGCGAACGTCCTAGAGCATCCGGAAGGCGGGGCTTCCGAGCCCCCGGCGAGGACCTTCGGCCGGCTGCTATCCTGCCGACCGCATGCGAGAGATCAGTTTCCGCCTCAACGGCGAAGATCGGCGCGAGGAGATCTACCCCGGCGAGAAGTTGCTCGAGACGCTGCGCACCCGGTGCGGCGTGATCTCGACGAAGGACGGGTGCCAGCCACAGGGGCAGTGCGGCTGCTGCGTGGCGCTCGTCGACGGTCTGCCGAAGGTGACTTGCGCAGTCCCCGCGGCGGCGGTCGAGGGCAAGTCGGTGATGACTCTCGAGGGAGTGCCGGAGGAGGAGCGCGCGGCGATCGCGGCTTCGTTCGTGAGCGTCGCAGGGCTACAGTGCGGCTTCTGCATCCCGGGGATCGCGATCCGAGCCCGGCACCTGCTCGATCAGAATCCGACGCCGACTCGCGCGCAGATCGAGACCAATCTCGCCGGGCACCTGTGCCGGTGCACCGGTTACACGAAGATCGTCGACGCGATCGAGACGATGGCGGCGGCGCGCCGTGGCGAGTGCGTGCCCGAGCTCGAGAGTAACGGTCGAATCGGAGCCTCGCTCGCGCGGTTCAGCGGCTGCGAGCTCACGCTGGGCGATCGGCCCTATGTGGACGATCTCGATCGACCGGGAATGCTGCACGGGGCGGTGGTGCTCTCACCCCATCCGCGAGCGCGGGTAGTCGCGATCGATACGCGGCAGGCGCTCGCCCATCCCGGCGTGGTGGCGGTGGCGACCGCGGAGGACGTGCCGGGAAACCGGTGGTACGGCCTGCTCTATGACGACTGGCCCGGTTTCGTAGCTCCCGGAGAAGAGGTGCGCTGCGTCGGCGACTTGCTGGCGGCGGTCGCGGCCGAGGATGAGTGGACGGCGCGGGAGGCGGCGAAACTGGTGGAGGTCGATTACCAGGTGCTGGAGCCGGTGCTCGACCCTCAACACGCAATGATGCCCGATGCGCCGCAGGTCAATCCAGTGCATCCCAACGTCCTTTCCCGAACCGAGTTCCGGCGCGGTGACGCGGATGTCGCGCTGGCGGCGAGTGCCCACGTGGTGACGGGAACCTGGCGGACCCAGCGGATCGAGCATCTCTACCTCGAGCCGGAGGCGGCGCTCGCCGAGCCGCTCGCCGACGGGCGACTCATGATCTACACCCAGGGTCAGGGGGTGTTCGACGATCGCCGCCAGGTGGCGAGCTTCCTGGGCGTCGACGAGTCCGAGCTCGCCGTCGAGCTGGTGCCGAACGGCGGCGCGTTCGGGGGCAAGGAGGACCTGTCGATTCAGGCGCAGACGGCGCTTTTGGCGCGGATCACGGGGCGGCCGGTGAAGCTGACTCTCGATCGGGAGGAGTCGATCCGCGTGCATCCGAAGCGCCACCCGATCGTCATGGACTACACGGTCGGCTGTGACGACGAGGGACGGCTGACGGCGGTGCGGGCGCGGATGATCGGCGACACCGGCGCCTACGCATCGGTCGGCTCGAAGGTGCTCGAGCGGGCGGGCGGCCACGCCTGCGGACCCTACGAGGTGGCCAACGTAGACGTCGTGGCCGAGGCGGTCATGACCCACAACCCGCCGTGCGGAGCGATGCGCGGTTTTGGCGCCAACCAGGCGAACTTCGGGATGGAAGGTGCTCTCGACCTGCTCGCCGAGAAGGTAGGACTGGACCCGTGGGAGATCCGCTGGCGCAACGCCCTGGAGGTCGGTGGCACTTTCGCGACCGGGCAGATCTTCGAGAAGTCGGTCGGGATCAAGAAGACGCTCGAGGCGGTCAAGGAGTCCTACGACGCGGCCCGGGCCGCAGGGCGCGCGGTCGGCATCGCCTGCGGCCTGAAGACCAGCGGCATCGGCAACGGCGTGCCGGAGTGGGGCAAGGCGCGGCTGGTGGTCGAAGCGAACGGCACCGTGTAGCTCTACACCGGCTACACCGAGATGGGTCAGGGACTGTTGACGGTGCTCGTCCAGTGCGCGGCTGAGGAGACGGGTTTGCCGGCCGAGATTT
>CALZKB010000250.1 GCA_945787575.1 Thermoanaerobaculia bacterium | reverse complement strand
ATTAGTGATGACTAATATTATCGAACATCGAGACACGACCCAGAGGTGCTTATGGACGATGGAGATGCCTTCGGCGCAGAGTTCCGTGAGGTCCAGGACCGTACTCGCGACGGACAGCCCGTAAGGGCTGTGATCGCCACGCGGTCGTATGAAACGGATCGCGACGATTTGTGGAACGCACTGACGGATGCGGAGCGACTCCCTCGCTGGTTCGCGCCGGTCACCGGCCAACTAGAGCTCGGTGGCCGGTTCCAGCTTGAAGGCAATGCAGAGGGTTCGATCCTGAGGTGCGATCCTCCGGAAGAGCTCGAGATCACCTGGGAGTTTGGCGGTCATGTGAGTTGGGTACGCGTGTCGCTAACGCAGGAGGCCGGCGGAGCCAGGATGACCCTGGAGCACGTCATCCCAAAGGATCGGGCGGCGGAAGATCACTGGAAGCAATACGGCCCAGGCGCGACGGGGGTGGGCTGGGATCTCTCGTTCCTCGGGCTGGCCCTCCATCTAGACAGTGGTGGCCAGGCGGTCGACCAGGAGAGAAACAATGCATGGATGGCGTCGGATGCGGGCAAAGCGTTCATGCGGGCTTCTGCGGACGGTTGGCGAGAAGCCCATGTGGAGGCCGGTGAGGATCCAGGCGTGGCCGAAGCCATGGCAAGACGGACCGCCGACTTCTATACGGGCTCCTGATGCACGCCTTCGATGTGCTTGCCGATCCGGTCAGACGGTGCATCCTGGAGACTCTCAGCCAGGGTGAACGGGCGTCCGGAGAAATTGTCGAAATCGTCGGTCGAGATTTCGGGATCGGGCAGTCAGCCGTCTCTCAGCACCTGAAGGTTCTGCGAGAGAATGGCTTTGCAAACGTCACGGTGAGCGGTGCCAGACGAATCTACGCGATCGATGCGACACCCCTTTCCGAGGTGGATCAATGGCTGTCACAGTTTCGGCACTACTGGGGCCCGAGATTAGAGGCGCTTGCCACGGAGGTGGCGCGAGGCAAGCGAAAGAGGAAGGGCAGTAAGGCTTGACTTGGTGGACCGCAATCCCAGGGAGTTGTTTTATGCACTTACGTTCGCGGGTATCGCTTCGAATCCTTCCTGTCGTCATTCTGCTCGCCGCCTGCACGGCGGAGTCTCCGGAGGCGATCAGGGGGCCACATCCGCTCTCCGACTACTCGATCGTTCCGGCGCCGCGTAGCCTGACGCCGCGATCTGGCTCGTTCGGCCTGTCGGGCACCCTGACGATCGCGACATCGCGGCCTGGCGACCCACAGCTCGATCAACTGGCTGCGCTTCTGAGCGGACTACTCACAGCGGAGGCCGGTGTCGAGACGACGATCGAGTCTTCTCCCGAGAAGTCTCAGGCAGCCGGTGCCGTGACGCTCTCTCTCGAGCGCTCGGCGACCACCGAGTCGGAAGCCGACGGAGGTTCCGAGGCGTACGCTCTCGAGGCGACATCGGCGGGCGTGACGATCCGGTCCACTTCCCACGCTGGTCTCTTCTACGGCATTCAGACGCTGAGACAGCTGATCACCCGAAGAGCGGACGGGGTTGTCGAGATAGCGGCCGTCGAGATCGAGGACGCTCCGCGTTTCCGCTACCGCGGCATGCACCTGGATGTTGGCCGGCACTTCTTTCCGGTGGAGTTCGTCAAGCGCTACATCGACCTGATGGCGATGTACAAGATGAACACATTCCACTGGCACCTGACCGAGGACCAGGGCTGGCGGTTGGAGATCGAAGCCTATCCGCGGCTCACGGAGGTTGGCTCGTGCCGCCACGAGACGATGGTGGAGAAGAACTTCAGCCCCTATGTCGGCGATGGAGAGGAATACTGTGGCTTCTACACCCGGGAAGAGGCTCGCGAGGTCGTCGAGTACGCGGCCTCCCGTCATGTCACGGTCATTCCGGAGATCGAGATGCCGGGGCATTCCCTGGCCGCGCTGGCCGCCTACCCCGAGTACGCCTGTACCGATGGACCCTTCGAGGCGGCGACGCGGTGGGGTGTTTTCAGCGACATCTACTGCCCGACCGAGGAGACCTTCGCCTTTCTCGAGGACGTCCTGACCGAGGTCCTCGCGATCTTCCCGAGCCGCTACATCCACATCGGCGGCGACGAGGCCCCGAAGCGTCGCTGGCAGGAGAGTGCCGAGGCGCAGGCGGTCATCCGGCGCGAAGGGCTGGCGGATGAGCACGAGCTTCAGAGCTACTTCATCCGCCGCATCGAGGCCTTCCTGCTCGAGAACGGCCGCCGGCTGATCGGCTGGGACGAGATTCTCGAGGGCGGCCTCGCCCCCGAGGCGACCGTCATGTCGTGGCGGGGGACCGAGGGAGGGATCGAAGCAGCGCGCCAAGGCCACGACGTCGTCATGACCCCGGTGAGCCACGCCTACTTCGACTACTACCAGGGGCCGCCTGAGCACGAGCCCCTGGCGATCGGTGGCTTCCTGCCGCTCGAACGGGTCTACGGGTTCGAGCCCGTTCCCGACGAGCTGACACCGGAGCAGGCGAGCTACGTTCTCGGCGCCCAGGCCAACGTCTGGACCGAGTACATGAAGACCCCCGAGCGGGTCGAGTACATGGCCTATCCGCGGGTGCTCGCGATGTCCGAGGTCGTCTGGTCCCCGCGCGACGACCGCGACTGGGAAGATTTCCAGCGCCGGCTCCCGGCTCACTACCACCGGCTCGAAGCGATGGGCGTCAACTATCGGATCCCGCCGGTCGCCGGGCTCGAGCATGACCGGTTGAGCCTCGACGGTCGGTTCACGGTGGGTCTTCAGTCGCCGATCCCGGAAGCCGCGATCCATTACACGCTCGACGGCTCCGAGCCGACCGCTACGTCACCGCGATACTCGCAGCCTCTCGAGCTCGAGGCCGACTGGGTCGGAACCGAGGTGAGGGCACGACTCTTTTCGCGCGAGGGCCGCCCGGGCACCTTGCGGCGGGCTCGTTTTCGCCGCACCGACCTGCGGCCGGCCCAAACGCTGGATCCCGGCGGCCTGACGCCGGGCCTGGACTACTCCTACATCGAGTACGACCAGCGTGTGTCGTCGGTTGATCAGCTGGTGGATTCCGAGCCGACCGCGAGGGGTAAGACGGAAGGACTTTCCCTTGCGGTTGCAGGGCGTGAGGAGGGCTTCGGTCTGGTCTTCGAGGGATACCTCGCAGCGCCCGAGGACGGCATCTACACCTTTTCACTCACTTCGGACGACGGTTCGCGTTTTCTGATCGGCGATCGAGTGGTCGTCGACAACGATGGCATCCACGGTGTTTCGAAGCGCTCGGGAACGATCGCCCTGGCGGCGGGGCCGCACCCGGTCATCATCCGCTACTTCCAGCGTGGGGGAGACCGCGAGCTTGCGTTGGAGACCTTGCTGGAGGGGGCCGAAACGGGTCTCGACAGCGCCGGCCTGCTTTTCCGCTCGAGCGGCGAGGGATGAGTCGCTGTCGCCGACGGCACGCCCCGAATCAGCTATTACGATTCGAGCCGAGGAGATCTCAGGTATGCGGTCTTCACGGAGTCGTGCCTATCGGACGCCGACTGCGACGACGGGAACGACTGCACGACCGACGACTGCGTCGCGAGCCGGTGTTCGAGCACGCCGGTACCCGATGACGGCGTCTGCGATCTGGGTACCGAGTCGGGGATCTGCTGCGGCGGAGGCTGTGTGCTGCCATTGTGCAGGGTGGACATCGACTGCCACGAGGCCGAAGCGGACATCTGCAACGCGGCAGGAACGTGTGGCGCGTTCTGCAGCGTCGGCTGTCTTGACGCAGACGGGTATTGTCCACCCGGATGCGATCTGCCGGCTGACTCCGACTGCCCCAGCTGCGATGGTTTCATCAACCGCAAGACCTGCAACGCTCAGCCGAGCTGCCGGTGGCACAACCAGAGCAAGAGGTGCCTTCCGAGCTAGTAGTTGATTCCGACCCGCCCGTGGAGAGGTGCCCTCAAGCGGTGCCAGCCGATGTCGACGGCGGATGTCGACGGCGAGTCGAACAGAGCGCGACACGAGACCCGATGGGCTGTGTGGCCAACTGCTGACGGTGGCCCGGCACCGCCGAGAGCCGTCCGAGCTGTTCCCGTCGCCGTCCGACCAGGACTAGGAGACGTCACACGCGTCGGTTAGGATCGTGGGCTCAAACCGAAGCGGAAAGCGAGGGAGTTGCCATGAGTCGGTTACAGCGAGGCTTCGTTCATGTGGTGCTGATGGGTCTGCTGGGCCTCCTCTGTTGGCCGGAATGTGCAAGGTCCGACGAGAACGATCTCCTCGCCTACTGCCTCGAGAATTCGTCGCACTGCGCGCTTTCCGTCGAGGCCATCGACGAGAACTGGGAGCGGCACTGGAACGCCGATCGTCCTCAAGTCCTCGCCTCGACCTACAAGATCGTCATGCTGCTCGGCTACGCGCAGGCCGTCGCCGATGGCGCTATGAGTCCCGACGACACGGTCGACAAGAACGAGTGGGCACGCTACTTCTCGGGCGGCGGAAGTCTTTCGACGTCGTGGGACCAGATGGGGACTCCAGATCGTCCGCGGCTCGACGATCTGGCGCGGGTGATGATTCTGAACAGCGACAACTCGGCGCCCGATCTGTTCCAGACGCTGCTTGGCAAGAAACGGGTCAAGCAGGCCGTCCGGCGATTTGGCTGGCATGATCTTCCGGCCCCGATCAGCGCCATGTTCGGCCTCTGGCAGAACCTGAACGGGATCGGCGGGTCCGGCAATCGAGTCGCCGCCGACTACGGCGGCTTCGAGGCGGACGGCTATCAAAAGGAGCTTTCGCTCCACACCACGTCGCTTCGGAAGGACTCGTTCTTGCGCACCGTGCGGACCAGTCTTTGCGACCAGCCTCCCTGGTTCGCGGGGCCGCCGCCGTGCGTCCCGCCCCAACCCGGCACAACGCTGGGGAGCTTTCGGACCCTGGAGAACCATCACTTCAACCGTTCGACAACTCGCTCCTACGCGGCGTTGATGCGTCGACTGCTCGATAGATCGTTGCTGGCGGATGCCGCCCAGGAGGTCGTCGAACGCCACCTCGAGGCGTGGCTCGAGGTCTTCCCATCGCTGTCGCCGGCCTTCTCGCGCTACGGGCTCAAAGGCGGCAACCTCGC
>CALZKB010000249.1 GCA_945787575.1 Thermoanaerobaculia bacterium | reverse complement strand
GGGCGAGCGGTGAGCCCTTGAGCGCCTTGAGGGCGCGGAGGTCGATTGGCACCGCGTGGGCAACGAGCTCGTCGTAGAACTCGGTGCTCAGGACGACTAGGGAGTTCCAGAGAGGCTGCTGCTCCGGATCTCGAGGCGACCACCAGAGTTCGTGCCTGTGTGCGATGGTGTAGCCGACGCCGGCGGCGTGGCCTTCGGCCTCGTCCGAGTAGCTGCAACGGATCGTGGTCGAGAAAAGCCGGTGGAGCTGATCACGGAGACGCGAAGTGGTGCCCCGCTTGCCGGTGATCGGCGTGAGCCCAAGCTTGTACATGAAGCTCGAGAAGGTCGGGCCGAGCTCGATCTCGCGGCTACGGGTGCGGACAGCTTCGGTCGAGAGCCAGGCGAGTACCAACCGAGGGTAGGAGCCGTAGGGGAGCCCGACCGACGGCGGCGCGTTCATGTAGAGCGTGAAGCGGCCGTTGACGCGCTCGAACTCATGCGGGTTTGGACCTTTGTGGGGCCGGCTGTGGGGGAGAGTGGCCTGGACCAGGATTCGCGCCATGAAGCCGAGGGCGCCGGCCGCGCGTGCCTCTTCGGCCTCGATCTCGAGCGCTTCCTGGGCGAGCTTCCGGGACTTGGTGCGGCGTTCCGGACCGGTGTTCCAAACGGTTCGGTCCAGGACCGCCCCGAGGCGATGCGGACAGTTGTCAGCACGCGTCAGGGCGAAAGCCTTACGCAGCTAAGCTCATGCCCCTCAATGAGTTAAAGGATTCCAGCTGGGCGAAAACGGTGTTCCAGATCTCTCCCGTTGGGGACACCAATGCAAACAACTGTGCGCATAGCAGTTGCCGCCCTCTGATGGATTCTTCGTTGTCGTAAGCTGCTGTTTTTCAGTGACTTGTAGAGATTGGCCTCGGACTGAAGGGTGTTCCAAATCTCTCCCGTTGGGGTCTTCATGCGCACAGTTGTGCGACCAGGTCTTCCCGTTAGGGTGCCCTAACGGGAGTTTTTTGGAACCCCGCAGCTAACTCCGGCTTGAACTTCGAGCCTCTGGAGCGAGACGCACGCCTCCGGCACGGAGCTTCAAGTCGGATCCGCCTTATAGCTCTTCGCGATGAAGTCGCGGATAGCGCCCTACCCTTGGTGTTTGCCTAACGAGAGGTCCTCTAGCGTTGGAAGAGGACGCCGCTCCCTGTCCTGAGAGTAGACTGGCTTTCAATTCGACTAGGGAGCAAAGTCCAAGTGGCTATCGGAGCCGGACAACAAGTACTGCACTACCGCCTGATCGAGAAGATTGGCGAAGGTGGGATGGGTGTCGTCTGGAAGGCGGAGGACACGCGCCTGCAGCGCCATGTCGCGCTGAAGTTTGTCCCCGAGGAGAGTGCAGGGGACGCGGAGACCGTCGACCGCCACCTGCGCGAGGCGCGGGCCGCATCGGCTCTCAACCATCCGAACATCTGTTCGATCCATGACATCGGGGAGTGGGAGGGGCAGCGGTTCATCGTCATGGAGTTGCTCGAGGGGCGACCGCTCGAGCTGCACATCGGCAGTCAACCACTGGAAGTCGAAGCCGCGGTCGATCTCACGATCGAGATCGCAGACGCCCTAGCGGCTGCGCACGCGAAAGGAATCACCCACCGCGACATCAAGCCGGCGAACATCTTCGTAGTCGGGGACGAATCGGCTGCCCTGCGGGCCAAGTTGCTTGATTTCGGCCTGGCGAAGCTCGCGGCCGGCCCAGCGTCCGAGCCGGGCGACGACGCGACTCGAACGGCACTGGCCATGACAACTCCAGGATCTCTGATGGGCACGGTCGCCTATATGTCGCCCGAGCAGGCCCTGGGCAAGGAGCTCGATCCACGTACCGACATCTTCTCGCTGGGAGTGGTGCTCTACGAGATGGTCACGGGGAGGCGGGCCTTCGAGGGCGGCACCTCCGCGGCGGTCTTCGACGCGATCCTCAACCGGCCGCCGACCGCGCCGATCGAGCTCAACGGAGAGGTTCCGGCCGAGCTCGAGCGCATCCTCAACAAAGCGTTGGAGAAGGATCCCGCGCTGCGGTACCAGAGTGCGGCCGGTCTGTGCGCCGATCTCAAGAGATTGCGGCGTGACTCGTCGACCGACCAAGGCTCTGTAACGCTGCCCGCGGTTTCAGCCGGTTTGGGCCGCCGATGGTTGTGGGTGTCAGGAGCCGTGCTTGCGGCCTTGGCTCTCGCCGCGGGTCTTTGGCTTGGCAAGGGGACGGGCACACCAGAGGAGCCGGTCGATCAAGCTCGCGCGGTGGTGAAGCCCGCTGCCACATCGATTGCGGTCCTCCCCTTCGCCGACATGAGTCCGAAGAAGGACCAGGAGTACTTCTCGGACGGACTCAGCGAAGAACTGCTCAACGTCCTGGCCAAGAACCGGGGACTCAAGGTAACGGGACGGACCTCTTCTTTCCAGTTTAGAGGCAAGAGCAAGGACCTTCGAGAGATCGGCGAAAAGCTAGGTGTGGCTTCGATTCTCGAGGGGAGCGTGCGCAAGGCAGGCAATCAGGTGCGGATCACGGCCCAGCTCATAAGTGTGGCCGACGGTTTTCACCTCTGGTCGGAGACCTACGACCGGGAGCTCGAGGATATCTTCGCCCTGCAGGAAGAGATCGCCAAGTCTGTAGCCAAGGCTCTTCAGGTCACCCTCCTCGGCGGAGAGGCAGGCCTTTCTCCGCAAGTAATCGATCCTGAGGCGTACACGGCCTACCTCCAGGGACGGCATTTCAGAGGGCTGGGGGCCGGCGAAGAGAACCTGGAAAAGGCAGCGGCCTACCTTGAGCAGGCGCTCCAGTTCGCTCCCGAGTTCGCCCCGGCCTGGGCCCAGCTGTCCCTCGTCCGAGCCAGGCAAGCTGATCAGGGTTACCAGCAGATCGACGAGGGCTACGCACGGGCTCGCAAAGCGGCGGAAAGAGCCCTTGAGCTGGATCCGAACCACGCAGACGCCTACGTTGCCCTCGCGGAGATCAAGATGCTCTTTGACTGGGACTGGCAAGGAGCGAGCGCGGCCGTCCAGAAGGGCTTGGAGCTCGAGCCGACCAATCCGGCAGTACTTCTGGGAGCCGTCAACCTAGCAAACAGCCAAAGCCGCGGGGAGGAGGCTTTAGAGCTGCGTCGGCGAATGGTGGCACTCGATCCGCTCAGCGCCGGAGCTTATTTAGGTCTCGGGGTTAGCGCTTACCACCTTGGCCTCCTCGACGAGGCTGAGAAATCGCTCAAGAAGGCCCTGGAACTACAACCAGATCGGACATTCGCTCACGGTCGACTGGGCGAGGTCTACCTGGCGCAAGGCGAAGCCGAAGGGGCCTTGCGGGAGATGAAGCAAGAGTCTTCGCCCGCCTATCAGAGATATGGCCTCGCACTTGCGTATCACGCAGCACAACAGCAGGGGGAAGCGGATGCGAAGCTGGCCAAACTGATCGAAAGCAATCAGCTTCACTTCGCCTATCAGATTGCCCAAGTCTACGCCTTTCGCGGCGAGAGCGATGCTGCTTTCGAGTGGCTGGAACGGGCTTACCAGCAGCGCGATGGCGGCCTCGCGGATTCCCTAATGCTCGACCCGCATCTCGCCACCCTCCACGGCGATCCCCGCTGGCCGGTCTTCCTCGAAAAGATGGGTCTGCTGGAGTGAGAATGAGTTGGATTGCCATCCATTTGACGCGCTGATTGGATTCTCTTTTCTTGAGCCGCTCCGCTCCACCGCCTCTTCTCCACCACGAGACCTTCAGCGCCACCTCGCGGCCGAGCTTGCTGTCCTCGGCCAGAGAGACCTCGCCCATCCCTCCGGCGCCGAGCTCCCCGAGGATCTCGTAGTGAGCCAGTTTTCTGCCAATCATGCCGCTCATAGGATCTGCGCTTGGGCGATTCTAGCCGCCCTGGTCCTCGAGCCCAGCGGCGGGCCCCGCGATGCAGTGAACGCAGCCGTTCCGGCCGAGTAGAATGATCCCGTCTCCGGACGTGCAGTCACTTTCGTTCCGTCTCCAACCGTCTATGGTCGGAAAGACAATCGCCCACTATGAGGTTCTCGACGAGATCGGGGCCGGCGGGATGGGCGTGGTCTACAAGGCTTGGGATACCCGTCTGGAGCGCCACGCCGCGATCAAGGCGCTGCCAGAGGAACTCGCCGAGGATGCTGAGCGCCTGGCGCGTTTCGAGCGCGAAGCCAAGCTCCTGGCGGGGCTGAAGAACCCTCACATCGCCACCGTCTATGGCCTCGAGGAGGTCGAAGGACGGCGCTTCCTCGCCATGGAGTTGGTCGAGGGGAAGACGCTTGCCGAAACGCTCGCCAAAGGCCCGCTTCCGGTTAGTGAGGCCCTGGAGCTGGCTCGACAGGTAGCCGAGGCGCTGGAGGAGGCCCACACGGCGAACGTGATTCACCGGGACGTCAAGCCCGGCAACATCATGATCGACAAGGACGGGAAGGCCAAGGTGCTCGACTTCGGCCTCGCAAAGGCCCTTCGGACCGACGTTCCGGAGGCCGACATGAGCCTCTCGCCCACACTGACGCAGCCGATGACACGGGCCGGGCATGTTCTGGGCACGCCCGTCTACATGAGCCCGGAGCAGGTCGCGGGCAAGGAGGCGTCTAAGCAGTCCGACATCTGGGCCTTCGGGTGTGTGCTCTGCGAGATGCTGACCGCGAAGAGGCCCTTTCCGGGCCCGATTCTGGGTGATGCGGAACTGGAGCCCGAGTGGAAGGCGCTGCCGAGAGCAACACCTGCCGCCGTCCGCAGGCTCCTTCGACGTTGCCTTGCCGCCGATCCCCGCAAGAGGTTGCGCGACATCGGCGATGCGGCGCTCGACCTGGCCGATGCCCACTCGCAGGATCCCGATGATCACGAGGAAGGCACCCTCCGGCCCACTCCTGCCGGCCGCTGGCTCCAGCTGCTGGGGGCTCTTGTTGTCGGCCTGGCGCTGGGTACGATCCTCGCGCCGCGGTTCGGCAGCTTGGCGGAGCCCACCGTGGTCACCCCGCAACCGGCTGTCCGGGGAGTCGTCGAGCTCCCGGACGAGGCGAACCTGGCCTACGGGGCGGCTTTGATCGGCTTCGACCCTCCGATGATCACCCTTTCCCCCGATGGCCGCTGGCTCGTCTACGTCGGC
>CALZKB010000248.1 GCA_945787575.1 Thermoanaerobaculia bacterium | reverse complement strand
TGGGCGGGAAAGAAGTGGAAATCCCATTCCCTGACGACAGCAGGGTGGTGTTCGGGGTCCATGACTCGAAACTCGAAGCCGGGAACTCGGAACTAAGGGCCCTCGCATCTGTTATCAAAGACGCGGGCGATGACCCTGATGTGACCAATGGCGCGGAAATCATCGCGGAAGCTCGATTGGTGCAAAAGTGCAAAAGTACAAAAGTGCCTGTAGGGGCAATTCACGAATTACCCCTGCAGATAATAATCAAAGGCGGAACAGGTGTCGGCACGGTAACAAAGCCGGGACTCTCCGTCCCGGTCGGTGAACCGGCGATTAATCCGGTGCCGAGGAAAATGATTGAAGAAGCAGTATTAGAGGCCATAGAAAGCCGTAGGGGCAAGGCGCGCCTTGCCCATGATATTGAGATAACCATATCTGTGCCAGAGGGAAAGAAGTTAGCAAAGAAGACGCTGAATTACCGGCTGGGCATTGTCGGCGGAATCTCGATACTCGGCACAACCGGCATTGTTAAACCGGTATCAACTGAGGCATGGACAGCAACGATCACATCCTCGATGGATGTTGCAGAGGCGACGGGACAGAAGGAGATCGTTCTTTCAGCGGGACGTACGTCTGAAAGGGCGCATATGGATAAATTTCAATTCCCCGAGGAAGCATATGTGCTGATGGGAGATTATCTTGAATATTCACTGCAGGAAGCTGCAAAGCACAAATTCAGGAAGATCCATCTGTGCGCGCAGTGGGCAAAAATGGTCAAGATTGCGATGGCAACGCCGCAGACCCACGTACGGTTTGGGGCGATCAATGTCAGGAAGGCAGTTTCACTGCTGAATTCTCTGGGGATTGATGTACCGCAGGACAGGGACTTTAATACAGCGAGGGAAATATTCGATCATATTTTATCAGGCCGCAGTTATGAGGCAATGCTTGAACCGCTGCAGAAGGTATGCAGTGCAGCCAGGACATATGCAGCAGGGATCACCGGCGCGGTCCCTGTGAAAACCTGCCTTGTATCCTATGAAAGGGAGATAATATCAACAAGTGAATAAAATGTATGTCATAGGTGTGGGGTTCCGGCCCCTTGAGAAGAAGGCAAACTATGTTGTCCTCCGTTCTGATGTTGTGCTGGCGAACAGCCGTCTCCTCGATGTCTTCAAGACCTATGAAGAGTATGACAAGGTCAAAGACAGGATACTGGTCCATGGCAGCGTTTATGAAACACTGGACTATATCAATGATAATTATCAGAAAAAGAAACTGTCTCTGCTCGCTGCAGGCGACCCCATGTTTTTCGGAATAGGCCGTTTGATTGTTGAACGGCTCGGGCAGGATGCGGTTGAGGTATTCCCCGACCTTTCAAGCATGCAGGTGGCATTTTCCCGGGTACGGGAGACGTCTAACAACGCGCTCCTGATCAGTCTCCACGGAGGGCCGGACCCTGCGAAGAGGAGAAAGCTGGAACATGAATTGGACGATGTTCCGGCACTGCTCATGAAGCATCAAAAGGTGGCCATCCTTACCGGACGATCGAGCTCCCATACCGTGATCCTGTTCTTCCCTTCGGCACGCTCTTCGATCTTGCGTCCCATCGACTGCAGATCGTGCCGGTCGTCGGTGGTATGGACGAATCGCGCCGTGTGGCTGTCGACGAGGCCGCCTCCGTCGCGAGGTCCGGGGTACCACGAGCGTCCGGACGCGTACTTGGGAATCGAGAGCTCGTAGCGCACGGTGATTTCGACGGTCTCGCCCGCACCGAGCGCTCGACGCGGCAGCACCAGCAAGGAGAAGCTGTAGACGTCGTTGTCGATACTCGAGCTGCGGCCGCCGAGGTGATCGCGCACGAAATCTAGGGACCTACCGTCTGCGTCGAGCACCTCGGTCACCTTCGCCGTCGGGCGCAGCCGCAGCGGTACCACGGCCAGCCCGTCGCGCAGGATCTCGAGCTCGAGGCGAGTCTCGAAATCGCCGGCGATCAGGCCGCTGAACTTGGAGTCGGTGGCGGTGAGGTCGGCCTCGATCTCGATGTGCCTCACGTCGAACACCGGGCTCCTCCGCCTTCCCGGCCGGCCGTCCGCCGAGCGGTGCTCCTCCCGATCGAGCGAGAGCCAACTCTCGAGGAAGGCGAACCTCTTGGAGAAGAACTCGAGGGAGATCTCCTCCTGGCGCTGGCTGTCGAAGGTGAAGGTCAGCCAGCCGTGTTCCAAAGAGCGGAAGTCGGCTCGCCAGTAGAGTCCCTCGGGATCTCCGAGAGCGGCGAGCAGGCGTGCATCGACGTCGAGGCGGCGAATGACGAGGGCGTGCTCGAGCCGGTTTGCGTAGAGCGGATCGCCGCCACCGGGGACGTGCGCGCCTGCGACCGCTCCGAACGGCGGACCGTCCGAGGCGCGCAGCACCATCCGGTCGAAATCGAGTCGCAGGTCGGTGAGCTCGGGATTCCTCAAGAACCGCCGAAGCTGCCGGAGCTCGACTGGGTCCGGCACGGAGATGTGCACACTCCCTAGCCCTTCGAAGAGCAGCCCGGTCGGGGAACCAGAGAGCGGGGCCTGCAGGCGAACGGAACCGGCTTCGAGTCGCCAGTCGCTACAGTCGAGAGACCAGTGGAGACCCCCGGTGGGCAACGGGACGGGCGCGCTGAGCCGATGCTCGCCGAGCGCTGCATAGTCGGCGAGCGTCAAGACCTCGCCGGTGACGCTCGAACCAACGAGGAGATTCGCCAGCAACCCCAGGGCGAACGAAGGTCGGACCACGCCTTCGATGGTACCGCGCGTTGTGCTTGTCCCCGAAATCGGTACAATACGCGCTCCAGAAGCGGCGCCGGGACGCTCTTGCGGCGCCTGACCGAACACCTTCCTGTTCCCACCGAGGGGACTTCATAGCCAGAGGGAGGCACCCGTGAGACTCTATGAGCTGATGTTCGTTGTGGACCCGAGGGTCCCCGACGAAGAAGTGATCTCGCTGACCGAAGACGTCAAAGAGCTACTGACGTCCGAAGGGGCCGAGATCGCCAAAGAGCAGAGCTGGGGCAAGCGCAAGCTCGCCTACGAGATCAACAAGCTGAGCGAGGGCAAGTACGTGCTACTGCACGTTCGGGTCAACGAGGGGACCAACCCGTTCCCACTCCTCGAACAGCGCATGACGCAGAACGAAAAGGTCCTGCGCTATCTGACGGTCCGCACCGATGTCGGGCGAATGCGTATGCCGTTCGAGCCTGACCACGCACCCGAGCCGGTCGCCGCGGCAGCTGAGGAGGGCTGATGGCACGCAAGAAAGACAAGTTCCCCCGTCGTCGCAAGGTCTGCAGACTCTGCGCCGACAAGAAGACGAGCGTCGATTACAAAGACACCAGGTTCCTCCAGAACTATATCGTCGAACGTTCGAAGATCCTGCCTCGGCGCATCTCCGGCAACTGCGCGCGGCACCAGCGGATGGTCCAGCAGGCGATCAAGAGGGCGCGTCACGTCGCGCTGCTGGCGTACGTCGCGGACTAAAGGAGCGAGCGATGGAAGTCATTCTCCTGCGCGACATGCGAAGTCTCGGCTCCCGAGGCGAGGTCGTCAACGTCAAGCCGGGCTACGCCCGCAACTACCTCATTCCCAAGGGTTACGGTCTGCGGGCGACACCCGCCAACGTCAACTACTACGAGCAACAGAAGACGAAGATCGATGCCAGCCACGTCGAGCAGCGCGAACTGGCCGAGGCGCGGGCGGCGGAGCTCGCCGGCATCAAGATCACGATCGCCAAGCGAGTCGGCGAATCCGAGACGCTCTACGGCTCGGTAACCCCGACGGACGTCGAGGCGGCGCTGGCCGAGAAGGCCGTCGTCGTCGACAAGCGACGGCTCGATCTCGGCGGCGGGATCAAGACGCTCGGCGAATTCATCGTCCAGATCGATCTGCACCCCGAGGTCATCGCGGAGATCCAGCTCACTGTCGTTCCGGAAGAGTAGGCCGTGAGAGGCGAGGCCGACCGCGATTCGGCCCCTGCTCTCGAGACCTTCGTCGAGGGGCGCACCGATGCCGCCGACGACTGGAGATGGCTCTGGGAAGGGGACCACGAGTTTCCCGTCAGGAGCCATCGCGGTCTCTGGGGTCGGCTCGTCGTGCGCTTCAAGAAGCTTCTGCGTCCGATAGTCAGTGCGCCGCAAGCCGATCGCTGGGAGCGCCAACGGGTGTTCAACCTGGTGATGGTCCGCACGCTCGAGCGCGTTGCGTCACTCCAGCGGCAGGCCGACGAGATCCATCGGGACGTCAACGAAGTCCGCGCCGATCTGTTGAAGGACGTCAAGCAGCACCACCGGAGGCTCGCCCACCTCGAGGAGTTCAAGCGCGAGGGCCTAGGAGATTTTGCACGGCATACCGACGGCTTGTTTGCCCACCTCGACCAGAAGCTCGATCGCTATCGCCGAGAGAGCCGCGAGCTCATCGAGCGCCTCGAGGAGCTCGGCGGGAAGCCCTGTGACTGACCCGAGACGACGTCGAGGCCGCTAGCCGTCGTTCCACACGCGCTCGACCAGACTCCAGTCCGCGATGTCCTCGGGCATTCGCTCGCCGTCCTTGGGAATGTAGAAAGCGCGCTGCTGGAACCAGGGGAGGCTGAAGACGCGCGCCCACTTTGCGTCGTAGTGCTGCGCGGGCTCGGTGCCGGTGAGAAAGGCCTCTTCGATGATCTGCTCGGCCATCGCCCCGGGCAGCAGACCGGTCGATCGTCTTCCAGATCGGCATCGCCGCCTCGGCGCCCGTCATGTTGGTGCCGATCCGCTTCTTCTGGTCGTGACCGACCCAGGTGACGATCGTGTAGCGCGGCGTGAAGCCGGCGAACCAGGCGTCGGTGAAGTCGTCGGTCGTCCCGGTCTTACCCGCGAGATCGACATCGAGCGCCCGCATCCGCTGGCCGGTGCCGCGATCGACGACGCCCTCCATCATGTGGGCCAACAGATACGCGATCTGCGGCTCCATCGCCTTGCGCGCTTGGGGTATGTGCTGCTCCAACACCAGACCGCTGCGGTCGGTCACCCGCTCGATCATGTAGGGCGGCAGGGCGATTCCCTGGTTGGCGATGGAGGCGTAGGCGGCGGCGACCTCGAGCGGCGAGAGATCGGTGACTCCGAGCGCGAGACTCGCGTAAGGTCGAAGATCGGCCTCGACGCCGCAACGCCTGGCGAAGTCGATCACTCGGTCGGCCCCGATGAGAGCCTGGAGCTTCACGGCCGTCACGTTGTAGGAGTCCTCGAGCGCTTGGCGAAGGGTCGTGATGCCGTGGTATTCGCGGTAGAAGTTGCGGGGGCTGTAGCTCATCACCTGGCTGGCGCCGGCGAAAACGACGGGGCCGTCGAAGATCGTGTCGGCCGGGGTGTAGCCCGTCTCGAGGGCCGCCCCATAAACGAGGGGCTTGAAGGCGGATCCGGTCTGGCGCTTGGCCTGGGTCGCGCGATTGAACTGACTTCGCGCAAAGTCCCAGCCGCCGACCATCGCGCGAACGGCCCCGGTTCCCGACTCGACGACCACGACCGCCGCCTCGAGGTTGGGCTCGCGCTCGAGCTGAAGTGAGCCGAGGGTCGCCCCGGCTTCCGGCTCACCGAAGCTGAACCAACCGAGGTCGCCCACTCTGACGACGTCGGAGACCCGCGTGAGGCGAGTCCATTCGATACCCTTGCGGCTCAACGGATACGAGCTTTCACCGATCTGCACCTGCGCCACTGAACTGTCGACCTCGGTGACCACCCCTCTCACCCAGAGGGCGGGCCTCAGCTCCAGCCGCCGCCACGACGGGTGCTCGTAGTCGGCCAGCTCGGTCTCGGGGACCGTCTCCTCGATCGCTCGCCAGCGGCGCAGCCGGCGGTCGAGAGCGACGAGTTGGGCTAGCGCCGCACGCTCCGCGGCGCTCTGAATCCGCGGATCGACGGTCGTCTGGACCTGAAGACCACGTTGGAGCAGGCGTTCCGAGCCGTACTTCTCCTCGAGGTCGCGGCGGATCTCCTCGGCGAAAAACGGCGCGACCTGCGACGGAGCGCTTCGCCGCGCCACTTCGAGCGGGGCGCTCTGGGCCGCGGCGAACTCCTCGTCGGAGATGAAACCCTCCTCTTTCATCCGGCGAAGAACGTAGTCACGTCGTTTGAGCACCAGGTCGGGCCGGTTGTAGGGGCTGTAGGAGCTCGGTCGCTGGAGGATACCCGCCAGAGTCGCGGCCTCGGTCACCTCGAGCTCCTCGACCGGCTTGTCGAAGAAGTCGCGCGCGGCGGCTTGGAAGCCGTAGTTTCCGTGCCCCAGATACATGAGATTCGCGTAGAGCGTCAGAATCTGTTGCTTGCTGTACCTCTTCTCGATCTCGACGGTGAGCAGCGCCTCCTCGATCTTGCGTCGCCAGGTCTTTTCGGGGGTCAAGTAGAGCTTGCGAGCCAGCTGCATAGTGAGGGTCGAGCCGCCGATCCGACTTCCTTCGACGACGTTGCGCAAGGCGGAGCGCAGCACGCCCTGCGGATCGATTCCTCCATGCTCGAAGAAGTTGGCGTCCTCGGCCGCCAAGATCGCCCGCCGCACAAGCTCGGGGACTTCGCCTTCGGCGATCAGCTCTCGACGTTCCTGGGCGAAGCTCGCGAACTCCACCCCGTCCCGGTCGAAGAAACGGGAGATCACTCCCAAGGACATATCGGCCAGCGAGTCGACCCGCGGCATCTGGATCACCGCGGCGAAACCGACGCCGCCGAGCGCTCCGAGAGCCACTGCCGCCGCGGGCAGCCAGATCGCCCACCGGATGTGACCATCCTCTCGACGCCACCAGGGACGGGATCGGAACCCAGGTGGGCGAGTCGAGGATCTGTCCGAGGTCTCGGGCCGCGTCATCGCGCCGATTATACGGATGCGGTGGGGGGGCGCCGCGCCGTTTCGACGCCGTTGCCGCGCTCGGCTCCGTGGACGATGGCGATGGTATTGTCCGTGGCGTGTCCGGTGGGACTCCTGCTCCGGGCCGCTAGCCTGGTCTCTGCCGATGAGTGATCCCCTGAGCCCCCAACAGCCTTTCCAGCCGGAGGCCGCTCGCTCGCCCAACGCCGGCTGTGGCCGCGTCGCGCTCTTTGGCTGCGGCGCTCTCATGCTGCTCCTGCTGATCGCGGTGGCGGTGGTGCTTTTCAACCTCGAGAAGATCACGGTATGGGCGTTCGAGCTGATGGAAAAGCAGGTGATGGCGCGCCTGCCGGCCGAGACGAGCGACGGAGACGTCCAGAGGATCCGCGCTGGATTCGCGGCGGTGACCCCCCATCGCCCTCAACCAGCTCCAGCCAGTGATCCTGCGCTTCGCGGACTCGAATCGCCGGCCCACCCAGGGAGATGTCGACGAGCTGATCGAAGTCCTCGAGCGTGCCGCCGCCGGCACCTCCCCGGAGAGCTCTCGCCGGTCTATGCCGTGGCCCGCGGCTCGGCAGGGAGTGGGGGAGCCGATCTCGGCTCCGGCCTGATCCGAAGGACTCGACCGCGCCTTGGCTCGCTTCGAAGTCGTCTCGCCTTTCTCGCCCGAGGGGGACCAGCCGGCCGCCATCGCCCAGCTCGTTGCAGGGGTGCAAGACGGCTTGGCTGAGCAAGTGCTGCTCGGCGTCACCGGCTCGGGCAAGACCTACACCATCGCCAAGGTGATCGAAGAGGTCAATCGCCCGACCCTGGTGCTGTCGCATAACAAGACTCTCGCCGCGCAGCTCTACCAGGAGTTCCGCAGCTTTTTTCCGAACAACGCCGTCGAGTACTTCGTCTCATACTACGACTACTACCAGCCCGAGGCTTACGTCCCACAGTCGGACACGTTCATCGAGAAGGAGACCTCGATCAACGAGGAGATCGATCGGCTGCGGCTGCGGGCGACCAAAGCGTTGTTCGAGCGGCGCGACGTGCTGATCGTCGCCTCGGTGTCGTGCATCTACGGCCTGGGCTCCCCCGAGAGCTTCTACGGGATGCTCCATTTCTTCCAACGCGGCGACGAGAGCGGCATGGAGAGCGCGCTGCGCCAGCTCGTCGACATGCGGTACGAGCGCACGGCGTTCGATCTGTTCCACGGCAGCTTCCGCGCGCGCGGCGACGTGCTCGAGATTCTCCCGGCCTACGAAGACGTCGGCGTGAGAATCGAGTACTTCGGTGACGAGATCGAGCGGGTAGCGCGTTTCGACGTGCTGCGCGGAGACGTCCTCGAAGAAGTCGAGAAGGTGGCGATCTTCCCCAAGACCCACTACGTGACGCCCGAGGAGCGCCTGCGCGGCGCCATCGAGACGATCTCCGTCGAGCTCTGCGAGCGCCTCGCCGAGCTCGAGGCCCACGAGAAGCTCCTCGAACGCCAGCGCCTCGAACAGCGGACGATGTTCGACCTCGAGATGCTCCGCGAGATGGGTTATTGCCACGGCATCGAGAACTACTCCCGGCACCTCACTGGCAGGGTGCTGGGTGAGCCGCCGCCGACGCTCTTGAACTACCTGCCGGACGACTTTCTGATGGTGATCGACGAGAGCCATCAGACCGTGCCTCAAGTGCGGGGGATGTATGCGGGCGATCGGTCGCGCAAGCAGACTCTCGTCGAGTACGGCTTCCGGCTGCCGAGCGCCCTCGACAACCGGCCACTCACCTTCGACGAGTTCGACGCCCTCGTCGGTCAACGGATCTACATTTCCGCGACCCCCGGCGATTGGGAGCTCGAGCGCACCCACGGCGTCATCGCCGAGCAGGTTGTACGCCCCACCGGCTTGCTCGATCCGGTGATCGAGGTAAGGCCTGCCAAGGGCCAGGTCGACGACCTCGTCGGCGAGATCCGAGAGGTCACGAAGCGCGGGGAGATTCTCGATGCCGACAAGGAGGGCTTCCTGCGCAGCGAGACCTCGCTGATCCAGACCTCCGGTCGAGCGGCGCGCAACCTCAACGGCCGGGTGATCTTCTTTGCCGACAGAGTCACCGACTCGATGAAGCGCGCAATCGACGAGACCGAACGCCGCCGAGAGCGTCAGCGTCAGTACAACGAGGCCAACGGCGTCGAGCCGAAGACGATCCTCAAGGACATTCACAGTCCGATCGTGCAGATGAGTGAGATGGATTATCACGCGGCGGCGCGCCGCGGCCGAATCGAGACGGTGGCGGAGTCCGACCTCTCTCTCAACGAACAGATCACCCGTTTCGAAAAGGCGATGAAGAGGGCAGCCAAGGACCTCGACTTCGAGGAGGCGGCCCAGCTTCGCGACCGGATCAAGGAGCTGCGCGAGCTCCAGATCTACAGCGCCTAGCTCCTACTCCCCGCCGGCAAACGAGTCCGCGGCGGGATCCCAGAAAGCGCCTTCGAGCCCCAGACCGGCGAAGATTCCCACCATCTCGTCGGGCGCGGGCCGGCGGGACTCAACCTGCAATCGGGTCGAGTACCAGGTACGAGCGAGGCCCCAGAGCTGCTCCATCGTGACGATCGGGCGCACCGGGTGGTCGCGTTCCTCGCACCAGCCATGGATCGCTTCTTCCGACCGGAAGAAGAGCATGTTGGCTCAGGTGAAGACGAGGTCGTCCCACCAGTGGGCGGCGGGGACGAGGCAGTGGAACAGCCAGTCCGATACACCGGGTCCGTCGAGCCCGACGGCGAGCCGCAGCGGCTCGCGCGTCTGCTCGCAACGCGAGCGGACCGTGGCCTCTTGCCGCAGCGCCGCGGGGATGCCGAGGGCGTCCCAGGCGCAGTTGGCGAAGTAGATCACCCCGCCGGACTCGACGAAGTGCTGGGTCTCGACTGCCGAGAACGGCGGAGCCATGCGGATCGTGTCGCCGTCCCCTTCGAGAAACAACACCCGTGCCGCCCGTAGCCGGGCGAAAGCCGACCTCACGACTCCGGGCTCCGCTTCGACCTCGGAGGCAACGGCTTCGAGAGCCGGGCTCGTACCGCTCTCGGCGAAATGCCGGTACACCGTCAGCTTCACCGCGGTGTCGAGCTCTTCGTGGATGCTCACGAATCGAACTTCTTCCGTGACGCTATGGGCCGCCGGCGCCGCTGCCGCGGTTCAGCGTGAACAGCAGGACTCCGAAGACGACGACGAACGGTCCCTCCCACAGCGTCCAGAACCGCGGCATGCCCTCCGCCCAGTCGACGACCACCAAGCCGGCACCGAACACCGTCAGGGTGACGCCGAGGTAGGCGATCACTTGCCGGTGTCGTTCGAGATCGAAGGAGACCACCCAGAAGAGACCGCCGAGCAGGGCGTAGAAAGCCGAAGTCGACCGGGCCAGATAACCGACGACGGGCAAGGAGGGGAGAGTGCCCATGCCGAGGCCTTGGTGAATGGCGGCGAGCCATTCGCGGGGGGCGACCGCGAAGGGGAGCGCGAAGAGCGAAGTCGTGCCGACGACGCGCAGCAGCGTTCGGAGCCAGACGTCGGTCGTCGTTGGGTCGCGGTCCATGGGCCCGTCCGTGGGTCTTCCCTCGAGGAAGACTCGAGTCCGATCATGACACGCGCCGACGCAGTCGCCTTTGGGATCTCGACCGGGACTCGGGCGACCCGCTCGCCGACCGTGGCAGGGGCCCCGGCCGACCGCTACACTCCTGACCGGCCATGCGTCCCGAACTCGAGCTGAAGATCGGTCTCCTTCCCGACAAGTCGGGCATCTACATCTTCCGAGACGAGGAGGGCAAGCCGCTGTACGTCGGCAAAGCGAAGTCGCTCAAGAAGCGGGTGGCGAGCTACCGCCGCCGGGCGGACGATCTGCGGCTGGCCACGATGGTGGCGGAGGCGGTCGATCTCGAGACGGTGGTGACCGGCTCCGAGGCGGAAGCGCTGCTGCTCGAGAACAACTGGATCAAGAAGCACAAGCCGCGCTACAACGTACTGCTGCGCGACGACAAGACCTATCCTTACGTCAAGCTGACAATGCGCGACGGCTACCCGCGGGTCGCCTTCACCCGGCGGATCTTCAACGACGGGGCGGACTACTACGGGCCGTTTCTCCCCGGCGGTCTGGCGCGACGGGCGATCAAGCTCACTCAGAAGCTGTTCGGCTTGCGGGTGTGCACCATCGACATCGACGGGAGCCTCCCCAGGCCCTGCCTCTACTACGACATGAAGCGATGCCTCGGCCCGTGCGTCGACGGGCTGACAACCCGGCAGGCGTACGACCGCGCGGTCGAAGACGCGCAGCTCTTCTTGAGTGGGCGGACAGAGCAGCTCCGGCGCAATCTGAGGCGGGAGATGAAGGCGGCGTCGGACGCCCTCGAGTTCGAGCAGGCGGCGCGGGTCCGCGACACGTTGGCGGAGATCGACTCCGTCACCCAGAAGCGCAGCCTCTCTTCGTTGCGTGGCGAGGACGTCGATATCTATGGGCTTCATCTCGCTGGCGGCAATGCGTCGGTGACCATCCTCGTCATGCGCGGGGGTCGGGTGCTCGACCGGCGGGAGCTCTTCTGGGAGGGGCGTCCGGATCTCACGCCGGAGCGGCTGCTTTCCGAGCTCCTTCCTCAGGTCTATGAGCGGACGACCTTCATCCCCAAAGAGATTCATCTGCCGCTGCCGGTCGAGGGCAAGGCGGCGCTGGTCGAGTGGCTTGCCGAGCGCAAGGAGGAGCGGGTCTACGTGCGGCTGCCTGCGCGCGGACCCAAAGCGCACCGGCTGAAGGTCGCCCGCCGCAACGCGGAGCTCGCCCATCGGCGGCGCTTTCGCACCGACAGGCGCCAGGAGCGGGGTCCCGAGGCGCTCGTCGAGGCGCTGGGCCTGACCGAGGCGCCCCGGCGTATCGAGGCGATCGACATCTCGAACCTGCAAGGCTCCGAGATGGTCGGCTCATTGGTCGTCTGGGAGGGAGGCCGAATTCTCAAGAAGGACTACCGGAGCTTCAATCTGCGCAACATGGCGGGGCAGGACGACTTCGCCGCCATCCATCAGGTGGTGAGCCGGCGTTACGCCCGGGTGCTGGGCGAGGTCGGGTCGATGCCGGACTTGATTCTTGTCGACGGCGGCCGCGGGCAGCTCAACGCGGCGCTCGAGGCGTTGGCCGAGCTGGGCGTCGAGGAGACTCCGATCGCGGCGCTCGCCAAGCGCCAGGAGGAGCTCTATTTGCCGGCGACGCCCGAACCGCTGAAGCTGCCGCGCACCGACGCGGGACTCCAGCTCCTGCAGTTGCTGCGTGACGAGGCGCACCGCTTCGCCGTCGGCCGCCACCGCCGCCGCCGCTCCAAGGGGGCGCTCGTCTCGCGTCTCGACGCCCTGCCGGGAATCGGTAGCCACCGTCGCAAGGCGCTGCTCAGGCGCTTCGGCAGCCTCGAAGGGGTCACGGAAGCGACGCTCCAGGAGCTTCAGGACGTCGTCGGACCGATTCTCGGACACCGGGTCTATACCCACCTGCGGGCGACGGAGGAGGGCGGTGCTGGCGAGAAGGTCGGGGAGGCCTCAACCGATGCCGACTAACCCCGAACTGCTGCTGGTCGACGCGAGCCCCTACATCTTCCGTGCCCATTTCGCTCTGCCGAGCTCGATCGTCGACCGGCGAGGACGACCGGCGAACGCTACCTACGGCTTCGGTTCGTTTCTTCTCAAGCTGCTGGCCGAAGAGCGTCCGACCCATCTCGCGGTCGCCTTCGACCGCAGTCTCACGACCAGCTTCCGCAACGAGCTCTATCCGGAATACAAGCGGCAGCGCGAGCCGCCGCCGGCCGAGCTCGAGGCTCAAGTGACGGACTGCGAGGCGCTCGCCCAAGCGATCGGCGCGGTGGCGTTCTCGGACGAGCGCTACGAGGCGGACGATCTGATCGGGACGCTATGCCGGCGTTTTGCCGCCCGGGCTCACATCCGGGTGGTGACTTCCGACAAGGACCTGGCGCAGCTCGTTCGCGAGGGAGTGGAATGGTACGACTATGGCAAGCAGCGGCGCTACGGCCGCGCCGAAGTGCGAGCTCGGTTCGGCGTCGATCCGGAGAGGATCCCGGATCTGCTGGGCCTCGTCGGCGACCCGGTCGACAACATCCCCGGGGTACCCGGGATCGGGCGGAAGACGGCGGTCGCCCTGCTCGAACGGTTCGGCTCGCTGGAAGAGCTCGTCGCCGGTCGCGACCGGATTCCCCGGCTCGATCTACGGGGCGCCGCGCGAATCAGCCGGCTGTTGGCGGAGCACGAGGACCAGGCGCTTCTCTCGAAGCGGCTGGCGACGGTGGCGCAGGTCGCCTCGGTCGAGCCGACGTGGGACGAGCTCGAGTTGACCACGCCCCGCCGCACCGCGGTCGATTCCCTGTGCGAGCGACTCGGATTCGACGGCTTGAGGGCCCGGATCCTGCGAGCGGCAAGCGCCTAGCCTGCCTTTCTCACCCCGTTACGGCTGTAACGGCGGATCTCCCCGCGCCTGCTGCGTTGCGCTCGGTCGGTCATCCTCGACGTATCTTTGGCTACGCCTGCGGTGCCCTCGGTCGCGACGCCTTGCGGACACAGGCAGCTCCACCGTTTCGCTCGAAACGGGGTGAGAAAGGCAGGCTAGCGCCTTCGTGCGTGCTAGATTGTCACCATGCTGACAGAGGGTGGGAACTACATCCATGGCAGCCACGATGAAGAGCGGCAGCGGCTGACTCGGTTGAACGAGATGCTCAATCCGCGGGCGCTTAGGGACCTCGCGCTAGAGCCCGCTGATCGAGTGTTGGATGTCGGCAGTGGGCTTGGTTTGCTGACTCAGGAGATCGCGCGGCGGGTCGGACCGCACGGACAGGTTCTCGGCATCGAGCGCGACGAGGTTCAGCTCGCCACGGCGCTCCAGGCGTGCGAAAAGCCCTCCCAACTCGCGGCACCGATCGAGTTCCGGCGAGGCGACGCCGTGAGCCTCCCGCTGAAGCCCGGAGAATGGGGGAAGTTCGATATCGCGCACGGTCGCTTCGTGCTCGAGCACGTCAGCGACCCGGCGCAGGTGGTCTCGGGAATGGCGCAAGCCGTGCGCCATGACGGCCGGGTCGTCTTGGAGGACGACGATCACGAC
>CALZKB010000247.1 GCA_945787575.1 Thermoanaerobaculia bacterium | reverse complement strand
GGAGGCGCGAAAGGTCTCGGTTGCCGCGGGAGTGGTCACCACCGAACAGCAGCGATTCGCTGACAGCAGTGAGCGCTACCGTTCGGGGCTGGTGTTTCTCAACTTGAAAGGCAAGAGTCACGAGACGGTCCGCAAAGTGATCGACCGGGAGCTCGGCCCGAGTCATCGCGGCGTGGAGGACGGGCACCGAGAGTGACGGTGCTGCCCGTGCAGTCGGCGTCGAGTCGTAGAGGAGGCAATCGCGGACGCCCGACCGTAGAGCACCAGCCGAGGGTCCGAGGAAGTGGTCGCTGGACAGGCCGGCAAAGGTCAGGGCTCGCTGCCGGGCGAGGAGGAATCCTCCAGTGTGCGCAGGTAGTTCGCCAGGTTCCGCAGGTCCGCGGACGATATTTCGACCGCGCGCGCCGCGACCTCGTACTGTCCCCCGACCATCCGCTCGCCGCCTGCGGTCCAATCGATACTCGGGGGTCGGACCGTCTCGGACTTGACGGCGCGCACCGCCATATCGACGCTTGATTGCGATCCGGGGATCTTCAGGCGAATATCGGCCAGGGCTCGCGAAGGGAGATTCCCGGAGCTCGAGAACTTGAGGCCGGTGAGGCTGAGGTTCAGAGTCCTCAATGGATGGTCGCCGGCTACCGTCGTAAAGGTGCCGACGAGCGAGACCTCGAACCGACGGTTCGATCGCCTGTCTTCGCCGATCAGGTGGACCCGATTGCGGCCGCTGGCCGTTGCGGCGGCCATGGCCCGCTGGGCCTGGCGAAGCAGCTCCGAGGCATTCCGCGCGTCGCCGGGGAAGGTTGCCACGCCGACGCAAACCGTGAGCGCCCCGCCCGGCTGATCGTCTTCGCCGGGGAAGTACTGAAGCTCCGTCTTTTCCCTAAGCCGTTCGGCGACATGGCCGGCAGACAGCTTCGGAGTATCCGGCAGAGTCACGGCGAACTCTTTGCCGCCAAAGCGGGCCTTTCCGTCCTCACCACGGAGCGACTCGACGAGGATTCGACCGATCCTCGCGAGGGCCCTGTCGCCTGCTTCACGTCCGTTGCGGTCGTTGTACTGCTCGAGGTCGTCGACCGCGATCATCAAGAGAGTCACCGGTCGATTCAAGCGTTCGCCCCTGTGCAGCTCTCTTTCCAAGCCTTCCAGGAACGACTGAGAGCTGGCCAGGCCCGTCAGCTCGTCCCGGTTTGAATCCTCACGCGTTGTCCCACGGAGGTGAATCTCGATGTCGATGGCTCTGTCTCGCTTGCGCTGTGCTTCGATCGAATAACTGACGAGAGCAACACGCGGATCGAAGGCCGCAGGCCTTTTCGTTTCCAGGTCAGTCCAGTGGTTGAGTACGGCACGCCAGTCCTCTTGAGCTGTCTTCGGATCCGCTCGGAGGCCCCCGAGACGGTAGAGCCACTCGCAATACACGGCAGGACCATGACGGCGCTCCAGGTTCTCGAGCTCTGCTTGCAGGTCTCGAGCCGTTTGGGTGCTGTCCAGCAGACCCAGGAGCCGCTCTGCGAGCGACCCCGTCGGCTGAGCCGACGCCTTCACACGCTGCGCCTTCTTTCTCTTTCCCAAGCCCCGAGTACCCTTTAGCTCGGCTGGTCCCCCCATTTGTTGGACAAGCTTATACCGACGAGGTCCCTGGAGTGCGCTCCAGCCGCGTGCAGTTGACACATGCACGGGTTCTTCCCTGACGAAGGCCTGACGCCCCAAGGCCAGAATCGAGCTCAACCCAGGTTCATTGTTGGCGTCTGGTTTCGCGACGGTTTGAGCCCGTGGGCTCGTTCCTGCCTCTTGTGAATGCTCTCCCAACCACCAGCAGGCATACCCAAACAGATCGGCGATACTCTGCGCGTCCGCGGGTGGCGAGACTACTCTTACGCCAGATTCCAGTCGTCGATCAGCCGGCGTTTCGTCGGTCGTCCATGTCTGGCCTGGTCAGGGAACCAGGGTCGGGTCGGTACCGGCAGAGAAGGTGCCGCCCGACGCCACGACAAAACCGTCTCCGAGGGAGATCAACTCGCCGGAGCTGAAGAGGACATCTCCCGAACTCAGGATTTCGAAATCCGTCGCAGTAATCGACAGGCCGGCTTCGTGTGTCTCCTGGCTGTCGACGCTCATGCCGCTGAGAACTAGGTGTGCTGGACGAACTCTTAGGCTCACCGAATCCGTTCCAATGCCGCCCGCACCGTCGCTCGCCGCAGCGGTGATCATGTGGTTGCCTTTCGACAGCACCACGGACACCGCGTCTCCGACTCCTAGTGCTCCATCCTTGCTGGACGTCCACACGATGCCTCCGGTGATATCGAACCCATTCGAGTCCACGGCGGACGCTACGAAGTCGATACCGTTGTATTCCGCGAAAGTCGAGCCGCTGGCGGGAATGAGGATGGTTACGGTGGGCAAAGAACTGCTGAATGTAGCGGTACAGATCGCGTCGCTGTCCAGCGCAATGGTGCTGTCGGCGCAGTCGGCGTCCCCGCTCCAATTGACGAAGGTGTGGCCGGGGTCGGGGGTGGCGGTGAGGGTGACGACCGAGCCGAGATCGTAGGCTTCGGCGCAGTCGGCGCCGCAGTCGATGCCGGCGGGATTCGAGGTCACCCGGCCACCGCCACTCACGGTAACGGTCAGAGTTGCCTGTGCCCCTTCATCGAAGGCGGCGGTGCACGCCGTGTTCTTCTTGAGAGTCACGCGGCCGTCCGTGCAGTCGGAGTCTCCGCTCCAGCCGGTGAAGGTGGATCCGGCGTCGGGTGCGGCTATAAGGTCCACAACCGTCTTATGAGGGTAGCTCTCGGAACAGTCGGCGCCGCAGTCGATCCCGGCGGGGCTCGAGGTCACGGTACCGCTGCCGCTCCCGGTCACGCTGACCGACAGGGTACGCTGGCTCGCGTCGAAGCTCGCCGTACACGCTGTGTCGCCATCGAGGGTGACCGCGCCGTCGGCGCAGTCGGCGTCTCCGCTCCAGCCGGTGAAGGTCGAGCCGGTGTCAGGATTAGCGGTGAGAGTGACGAGCGAGCCGAGGTCGTAGGCTTGGGCGCAGTCGGCGCCGCAGTCGATGCCGGCGGGGCTGGAGGTCACGGTGCCGTTGCCGCTCCCGGCGAGGCCGACCGTGAGGGTGCGCTGATTGAGGTCAAAGCTCGCGGTGCAGGCGGTGTCGGCGTCGAGAGTGACCGTGCCGTCGGCGCAGTCGGCGTCTCCGCTCCAGCCGGCGAAAGCCGAGCCGGCGTCGGGGGTGGCGGTGAGGGCAACGACCGAGCCGAGATCGTAGGCTTCGGCGCAGTCGGCGCCGCAGTCGATGCCGGCGGGCGAGCTGGTCACCACGCCCGAGCCCTGCCCTGTTTTCGACATCGTCAAACGTGGGCCCTGGACAGGGCATTCGATCCGCAAGGCATAGATTATTGTGGTTCCGGCAGTGATGATGAGGACGTCCGAGGTCGACAGTTCAGTCGCGCACAGATAGATCGTGCCATCTGGGTGTGTCGCTCCGTTGATCGTCGTCGGTCCAGCGAGCTCCGGCAACGCTGTCAAGGGCGTGATGGTTTGATCACCGGAGCCAAGAGAGGCGAATTCGATCAGGTCGACACTTTGCGTCGCGTTGGCCGCGATGATCGCTTCTCGCAGGCTGCAATGGATAGCATCACAACCTCCGTCGTCGAGGTCGTCGGTAGCATTAACGGAGAAGGTGGCCGCCGAGCTGCCAGCGGGGAGAAAACTCAAGAGGATCAAGAGCAGGCAAGCTCCAGACTGCGGTTTCGTCGCGAGTCTTGTGCCTCGCTGGGGGGCGGAAGCGCCCTCGGATTGCAGTGGCATGCTTCACAGTTGCTTGCCTCAGCGGTTTCGAGGATGCAGTTCTCCACTGCGCTTCAGTGGTGAACTGCACACTTCGCCGTTCCGCTCGCCGCCCGCGGTCCAATCGGTCCTGGCCTCCCAGGACGTCGTGCTGGACCCGATGATGGTGCAGTGAGGGGGCGTTCCAACGGTTTCGTAACAGCTCAAGCGGCCCGGGGAGTCGACGCGGCGATCGTTAGCCTTCTGCTAGAGTTCGCAAGAAGCTCGCGAGAATTGCGGCATGACCTAAGGGCCGGTTCGGTTGCAGGAAAGGAAAGTGCGGTAGGTCCAGCGTGCGCCTGTTGGCGCGGTACGGGGGTGCAGAAGTGACGGCATCGACCAAGACGATTCTCTGTATCGGCGCCGGGTACGTTGGCGGTCCCACGATGGCGATGATCGCGGCCAAGTGCCCCGACTACCGGGTGCACGTCGTCGACATCAACGCCGAACGGATCGAGCGGTGGGCGAGCGGTGAGCCGCCGATCTACGAGCCGGGTCTCAGGGAGGTACTGGCCCAGGGCTTGGGCCGGAACCTCTCGTTCTCCACCGACACCGAGAAGGGCATTGCGGAGGCGGACATCATTTTCGTCAGCGTCAACACGCCCACAAAAGGCTTCGGGGACGGTGCCGGCAGGGCAGCCGACCTGCAGTACTGGGAGAAGACCGCTCGCCAGATCAGGGAACACTCCAACTCGGACAAGATCGTAGTCGAAAAGAGCACGCTGCCGGTGAGAACGGCCCGCGCCATGGAGCGCATCCTCCATTCGGGGCCGGGTGCGATTCGTTTCCAGGTGTTGTCCAATCCGGAGTTTCTAGCCGAAGGCACCGCGATCGACGACCTCGAGAATCCCGACCGGGTCCTCATCGGCGGCGACGCGACGCCCGAGGGGCAGGCCGCGGTCAGCGAGCTCGTCGAGCTCTACGCCCACTGGGTTCCTCGCGAGCGCATTCTGACCACCAACGTCTGGTCGAGCGAGCTCTCGAAGCTCACCGCCAATGCCTTCCTGGCGCAGAGGATCAGCTCCATCAACAGCATCTCGGCGATCTGCGAAGCGACCGAGGCGGACATCTCGGAGGTTTCCGCGGCCATCGGAATGGACAGCCGCATTGGCTCGCGGTTTCTGAACGCCAGCGTCGGCTTTGGCGGCTCATGCTTCAAGAAGGACATCCTGAACCTCGTCTACCTTTGCCAGAGCTTCAACTTGCCTGAGGTTGCCGAGTACTGGGAGAGCGTGGTGCGGATGAACGACTATCAGCGCTCTCGGTTTGTTCAGAGGATGATCTCGAGCATGTTCAATACAGTCGTTGGCAAGCGGATCGCGTTGTTCGGT
>CALZKB010000246.1 GCA_945787575.1 Thermoanaerobaculia bacterium | reverse complement strand
TGGCCTGGTTGCTCTTCCTGGGCGGACTCGCCGTGCTCCTCGGGGGCGCGGAGCTCTTTGTTCGAGGCTCGTCCCGAGCGGCGGTAGCCTTCGGTGTGCCGCCGTTGGTGATCGGACTGACGGTGGTCTCTTTCGGCACCAGCGCCCCGGAGGCGGCGGTCGGTGTCCAGTCGGTTCTCACCGGTGAGTCCGACATCGGTCTCGGCAACGTCATCGGCAGCAACATCGCCAACATCCTGCTCATCCTCGGCCTGGCGAGCCTGATCTCTCCGCTCCCGGTCTCGACCCGGGTCGTGCGGGTCGACGTGCCGGTAATGATCGGTTTCTCGGCGCTGTTGTGGATCCTGTGCATCGATGGATCGCTGGATCGCGCCAACGGCTTGCTGCTGCTCGCCCTCGCCATCGTCTACAACGTCTGGCTGGTGACGGCGGCGCGACGCGATGCCGACGACGGCGAGGAGAGGCCGCGAACCCGGGCGGGGCTGGGAAGATCGATGCTGCTCATCGTCGGTGGCCTGGTGGCGGTCATCATCGGTGCCGAGTGGCTGGTGCGAGGGGCGGTCAGCCTCGCTCAGACCTTCGGCCTCTCCGAGCTCGTGATCGGCTTGACGGTGGTGGCTATCGGGACGTCGATGCCCGAGATCGCCACCTCGTGTCTCGCCAGCCTTCGCGGCGAGCAGGACATCGCGGTGGGCAACGCCGTCGGCAGCAACGTCTTCAACATCTTGCTCGTTCTCGGCCTCGTCGCAGCCTTATCGCCGAGCGGTATCCCGGTGGGCAGGTCGACGTTGACCTTCGATCTGCCGATCATGCTGGCAGTGGCCGTCGCGTGCCTGCCGATCTTCTTCAACGGCTATCGGATCAACCGTTGGGAAGGCATCCTCTTTCTCTTCTACTACGCGGCCTACACCGCCTACCTCGTGCTCGCGGCGACCGATCACGAAACGGCGGCGAGTCTCGGCCAGGCGATGGCCTACTTCGTGATCCCGCTCACCATGGTGACCCTGGCGGTTCTCGTCTACCGCGCATGGCGCCGCGGCATCTAGTCCCTGGACTGACGGCGACCGAACGGAAGCGGTAGTCTGCGTCGATGAACGAGGCCCCGGCGCCGGCCGGTCGGTCGACCCTCCCCGAGCTCCTGTCGGCCGCGGCGGTGCTGGCCGGCGAGCTCTGTCTGCTCGGGCCGGCCGCCGTCCTTCTCGAGAACCGCTCCGAGTTTGCCTCACCGCAGGGCCGAGTCGCCGTTCTGTTGGTGGCCTCCTTCGCCCTCCTCGTGGCCCTGCTGGTCGGAATCGGCCTCCTCGCCGGCCGCTTCCGAGATCCGTACGTCGCGGCACTCCTGGCGGTCGCGCTGCTGCTCTGGCTCGAGACCGCGATCTCGGGGCGCTTCCAGCTGCTCGATGGCAGCGCGATCGACTGGTCGCGCCTGCGGACGAGAGAGATTCTGGAAGCGCTCGGATGGTTGACGGGGATCGCTCTGGCGGTCCGGCTCGGTCGGCGGCGACGGCGCATCTTGTGGATCGCCGCAGCCTGCGTGCTGTTCGCTCAGGCGGGGTCGACCAGCTGGCTGTTCGCGACCGGCGGCGGAACCTCGACCGAGTCGGCGGTGGGAGACTCACCGGCCGAGACGCTCACGGCGATGGCTCGCCTCTCTTCGACCCGCAACGTCCTCGTGCTGGTCCTCGACGCGACCCAGCGGGGCTACGTGACCGACAGACTCCGCGCAGACCGTGACCTGCGCGAGCGCTTCGCGGGCTTCACGCTCTACTCCGATCACCTCGCCCCCTTTCCCACGACGCGATTCAGTCTGCCGGCGATGCTGTCGGGGCGAATCTACGACAACGCCGAGCCCATTCCCGAGTTCGTCGCCGCCGCCCTTCACGGGGAGAGCTCGCTGCCACGCCGCTTCGGCGAGCAGGGGTTCGACGTCGGCCTCGCGTCGATTCAGCTCGAGTTCCTCGACGCTCCGGCGGCCAGTCGAATCCTCGTCCGGGGACCGTTCGGTGCTCGCGGCGGCGCCCGCTTCGCCGCCCTCAGGCTACTCGATCTCTCACTGTTCCGGTACGGGCCGATCACCGTCAAGCGGTGGGTCTTCAACACCAACAGCTGGCGTCTCCAGACTCTCGCGGACGACACCGCCCGTCGGTTTCACGCCACGGCGAGCCAGGACTTCCTCGACCGGTTCACTCGCCAGATGACAATCGGCTCGGAACGCGCCACCTTCCGCTTTCTGCACGTCGGCGGCGCCCATGCACCCGCGGTGCTCGACGGCGATTGCCGCTTCCTCGGCGTTCGGGAGCTCACGCCGGAGAGCTATGGTGAGCAGGTCGAGTGTGTCCTTCGCCAAGCCGCCGCACTGCTCGAGCGACTCGAGGAGCTCGGCATCCTCGACGAGACCCTGGTGGTCCTCACCTCCGACCACGGCGCCGGCCTGCCTCCTCCGCCCAATCTCGCCATCTCGATCCCGGAGTCGGTGGTCGAGATTCTCGGGTTGGCGGCGTCGACGCTGATGGTCAAGCCGTTCGGCGCCCGTGAGCCGTTGCGCTTCGACGATCGTCCAACCTCGGTGACGACCCTCGTCTCGGCTCTGCAAGCCGTGCTCGGAGATTCCGCGTCGGAGGCTGTCGGGCCGCGGCGGTTCTCTCATTACAGCTGGCACGATCGAGACTGGCGTGAGCCCTATATCGGTGCCCTGCATATCTTCGAGGTAGGAGAGAACTCCTCGAACCTCGCGGCTTGGCGCTACCTCGAGACTCGCCTCTCGCCCGATCTCGATGCCGGCGAGCGACAGCACCACGAGTTCGCGGCTCGCAGCTTGAAACAGCGCTTCCCAGGCCCAACCGGAACTACCGCTGAAACGCGTACGAGATCTTGGTGAACAGCTGCCGGTCGGCCTACTCTCCCGGCCGAGTCAGCAGCACGGAGTCGATCTGGTAGATCGAGTTGGAGTCGGCGTCGGAGAACACGAAGTCGAGCCGCCGGTTGTTGCCGGCCCAAGCGGTCGCAAACGTCGTCGCCCAAGGCCCGCCCGAGGTCCCGCTGACCAGGATGCTGCACTCGCCGGCCGTCTTGTTGGCCGTCATGACCACGGAGTGGGCCCGATCCAGAACATAGTTGCCACGTGTCGTGCCGTCGATGACGACGTCGCCGTTGCTGAACGTCACGCCGCAGAAAGCTACACCGTTGCCGTTCTTGAACTCGACCGTCAGCTCCGAATTGAGAGTCCCACTCATTCTCCCGTTCCACGTGGCGGAGTGCTTATCGTCGCCCGAGGCGGTGAAGTTTCGCGACACGAACGAGATCGTCTGCGTTCCGCGGACATCTTCGAACTGGGCGTGGTTCCCTCTGCCCGCTGTCGTGCCGAGATGGATGATCGTCGGACTGACGCTGTCACCCGTGGTCGAGTAAGTGACGGTGTCGCCGGTCGGTGATCCGTTCAGCCCTCCGTTGGGGACGACGGCGCCCGCGGTATAGCGGTCGAACTCCGCGTTGAGTACCGTCCGACAACCGGCCACGGTCATCGCGACGAGCAGGATCAGTGGGGCCACGGCCCACGTCGAACGTACTTCGGCTTTCATTAGGTTCCTCCTTTGCGGCAGTTGGGGGAGCGATCCCCTATTGATATCGGCGCTTCGCCGAACCGTCTGTTACCCGGCGTCCAGCGCTAAACTCCAGAGATGGAAATCTGCCCGAAGGACTTGCAGCTCCGTGATCGCTACAAGCTGATGATCGGAGCGATCGTGCCGAGACCGATCGCCGTCGTCGCGACCGTGTCCCCCCGTGATCTGCCCAATCTAGCACCGTTCTCGTTCTTCTGCGGCGTCGGTTCGAACCCGATGACCTTGGCGTTTTGCCCCGGCAACAAACCGGACGGCTCGGAGAAGGACACGCTGCGCAACTGCGCTCCGGTCGCCGAAGGCGGCACCGGCGAGTTCGTCGTCAACGTGGCGACCGAGGCGTGGGCGCGCCCGATGGCGGTGACCGCCGAGCCTCTGCCCCACGAGGAGAGTGAGTTCGATCTCGCCGGATTGACCGCCGTCGCCTCGCGGGCGGTGGCGCCGCCGCGGGTCGCCGAGTCGCCGATCGCCTTCGAATGTCGCACTCTGCAGATCGTCCGTACCAACGCCGGAGCCGCCGGCGGCGGCAATCTCGTACTCGGGGAGGTCGTCCACGTCTACGTCGCCGACGATCTCGTCGACGAGCATTGGCATGTCGACCCCGATCGTCTCGCCGCGATCGGCCGGATGGGTGGGCCCCAGTACTGCCGAACGGCAGATCGATTCTCGCTGCCGCGGGGACGCGCGGCGATCGACCGGCCCGACCGCCAGCCCGAGCCCGACTCGCGGCTATGATTCGAGAATGAGCGGAGACCCCGAGCGTTACGAAGTCATCGTTGTCGGCGCCGGCGTCGCCGGGCTGTGCGCGGCGATCCACCTCGGCTGGCACCGCCGGCGGACGCTGGTGATCGATCGTCACTCGAGCCCCCTCTTCTTCACTCTGGAGGAGCTCCACAACGTGCCCGGCATGCCGGCGACCCGGGGGGTAGACCTGCTGAAGCAGTTGCGCGAGCAGGCCGAAGCGCTCCACGTCGAGGTGGTCCGCGGCAACGTCGTCGAGGCGGCCGGCCGGGAGGGCGATTTCGTGCTGCGCGGCGAGAAGGGAGAAGAGTGGCGCGCCGAGAAGCTCCTGCTCGCGACCGGGGTGGCGCGCTATCACCCGACGGTCGACGGCGACTACCGGCCTTGCTTCAGGTACGCCGGCAAGGGGAACCTCTTTTACTGTCCCGACTGCGAGGCTCCGGAGATCGAAGGAAAGTCGACGGTCGTCATCGGCGCCGGGCCGCCGGACTGGGCGGCGGGGATGGCGGTCGGGTTGAGCCGCTACACCGAGGAGCTGCGCATCGTGCAGACCGCCGACGGTGAGCTCTCCGAGAAGAGCGCCGCGAAGCTCCGCGAGAAGGGGATCGACCACACCTACGGTCGGATCGCCGAGCTCGTCGGCACCAAGGGACGGCTCGAGGCTCTCCGGCTCGAGGACGGCCGGACTCTGGAAGCCGAGGCGTTCTTCGTGTCGAGCCCGGCGGTCGGACGTACCGATCTCGCCCAGCAGCTCGGAGTGGAGATGGCGGCGACGGGCCATCACGCCCAGCCTTCGTCGCAACGCGGCGACACCAATG
>CALZKB010000245.1 GCA_945787575.1 Thermoanaerobaculia bacterium | reverse complement strand
GACGGATTTGGATACGACTGCTCGCCGCGAACCACGGCGATCACGCTGGTCCCGGTCTGCCGCCGCAGATCGAGGTCCCTCAAGGTGTGGCCGGCCGCGCCACCTTCCGACGCGATGCGGTAGATGTCTGTGGTTCCGGCCTCGAGGGCCTCGAGGACAGCTTCCAAGGCTTGGCCCAGCGGGGCGTGCCGCAGCATCTGATAGGCCTCACCGCGCAGGGCTCTTGTCTCCAGGCGAATCACGTTGCGCGGAACGTGGTAGGCGGTCAACACGCGCGTGAAGATCTCGATTGCCGACTCGAACTCCTCGGCCACGACCTGATTCGCACCAGCCTCGCGGAGGTCCTCGATCTCCTTGAACTTGCTCGTGCGGACCAGGATCTCGATGTCTGGCGAGAGCTCTCGAGCCGCTTTCAAAGAGCGACTTACGGCGCTGAAGTCGGAGATCGCGAACACGATCATCTTGGCGTCTTCGACGCCGGCCCTCTCCAAGATCTCTTTCTGCGCCGCGTCGCCGAACAGCACCGGCACTCCTTCACCGCGCGCGCGGCGCACGGCGTCCGGGTCGAGCTCCACCACCAGGTGGGGAATGCGGGTCTCTCCCAGAATCCGGGCCAGCAAGCTGCCGTTCATGCCGTAACCGACCACGACCACGTGGCCGGAGGGCGCCTGGTCCCCCGGCGAGCCCTCGTCGGGGCCCGGGCGGCGCGCCAGCGTGGCGACCCGGGCTCCCACCGCAGGCGCGACGCGCACCAGAAGAGGCGTCAAGGCGACGGTCAGAACCGCTGCCACCAGCAGAATCTGGAACCGTTCCCCCTGCAGCAGGCCGTTGGCACGGCCGACCTCCATGAGGACGAAAGAGAACTCACCGATCTGTGCCAGGCCGATGCCGCAGATGAGGGCGATGCGCATCGTGAACCCAGCCAGCTTGAGCGCCACCACCGCCACCAGCGCCTTGCCGACAGCCAGCAGCAACGCTAGCCCGACGAGAAGCGGCAGCCTGGCCAATGCGAACGGCAGATCGACCAGCATACCGATGGAGACGAAGAAAATGCTGGCGAACACGTCGCGGAACGGGCCGATATCTGCGATCACCTGATGGCTGTACTCGGTCTCGGCGACCAGCACTCCGGCGAGGAAGGCGCCCAGAGCCAGGGAGAACTCGAGGCGCGCCGTGAACCAGGCCATGGCCAGGCAGGTGGCCAGCGCTCCGAGGACGAAGAGCTCACGGATGCGGGTGCCGGCGATCATCCGCGCCAGCTGCCGTATCACGACGCGGCCGACGAAGAACACCACAGCGACCGCCGCCAGCCCGCCGCCGAAGCGCAGGGTCAGGCTCGAGGCGGAAGGCTCGATGGAGCCCGCCAGGATCGGAGTGAGGGCGATCATCGGCACGATCAGCAGGTCCTGGAAGAGCAGCACACCCAGCACCACTCGGCCGGGTGGCGTCATCGTTTCGCGCCGCTCCTGGTACTCCTTGAGGACCACCGCGGTGCTCGACAGGCTCACCACGAAGCCGATGAAGAGGGCGCGGGCCAGTGGCAGCCCGAAGCCGATGACGATCCCCATGGTCAGCCCGGTGGTCAGCGCCCACTGCAGGGAGCCGCCGATCAGAAATGAGCGGCCAAGGGTCCTCATCTCGGCCGAGCTGAGCTGCAGCCCGATAATGAACAGCAGCAGCACGACGCCGATCTCGGCGAAGACCTCGACCTGCTCGGTCTCCGGCACCAGAGCCAGGCCCGAGGGACCGATGAGGATGCCGCTGATCAGAAAGCCGACCACCGGCGGGATGTGCAGTCGGGCGGAGAGCAGCACCACCGCGACGGCGGCGGCCAGGACGACAGCGGCCTCGGAGAGGAACTCTACGGTCTCCATCGGCTTCTAGTATGGCCGATCACCTGATGGAGCCTGACCCGGGCAGCCACGGCTCAGAGATCGATCTCCGGCCTTCGCCGCTTCGTCTCCCACCGTGGTTTGGCTCGAGCCCACTCCCGCTACCGGCGGCGCTTTTCCCACTTCTGCCGCGCCAGTTTTTGGAGGTCGTCGACCTCGTCGACCTCGTCGACGATCTCCGTGCCGATCAGAGTCTCGACGACGTCCTCGAGCGTCACCAGACCGGCCAAACCGCCGTATTCGTCGAGCACCAGCAGCAGGTGAAGCTGGTGGTCGAGGAGGCGCTCGAAGACCACCTCGAGCGAGGTCTTCTCGCTGACGACTTCGACCTCGCGCCCCAACTCGCGAAGCGGACGCGAGCCCCGTCCGGCGAGCTTCTCGCGCATCAGGTCGACCTTGAGGACAAAGGCGAGCACGTCGTCGAGGTCCTTGCGGTAGATGGGGATTCGCGAGAACGGAGGGTCCGGGTGCTCTGCGAGCGCGGCGTCGATGCTCAGGTCCTGCTGCAGGGCGAAGACGACGGTTCGCGGAGTCATGATGGCTTCGACCCGTAGCTCGCGAAAGCGGAAGAGGTTCTTGACGATCCGCGATTCCTCGACCTCGATCTGGCCGCGCTCGACGCCTACATCGGCAAGCGCCGCAAACTCCTCACGGCTGAAGGAGTGGACCGGCCTGCCCCGGGTAATCAGCTTGGTGAGAAGCTCCGAGACCCAGACGAGCGGATGAAGGGCCACGAGGAGGATCCTCACGAAGGCGGCCGTCGGCGCGGCGAGTCTTCGCCAGTAGACGGCGCCGAGGGTCTTCGGAATGATCTCTGAAAGGAACAGAATCAAGAGTGTCAGCACTGCCATCGCCAGCCCAACCCAGCGCTCCCCGAAGTAGACGGCGGCCTCGGCGCCAGCACCGCCGGCCCCGACCGTATGGGCGATCGTGTTGAGGGTCAGGATGGCGGCCAGCGAACGGTCGATGCTCGACTTGATGTGCTGCAGGCGGTCGGCCAGCGGCTTTCCCTGCTGCCGCAGGTGGGCGATGAACGACGGCGAGACGCTCAGTAGCACCGCCTCGGCGACCGAGCAGAGGAACGAGAACACGAGCGCGACGCCGGCATAGACGATCATCAACACCAGGTATCGGGTCTCCGCCGTTCCTTCGGCTGAGCCCGTGGGCGGACCCGCTGCCGACGCGACAACGACGACCCCCAGAGCCCCCACCGTCATCAGCAGGGCGAATGGCATGCGGCGCATGTCGCTAGACCTTACTCGATCTTTGCTGACGGGAGGTCATCGGCCTTTCAAGCTAGCAACACAGGTTCAAATCCCGTTGCGGACGCGGGCGCGCTCTCTTTCGCCGACCCCTTTCCGGAAGACGGTTCTGTGTCTCTCCTGGGGATCGATCGTTACCGTTGCTGCGTCTGCATCCACCAGCGCCAACGCCCCTTGGGTTGCAGCGGTCAGCAAATGGGGGAGTCCCGAGATGCACGGGAGGCCCATTTCGCGGACGAAAAGAGATGCATGGGAGCCGATGCTTCCGTGCTCCAGGAGAACCGCCGCGATGGACTGCCCGGCGAGAAGGACGGCGTCGGATGGCAGCAGGCGGGAGGTTGCGAGGACACTGCAGGGGGGGATTTCGTCGAATGGGTGAACCGCGATCTCCGCCAGGGCATTGCGCAGGCGGATCGAGATATCCCGAATGTCGTCGCCCTTGTCCCGGGCTATTTGCGACTCCATCAATAGGAATCGTTTTTCCCAGCGCAGGAACACCGCCTTCACGGCGCTGCTTGCGCTTACCAAGTTCTCCGCGATCTCTCTTCTCAACTCATCTCTCAGGGAGGAGTCACCCAGGATGAGTTGATGAGCCCCGAAGACCTCGGCGAGTCTCGAGTCGATTTCTGCCTCTACCCGCGTTGCCAGGGTGAGGAGATCGTCCGCGATCCTGGTGGTAGCGACATCAAGACGCAAGAACTCTTCTTCGACAGCGTGTTGCTCGATGTCTTCCGGGGCATCGATGGGACCCAGGAGGTCGCGATGCAGGTGGAGGAGTCCCTCCGCCAGACCCGGCGAGATCGTGGTGCCCTGGATGGTTCGAGTCGTTCCTTTGTTTGGCCCCAGCGATTCCTCCCTGCTTCTAGCGGAGTCCGATCGTACCTGGTCTTGCGCTCTTGCAAGCCATGGGCGTACGCGTCTCTTCAGGCGTGTCCTGCGACCTCAAACGTCGGACGGTCGTCGATCCTGGGCCGACCGCATCTCAAAAGAGCATTGTTCCAAAGAGAGCATCTCGTACAGGGCGATGACGACCTTCTTGACGTCACCTGGGTAGTCCCCGGACAGCGCCACATGCACGAACCTGTGTCTGGCGGTACTCGTTACGGCCGCATGGTGGTTTATCGGGCTCAGGAGCTTCCTGCTCGTGCGGTTGCCGATCACCTTGATCAGCGGAGCCCTGGAATCCGGCACACAAAAAAAGGACCCTCCGTTCGGAGGGTCCAAACCGTCACCACTGCGGAGGGCCCGAGCACCTCCGCTGCGGTTATCGACTACTGAAACAACTTGGCGCCTGAGCCAACGCTAGTTTCGCGGCCGTGCCTCGTTGACGTTGAGGCTGCGGCCGCCGAGGGAGGTGCCGTTGAGCGCGCTGATCGCCGTCTCGGCGTCGGCAGCGGCCATCTCAACGAAACCGAAACCCCGCAGGCGACCGGTTTCGCGGTCGGCTATTAGATTGACGGACTCGACGGCGCCATGCTGTGCGAAGAGTTCGCGCAGCTGCTCGTCGGTAGCGGTGAAGGGCAGGTTGCCCACATAGATTTTCTTCATGGTCTCTCTTTCCTGTTGTTGGTATCGCGAAGGTCGTGACCTCCAGACACCGATTGAATACACGATTCCGGAATCGGAATCTTCCGACGGAGCAAGTTCGCCTCTGGCAAGCGGGAAAGCGGCTACTTCAGGAAGAACTCGGGAGGCTTCAGGCCGCAGTGCAGACCTTTGGCAGAAGGAATCTGCTCATCATCACGCACAGTACGGTAGTCCGAGACCAAAGTCAACGTGTTGGGGGATGCGCTAGTTGCGGTCGAGGTCACAGCCCAGGGCGCGCGCTTGACGCCCTGAAGGGTGGGGCCTATAGCGATGATGGCGAGATTGGCGTTGCCCCACGAATCGGGGCGCGTCTCCTCCGGAGGCTCCGCGAGTCCCCCCTGAAGTAGCCGTTCTCCTCTTCTCACAGGGCTCACTAGCTCCCGCCGCTGGATTCCGATGGTCAGGATCCACGTCCCAAAGGGCGTACGCCCCCGCTTGGCAC
>CALZKB010000244.1 GCA_945787575.1 Thermoanaerobaculia bacterium | reverse complement strand
TGTTCGCCACCGTGGCGACGTTAACGGTGCCGCTGGAGCGTTTCGGGAGTCCCTCCCGCGACGACGTCAAGGTCCTCGGCGATCGCATCGAGGAGCTGACGCGCAAGGTCGAAAGCCTCAAGAACTGAAGCACGAAAGGAGAATCGTCATGTCCGAGAAGAAAGATCTGCGAGAAGAGCTGGGCCAGTCCGTGCACAAGGTCTGGCTGGCCGGCCTCGGCGCCCTGTCGACCGCCGGCGAGGAAGGCTCGAAGCTGTTCAAGAACCTGGTGGAGAAGGGCGAGGCCTACGAGAAGCGCAGCCGCGACCGCCTGGACGACGTCACGTCCGAGGTCAAGGCCAAGGTCGAGGAAGCGGCGGACAGGGCCAAGGAAGCGGCGGACAAGGCCAAGGGCAGCGCCGAGTCCACCTGGGACAAGGTCGAGTCCAAGGCGGAGTCCACCTGGGACAAGGTCGAGTCCACATGGGACAAGGTCGAGCACAAGGTCGACGAGTCGGTGTCCGACGCCCTGGGGCGTTTCGGCGTTCCGAGCCGCGACGAGATCGCCACCCTGACCAAGCGGGTCGAGGAGCTGACCACCGTGGTCGAGAAGCTCAAGAAGCCGGCGGCCAAGGCCAGCGCCTGACATCGGTGTCCTGTCGATTCGTGGGGAGGGGGTGACCCTCCCCCGAGAGGTGTGCTGTACTGCGGGTATCGAACCGGTCGGGTACCCGAAGCCGCGCGATATCGGGAGCGATGACATCGAGACGACGAGCGCTTAGAGGACGACCGCTTGGATCCGAGGGGGCACCATGACGTCTTCCCATCGAGCTGACGGATCGAACCCCGAGGTCGGCCTGGCCCTCGCCGGGGGAGCCCCGGGGGGGGCGATCTACGAGATCGGGGCGATGCGGGCCCTCGACGAGGCGATCGACGGCCTCGAGCTGACGGACTTCGGGGTCTACGTCGGGGTCAGCGCCGGCGCCTTCCTGGCGTCCTGCCTGGCCAACGGCTTGTCGACGGCAAAGCAGTGCCGCGCCATCGTCAAGCCCGAGCCCGGCGAGCACCCCTTCGTGCCGGAGACCTTCTTCAAGCCGGCGGTCAGGGAGGTGGCGCGGCGCCTCGCCCGCGCCCCGAAGCTCCTCCTCGGCGCGGTGCGCGAGTACCTGAGCCGGCGGGAGAAGCGGCTGCTCGACGCCCTGACCGTCCTCGGCCAGGCCTTGCCGGTGGCGGTCTTCGACAACGAGCCGATCCGCGAGTATGTCGCCGGGATCTTCGCCATCAAGGACCGTACCGACGACTTCTGCCGCCTCGGCCGCCGGCTCACGGTGGTGGCCACCGACCTCGAGTCCGGCGAGGCCGCGCGCTTCGGCTATTCCGGCTGGATGCACGCGCCGATCTCGCGGGCGGTCCAGGCCTCGACCGCGTTGCCGGGTCTCTATCCGCCGGTCGCGATCAACGGCCGCTACTACGTCGACGGCATCCTGCTCAAAACCATGCACGCCTCGGTAGCCCTTTCCGCCGGCGCCCGGCTGGTCTTCTGCATCAACCCGCTGGTGCCGGTCGACACCCGCAAGGCGGTCCAGCAGAGCGTCCTGCCGTCGGGCCAGGTGATCCGCGAGGGCCTACCGTCGGTCCTCTCGCAGATGATCCGGACGATGATCCATTCGCGGATGCGTCTCGGTCTCCTGGCCTACGGAACCCACTTCCCCGACGCCGACGTCGTCCTGATCGAGCCGCCGCGCCAGGACCACGAGCTCTTCTTTTCCAACATCTTCAGCTTCACCTCCCGCCGCACGGTCTGCGAGCACGCCTACCGCTCGACCCGCCGGGAGCTGCGCCGGCGCGAGAAGCACATCGGCGAGATCCTGGAACGGCACGGCCTGCGGCTCAACCGCGATTTTCTCCACGACGAGAGCCTCGACCTGTGGACCAGCGTCGGGCTGCCGGAGCTCAGCGAATGCGAGCCGGAGCCGGCGGCGCCCGAGGCGCCGGTGGTCGAGGAGCTCGAGGATCTGCTGCGGCGGGTCGAGAAGCTGGTCGAGCGGGAGCGGGCGCTGGTGGCGGCGGGCTAGGCCCTCACCCCCCCTGGCCCCCCTGTCATAGCCCGTGTCAAGCCCCCACCGGGGGTTCTTGAGGTGCCTCTGAGCACACGAGGATCGTCGGCAACGACAATGACCGGTGTCAGCCAGTGGGGGCTTGACACGGATCTTGTTCCGCCTGCCCTCGTGTGCACTGCGATCCGAGGGCCGGAGCTCGAGAGTCGGGGGCGGGTCAACCGAACCTGTCGCATGGGATGTCCGCCGTCCGCGGCATCGAATCAGCTACATCGGGTATCGGACCGCCGCCGGCTTCCGGGGGAGCCTCGATACTCTCCCAGGACCTCGGCGGGGCCGGAGGGGGGCCGGGAGGTCACCCTCGGAAGATCTCGGGCTCTTGCCCTCAACTTCGACTCAAATCATCTTCGCCAGTTCTCCTCGTCCATCTGGACATTGTGGGTTGGGGCGCTCGACGACTCATCCCGAGACCGGTTCGAGACGCCGGGTATCGAACAACTTCGTGGAATCGAACGGCTCCCCCCGCGCCACCCACCACAGGCCGCTCAGCAGTTTGCGCATCAAGGCCACCAGGGCCCGACCCTTCTTCTTTCCCCCGTCGCGCTGGACCTTGTGCTGGTACCATCTCTGCGCCCAAGGATCCTCCTGGATCCAGCGCAGAACCGCTAGATACAGGTACTGACGGGGCTGGCTCGGGCCACGCTTGGTGATCGCCAGCTCCCCCTGGCGGCGGCCACTGCTGCGCTCCTTGAGGTTCAGACCTGCTCCCTTCAAGAGGCTGCCGACGTCCGAATAGGAGGCCAGCGAGCCCAGCTTCGCGGTCAGCACCGCCGCCGTGACCCGGCCGGCGACCTCGCCCACCCGAGCGGTGGCCGGATCCTTCAAGCTCTGGGCTTCGACCCGCCTCTTAGCGGCTCGCACCAGCTTCTGGCGACGCCGCAACTCGCTCGCCAGATCGAGAAGCGTGGCGCGCTCCGCCGCCACCATCGGTACACCCAGCGTCTGGACCGCGCTCGCCAGCACCTGCTCGATCTTCTCCTCGCTCAGCATCGGACCCCCGACGCGGCGCATCAACGGCTCGGCTTGCTCGCGACGCGCCGCCACCTGCTGGGGGGACCCGAAACGCGCCAGAAGCTCCAACAACGTCGCCGCGTCCAAGTCCAAGAGCTCCAGCACCTCCGGCCAGTACCGTGCCAGCTGAGCCTCCAGACGGTTCAAGCCAGAGCTGAAAGCACTCTCATGCAGAGCCAATCGCAGCACCAAGGCCGACAGCTCGCGCTCGCACTCCGGGGACTCCTCCCAACGCGAGCTACGCCCCAGAAGGTGCAGCCAGGCGATGATCGCCGACGCTTTCGCGTCATGGCTACTGGGCACGCCATCGTAGATCTCCCGCGAGTCCTTCACCTGCTTGGGGCTGACCTGGTAGACCGGCACACCGCTCTGCTCCAGACAGTGGCGCAGGGCATCGCCGTAGGTGCCACTGGGTTCCATGACCGCCTCCTTGACCGCCACCGGCAACGCCGCCAGCCACGCCACGATCTGGCGGCTCTCGCGCAAGTGATCCCAGCGCAACACCGCCAAAATTTCCTCACTCGGTGCCATCAGCACCGAGTACATCGCCTTCTTGGCCACATCGATGCCCATCACGATCCGATCCGATGGAAGCCGCTGGGCTAGCTGCTCCAAGTCGATGTCCTTGACAGCCACGGCTCGATAGATACGCTTCTTCATGGGGATGACCTCCAACTCGTTGGGCGTTTGTGGAGAACCACACGTCCTCCGCTGAGGCATCCCCATTGAACCAACTACAGCAGCCTCTTCTTATAGCTGACTCTCCCGGGCGGGTGTGATGGGAGGGTGGGAGAGGGGGGCCAGGGGGGGTGAGGGCCGTGCGCGGCGGCGACCACTTTCACCCCGACGTCTCCACCAAGAGATCGGCGATCCGGCGGAGGTTCTCGGCGACGTCCGCTGCCAGCGGATCGAGGATCTCCGTCCGGCCACCGATCACCGAGGCCACCGCCCGGGCCGAGCGGCCGGTGATCTGCGGCTGGACGAACACCACCCGCAGCCCTTCGCGGCGCGCCAGGCGCTGGAGCTCGGTGATGTCGCGGTCGCTCGGCTCCTTGCCCTCGAGCTCGATCGCTACCTGCCGCAGGCCGTACTCGGCGGCGAAGTAGCCCCAGGAAGGATGGAACACCAGGAAACTCCGGCCGGCGAGGGGCTCGAGCTTCCGCCGCAGCTCGCCGTCGAGCTCGTCGAGCTGCCCTTCGAGCCGGGCGAGGTTCTGCCGATACTCGTCGCGGTGGTTCGGGTCCGCCGCCGCCAGGGCCTCGGCCACCGTCCGCGCCTGAACCTGCAAGAGCCGCGGGCTGAGCCAGATGTGGGGGTCCTCGCCGCCGTGGTGATCACCGTCCGGGGTCCGGCCGTCCGGGGTCCGCAGCTCGATGCCGCGGCGCAGGTCGACGAAGGCGATCTTCCCCGCGGCTTCGATCGCCTCGAACCACGGGGCGTTCTCGCACGGCACCCCGGTGCGGAAGTAGACCGCCGAGCGCAGCAGGCGACTCACCTGGGCGTCGGTGGGCTGGAAGGTGGCGGGGCTCTCGCCGGGAGCGACGAGGGCCGTCACCTCCACCCACGGGCCGCCGATCTCCTCCACCAGCCAGGCCTGGGGGGCGAGGGTGGCGGTCGCGATGAGGAGTCCGTCGCCGGCCGGGGCCGGACCGCAGCTCGTCGCCAGGACCGCCACGAGGACGGCCGCGGCGAAGACGGGTGCGGCGAAGACGGGTGCGGCCAAGATTCCAGGTTTCTCACCCGAGATTCCAACCATGTCTCGCCTCCGTTCTGGGGCCGCCTCAACTCCCCGTACGCACCGGCTGGCGGCTTTCGTAGAGCCGCAGCCGCGAGGTGAGGCGGCGCAGGGCGGCCTGGTCGCCACTGAGGGCGGCCCGCTGCGCCAGGCAGCGCTGCCACTTGATCGCCTCCTCGAAGTGGCCGAGCTCGGCCAGCGCCATGGCGACCGTCTCGGCGCGGTCGAGGTTGGCCTCGAGGGTGTAGGCGTGACGCGCCAGCTCCAGGGCGCGGCGGCCGTCGCGGACCTCCGGGACGGCGCAGGTGGCCAGGAGCCGCGCCAGGGTGTGGTTGAGCTCC
>CALZKB010000243.1:2389-7606 GCA_945787575.1 Thermoanaerobaculia bacterium | reverse complement strand
CTATCCGTACTCTCCGCGAGCGCATCACAACTACGCTCGGGTGCTCCTGGACCTCGAGGACTATTCGCGGGCGGAGCGTCACTTCGAGAGAGCGGTTCGTCTCGATCCCGAGTACCTGCTCTCGCACTATGCTCTCGTCGCGATGCGTTTCGCTGCGGGCGATGAAGAGGGGGCTCGGGAGGCCCTCGCCCGCCTCGAACGGCAGGCGCCGGACAGCGAGGAAGCACTGCGCGCGGCGCGGCTGCTCAACGAAGGATGATGGCTGGAGCTCTCAGGGGCCTTCTCGCTCTCGCCGTGCTCGCAAGCCTGAGCTGCGCGAGCGACAATCCGCCGCCGTTTCCGGAAGGCACGCTCGCCGCATACGATGGGGGCACGGTCACGCTCGCGGAAGTCGACGCCAGGGTGCTCGAGCTCGGGGCGGCGAGACCCGCACCGGGCACCGACCTCGACCAGTGGTACGACTCGTTCGTACGCGGCCTGGTGCTCGAGCGCCTGCTGCGCGAGGAGCCCGGCTTCGCCGCCGTCCGCACCTCGGCCGAGGGATTCGCGCTCGCCGCCGAAACCCGCCGGAGTGCCGTGTACCGGCTCTTCCTCGAGCGCCTGCCGCCTATCGCCGCGCCCACGGAGGAGGAGATTCGACGGGAGTTCGAGAGCAACGAAGAGGACTACCGCCAAGGCGCTCGCCGCCGGGTCTGGCACATTTTCCTCCGCGCCGGCGAGGATCGTTCTCTCGAACAGGTGGAGGGCGAGCTCGAGGCCATTCGGCAGCGGCTGCTGGCGGGCGAGAGCTTCGGTCTGCTGGCCAGCGAGGTCTCGGAGTCCGAGACCAGGCATCGCGAGGGCTTGATGGGTTGGCTCGAGGCCGATCAGCTCGGTCGCCTCGCGCCCCCGATCTTCGCTCTTGCCCTGAACGAGCCGAGCGAGCCGTTCCTTACCCCGGACGGCGGACATCTGTTCTACGTCGATGGAGCCGTCGAGGGACGCCGGTACGAGCTGCACGAGATCGAGCCGGCCGTGGTGACTCGTCTTCAGACCCGACGGCGGGCGAGCGTGATCGACGAAGCGATCACGGCTCTGCCTCCACCCGAAGGTCCGAGCTTCCGGCCGGACGCCCAGGAGCTCCAGAGCCTGCTCACGGGCGGAGATCCGGACACCGTCGTCCTGAGGGTGGGGGACTACCAGCTCGACCTTCGCGGCTTGCGACGGATGCTGGAGGCGTCCGAAACTACCGAGAGCCCGCTCCAGCGCGCCACCAAACTGCTCGCGCATCTCGACGGCCGTGAACGAGTCTACCTTCACGCGCAGAGCCAAGGTTGGCTGGACGAGACGGAAGCCGGGAGCCGAGTGAGCGCGGCGGAGGAGCGCGAGCTCCTACGCCTCTACCTCGAGAGGAAGCTGGAAGAGCGAGTCTCGGCCGACGACACGCTGGTGACCACGTACTACGAGGCTCGCAGGCGCCGGTTCACCGAACCGCTCCGTCTCGAGCTGCGCGAGCTGCGCCTTCCGCTGGAGCCCGACTCCGCCAATCGCCACATGCGGCGCCTGGAAGCGGCGGTGTGGGAGGTCACGGCAGGCACGGCCAGTCTCGAAGCTCTCCGCGGCGAGCTCGGAGGAGAGGTCCACGAGCTCGGCTGGGTGACCCTCGAGCAGCTCGCCGCTTTCCATCCCACCGCCGCGGCGCGCGCGACCGCCCTCGAGGGAGCCGGCTGCCTGCCTCCGTTCCGCCGCGAGACGACCCTTCATCTGCTGGAAGTGACGGAGCGGAGGGAGCCGACGGAGCGACCGCTGGCCGAGGTCAAGGCGCTGGTCGAGAAGGCCTACCTCGAAGAGAACCGAGAGGAGCTGTCGCGGGCGGTACGAGACGAGCTTCTCGCGCGCGGCGGGTTCCGCCTACTGGTCGACGACCTCGGTGCGGTCGTCGGCGCGGCGGCGCGAGCGGACTAGCTCGAGCGCCAGTGCCCGGCGCAGCTCGCTTTCGACCGCCTCCCTGGCTCTCTGCGTAGTCTCCTCTCCCAGCCTCGCCTCGGCCGCGTCCCGTGCCTCCTCCCAGGTGAGAGGCCGCCCCGGCTCGACCGCGTGGAGCTTCACGATCCACAGTCCCAGATCCTGCTGCACGAGCCGGCTGATCTCCCCCGGAGCCAGCTCGACGATCGTGTTGAAGACGTTGCGCCCGAGCCTGGCGACGCGAGGCCTTTCCACCGGCCCGAGACGGCCGCCGTCGGCGCCGGAGGGATGCTCCGAGTGGAGCCGCGCCGCGGATTCGAAGTCGATCTCGCCACGTACGAGTCGCTCTCTCAGGGCCAAGGCCTCGCGATAGCGCTGCGGCAGGTCCTCCTCCGTCGCGACCTTCAGGATCACGCTGAAGTCGAGGTGTTCCCGCCGCACGAACTTGTCGCGTCGCTGCTCGAAGTAGCTGCGCACCGCGTCGTCGGACGGTGCCTCGATCCTCTCGTTGACTTTCGCCGCCAGCTCCGTGGTCGCCAGGAAGACCTCTTCTTCCCAGGTCAGTCGCTCGCTCACCTCGGGCCGCCGATCGAGTCCCAGCTCCCGAGCCTCCTGCGCTGCCAGCCTGGCGATGAGGATCTGCCGGGCGGCGGCTTTCAGGGCTTCGAGCGAAGGGTCGTGTGGAAGTGGCGTCCCGTGCACCTGGTTCCAAGCTCGGGCGTCGCCCAGCGCGATCTCTCCCCCGTCGTAGCGGGCAATCACGGCCGTCGCGCTCTGTGGTCGGGCGTCTTCGAAGCGCAGGGCGACACGATCGACCAGCGCATCGCCGTAGCGGGCCCAGTCCTCCTTGACTCGGAAGGTCCGCAGGGTACGGGCCGTGAGCTCGCGCACCTCGTCCGCGGGCCGCTCGCGGGCCGGCAGCCGATCTTCGCAAAAGAGCAGCGAGAATCCCTCCTCCGTCTCCACGATCTCGCTGACCTCGCCGGGCACGAGCGCGAAGGCGATCCGTTCGATCTCGGTCGGCAGCTGTCCGGGCTCCACGTTGCCGACGAGGCCGCCGCGAAAGCGGGCCTGAGAGTCCGACTCCCTCTTCGCGAGCTCGGCGAAGTCCGCACCTTGCAAGACCTGCGATCGTAGCTCGTCCACGCTGCTCCGCAGCGCTTCCCGGGCCTCGGCGTCGGCGTCGGCGGGGACCCTCCGGAACAGGGTCCGCAAGCGGACGCGCGGCGGCTTCCGAAAGGCGTCGGGCTGGTCGGCCAACGCGGCGTCGATCTCCTGCTCGGTCACCTCGATCCGCTCGCCACGATGCCTGCGCAGCGCAGCGGTGAGCTGCCGCTCTGTGACCATCTCGAGCGCGCTGCGTCCCTCGGCCGTGATGCCGCGACCCCCTTTCCGGGCTTCCGCGGCGAGTGCCATGACCAGCGCCAGGTCCTCCACCGTCCCCGGTCGCGTCGCCGGGTCATCGTCGGCCTTGCGAAACCGAAGCCAGGAGGCGTACTGGTCCGCCGTCACCTCGCTCTGGCCAAAGGTCGCGATGACCTCGTCGCCGGCCGCGAGACCGCGGTCCGCGCGGCCGAGGAGACAGGGCATCAGGGCCAGAATCGCGAAGGCTCGCACGAGCGGAGACTATCGTGGCGACGCCCCGGGACGAGATCGTCGGTGCCGCTCCGGCAAGGGGTGTTGACAACCCCGGCGCGGGCACCCTATCCTGCTCCAATCTAGGATTGATCAACGCCCAAGCGGAGGGAACCCATGTCGAAGAGAATCTTCGTTTCGCTCGTCGCGCTAGCGTTCGGAATCGGAGGGATGATTGCGCCGGTCAAAGCTCAGCAGCCGGGGGACAGCAACGTCAAGTACGGCCCGAACGAGAGGGCCGCTCCCGGCGCCCCGGTCACCCGGCCGATCGCCGCACGCTCGGCCGCGCGCTTGAACGCCGAGGTTCTGGGCACGATCACCTACGACGATGGAGTCGTAAACGCCGTGCCGTCGGCGGGCGTCAGCGGCTACTCGGTCGGCAACTGGTTCAACACCGCGACCGGCGCGCCGGTCCTCGCTTCGGGGACGGTCACCCAGATGACGTTCTTCATGGTCACCGGCGCGGGCACGGACAGCGTGTTCATCTCGCTCTATGGCGCACCCAGCGGCACGACGGCTCCCTTCGTCGACGACCAGTCGGTGCCGCTCAACAACGGCTCCGGGGCGTTCAACACCGCGCCCTTCGCTCCGCCCAACGTCTATCCGGGCGCGAGCTTTCTCGCCGGGGTCTGGTACGTCGCTGGAGACACGGTGGGCCTCGGCGACGGCACGGTCAACGGCCAGGGCTGGCACGCAATGGCGATCAACGACATCACCGGGACCGATTTCCAGACGATCCAGGCTCTGAATGCCCTGTTGAGCGCTACCGGCAACGTTCTCATCCCGGTGGAGCTGATGGGCTTCTCGGTCGACGACTAGACGGCTCCACTCCAAGACGAGCAAGGTGCGGGCGTGGCCTCTGTCGAGGCCGCGCCCGTTCTCGTTCCCGGAACGGATCAATTTCACCCCGAGACCGATCGTGGCTCGAGAGCCCCTTGCTCGATCTCGAAGATCCGGTTCGTCTCGAGCTAGTCGAAGACCTGGGGCTCGTTCTCACCGGGCCACCATACTTCCAGGCTCTCCACGCTCATGGCGTCGCCGAGACCGATCTCCGCCTGCAGGCTGTTGGCACCGAAGGAGCCCCCTGTGCCTACGGTGCGGTAGAGCTCGCGCTCCCCCTCCGCCGTGCGTACGACGAGCCTCAAACGGGCTCCGATTGCCGAGCGGTTGGCCGCTCTCCCGCGGAGTCGCAAGGTGAGCCACGAGTTGTCGTTGCCCGGGTTCTCGAACAACGCGTTGGCGTAAGAGTCGCCGGAGAACGCCCCGCCGATGACCGCGAAGACGTCCTGGTCGCCGTCGCCGTCGATGTCGACGAAGCTCACGCCGTGGCCTTTCTGCAGATGGCCGAATCCCCCTGCCGTCGTCACGTCGTGGAAGCGCAGCCCGCCGTCGTTGCGAAACATCCGGTTGGGCGTGAGCAGGCTCAGGGAAGGCGCACCCGTCCCCAGATAGAAATCGAGCCACCCGTCGTTGTCCAGGTCGCCGTAGTTCGCGCCCATGACCTGGAGCACCCGTCGCAGTCCGACGGCGGCCGTGACGTCCTCGAACCTGCCGTCCCCCAGATTGTGATAGAGGCGTGGAAGACTCTCCATCGCCCCCTGTCCGAGGTAGTCGGCGATGACGGGCACCGGCGACGCC
>CALZKB010000243.1:0-2374 GCA_945787575.1 Thermoanaerobaculia bacterium | reverse complement strand
AGGTAGTCGGCGATGACGGGCACCGGCGACGCCGACACGTAGTCCGGCGGATAGCCGGCCACGAACAGATCGAGCCACCCGTCGTTGTCGTAGTCGAAGAACCAGGTGGGGAAACTGCTGTCGGGCTCCGCCACGCCCGCCTCGGCGGTCACGTCGGCGAACCGTGGCCGCGACCCCGGACCGCCGTTGCGCAGCAGCGTGTTGGGGCCGTCGAGCCGGGACACGTAGAGGTCGAGCTGACCGTCGTTGTCGTAGTCGCCCCACGCCGAGCCCTTGGCGAAGCCGACGACGTCGGCGCCCTCCTCGGCCGCCACCTCGGCGAACGTGCCGTCGCCCCGGTTGCGGAAGAGCTCGCACGGGCGGCCGTACGAGCCGGTCGACTCGGTTCCGATGAACAGATCGAGGTGGCCGTCGTTGTCGTAGTCGCCCCACGCCGCAGTCTGGGTCGGCGCATAGCGCAGCAGTCCGGCCTCCTCGGTCACGTCGTCGAAGCGGGCGTGGCCGTCGTTGCGCAGCAGGGAGTCCGGGTAGTTGCCGTGCGGCCCCAGCCAGGCCCCGCGCAGCACGAGAACATCGACGTCCCCGTCGTTGTCGTAATCGGCGGGGAGCAGATTGAGGCCGCCGGTGATCCCCTCCAAGCCGGCGTTTGTCGAGCGGTCCTCGAACCTCCCGGAGCCGTCGTTGATCAGGACCGTCAACGGGTCGTCGAGCCCCCACGACGAGACCATCACGTCGAGACGGCCGTCGCCGTCGAGATCCTCGACCACCGAGCCGCCGGCCAGCCCGAGGGTGGCGAGACCGCGCCTCGGAGCGCTGTTGCGAAAGCGTGGCAGCGGCGCCTCCGATGCAAAGGCCGATGATGGAACGACGAGATCCGCATCGATTCCCTCCGGGTACTCGCCGAGGGTCATCGCGGCCAGGTTCAAGAGCCAGCGGCTCTCCAGGTCGTCGGGGTCTCGCGTCAGGACCTCCGAATACTCGCGCAGGGCCGAGCGGGAGCCGTGCTCCAGTCGGTGTCGACCCTCCTCGCCGATCGGCAACAGACACGACGCGGTCGAATGTTGCTCGACGCAGTTCTGCTGCTCGCCCAAGCGGATGAAGGCAAGGGCGAGCCGCCGGCGGAGATTGAGCTCGGCGGTCTCTCGACCATCACGTTTGGCTTCTTCCACGAGCGGGATCAGAATCTCGATCGTCTCGTCCGTCCGACCGGCCCACAACAGCTCCCGAGCCAGGCGAGCTCGGTGCGAGAGTCGCCGCTCCGGCCGTGACGGAAGCGAAAGCGCCAGCATCCGTTCCGCTCTCTCGGCATTGCGAAACACATTCTCATCCACCGACTGCTCCTGACGGATCGCCCCAAGCAGCTCCGCCATGCGGCGAGTGCCCGCCGATTGCTCGCGCGCCGCGTCGCCTGACGGGGAGCCACAGGCGACGAGAATCAAAAGGCTGGCCAGACGTCTCATAGCATCCGCGGCGCTCGCTCTGGCGGATAGGACCCCCGTCCCCGACCGAGGCGGGGTCGCCGGTCGCGCACCCGGGAAGAACCGTCGCATGCTGCCGAGAGTATAGTCACGCTTTCAGCTCAGCGGCATCACCGCCCTACGCTCGCGCTTGATGCTCTCTCTGCCTCGCCCTTTGCTCGTCCCAACCGGCTCTCTCCGACACTTACCGTAGCCGCTGCGGTCTTTCCTCTGCGCGCCGCCAGATCGCCATGCGCTATGTCGAGAGCTTGCCACTCCGAACGCACCGCCGCGCCTCCCCGCCCGGGGGCCCGATAAAGCGAAAGCCCCTGGGCGAACCCAAGGGCTTTCTAGAATAAATTCCCGGCGGCGACCTACTCTCCCACGCAGTCGCCCACGCAGTACCATCGGCGCTGAGGGGCTTAACTTCCGTGTTCGGAATGGGAACGGGTGTGTCCCCCTCGCTATGGCCACCGAAAAAATCAGTTCGGTAACTGATCGAGTCTACAGCGATAGAATTCGCGTCTGTTCAAAACGCAAATAAAATAATGGTCAAGCCGAACGGTCGATTAGTACGGGTTAGCTCAACGCCTCACAGCGCTTACACATCCCGCCTATCAAACTGGTCGTCTTCCAGAGACCTTCAGGGAAATCTCATCTTGGACGGGGCTTCCCGCTTAGATGCTTTCAGCGGTTATCCTTTCCGAACGTAGCTACCCAGCGGTGCCGCTGGCGCGACAACTGGTGCACCAGAGGTTCGTCCATCCCGGTCCTCTCGTACTAGGGACAGATGTCCTCAAATTTCCTACGCCCACAGCAGATAGGGACCGAACTGTCTCACGACGTTCTAAACCCAGCTCACGTACCACTTTAATCGGCGAACAGCCGAACCCTTGGGACCTGCTTCAGCCCCAGGA
>CALZKB010000242.1 GCA_945787575.1 Thermoanaerobaculia bacterium | reverse complement strand
CAATGAAGTGCCCCCAATGAAGTGCCCCCCCCAATGAAGTGCCCCAATGAAGTGCCACTCAAGTACTGAAAGATCCCGAGCACCGTTCCCGTCTAGAAGTGTATGGGACGGAAACTCCGCTATCTGCCCGACGACGACCACCTCGTTGAGATCACCTGCCGCGTCATTCAGCGGCGGTTCCTGCTGAGGCCGTCACCCAAGCTCAACGCCACGATCATCGGCGCCCTGGCTCGGATTCAAAAACGACATGACATGAAGGTCTGCGCCTTCGTGTACCTCTCCAATCACTGCCACCTTCTACTCCAGCCCAACAACGTCAAGCAGCTCGCAGACTTCATGCGCGAGCTCAACTCCAAGATCGCCAAGGAAGCTGGAAGACTCCACGACTGGACAGACAAGCTCTGGAGCCGGCGCTACACCGACATCGTCATCAGCCACGAGCCCGAAGCGCAGATTGAGCGGCTGCGCTATCTGCTCGAGCAGGGCGCCAAAGAAGGCCTCGTCGCGTCACCCAGACACTGGCCTGGCGCCAGCTCCACCAAGGCGCTGCTCTCCGGAGAGGCACCGGAAGGTCTCTGGATCGACCGCACTGCGCAATACAAGGCCTGGGAGCGCAACGAGCCCAATCCCGAAGAGCGCTTCACCTCCTTCCACCAGCTCCAGCTCTCACCCATCCCCTGTTGGGAGCACCTGGAGCCGCACCGATACCAGTCCCGTGTCCGAGACATGGTGCGGGAGATCGAAGAGCGAACCGAAGGCACCGCAGTACTGGGAGCCAAAGCGATTCGCCAACAACATCCCCACGCACGACCCGCCTCCACAAGCAGCCGCTCACCGGCACCGAGATTCCATGCCGTGGAACCCCAAGTGCGCAGGGCCCTCGAGTGGACCTACCACCTCGTTTGCAGTGCCTATCGGCAAGCCTCCGAGACGCTGGCACAGGGTAAGACGGCCGAGTTTCCGCCGGGGTGCTTCGCCCCGGGGCAGTTCGTTCCGCTGAGAACCTAGCCGCAGCCCCTTCCCTACTTGCGCAACCACCGACTCTCGGTCGCTCTGCGCCGTTCTGTGCTCAGCGCCTTGGGACAGCGTCCGCCTGCGGCGCTGCAACCCCAGTCCGGCGCGCTCCGGAGCCAGGCGACGTCCTCTCGACCCTGCTGGAGGCCCCAGGCTCGTTTTGCGTCAGGGGAAGACCGACGCCGAGACTGCTTCAAGTCCGAGCCTCCGGCAGTTGAGTGGCACCTCAAGACGCCGCACCTCAAGACGCCTCAAGACGGGCACCTCAAGACGGGAGTTTCGCTCCTATATATGAGGTGCTGTCAGCAACCTGCGGCAGGCCCCAAGTGCCATCCGCACCGATAGGGAGTTCCTTTCCCGTGGAGCCCGTCTGGCAGCCGTTCGGCCCCGTTCCCGGAACCGGGTGCGCAACGCAGACTAGTCTCCTACAGCCGATGGAACGCTCTCGGGAACGATCAACGAGATCAGTCGAACGGCGCCGCGCTGCGATACGAGGCTCATGGCCGGCCCGCCGCCGGCGATCCGGGCCGTCGCGGTCTTGCGGGTGCCCTCGGGGTCCTTTCGGATGTCGATCGAGTAATCGGTCGTGATCGCGCCACGCGTCTCGATCGTCACGGTCGCCGCCGCTCCCTCGAGCAGCTCGATCCGGATGTCTCCCGTTCCCGTCGTCACCGAAACAGTATTCGCTCCCCAACTGGAGCTTCGAAACAGCGCGCGGACGTCTCCCGATTCGGTGCGCGCCGTCAGACCACCGGCTCCCACGAAGTCGACCCGGCCTCGATCGCTCGTCAGCATTGCTCTTCCGGCGAGCTCGCGCACTTCGATGAGGCCTGCTTTGGTCACCACCTCGAGTGCCGTGCGCGCGGGCAGAGAGAGCGCGACGTCGGCCCGACGAAGCTCGCGCGGATCCGGATCTTCCCCGGAGACGCCTGTGAACCCGACAACGACGACGAGCTCGGACCCCCGCCGCTCGACGGCGACCTCGAACTCCGCCTCGTCGCCCTCTCTCTGTTGCACCGCGGCGACGAGGTCGGCACGTTCGCCCTCGACGCCCTCGACGCGGACGTCACCCCAGTCGCAGTAGAGGTGAAGCCGTTCCACGCCATCCATGCTCCGGGACCACTCCCGGCGCTCGAGAGTCCATCCCTCCACCTGGGATCCGGCCACGCCACGGGTCGATGCGAAGGCGGCCAGGATCAGCAGGCCCACGAGGGCCAGGCGCCGCGCGGTCAGGGAACGGTCAAAGGCCACGCGGCCAGATCTCCGCTCTCGAAGCCGTCGGCAAAGAGCGTGTCGAGGGTGAAGGCTCCGACCCAGGTTGCCCAGGTACCCCCGGCACGGACGATCTCGTTCGTGTACCAGAACGTTCGGTCGTCGGCGGGGTCGACGTTCATCGAGCTGTAGTCCCCCCACCGCTGAGTGCTCGTCTGAACCCCCTCACCCTCCTTGATCACCAGCTCGTCCATCGTCATCGAACCCAGCGAATGGCCAGACCGCTGTCCCGTGACCCGAACTCCCGGCAGCGTGTTCGTCGCGTCACTGACCGAGTATCCCAACGCGAGGTCGCCGGCCCCGTTCATGGCGATCGAGCCCATGAAGCGCTCGACGCTGTCGGGGTGCCGGCGAGACCCGCGCCCACATCGACGACCTGGGTGACGACCATCGATTCGTGGGTCCCGAAGTTGCGATATTGCAGCCGTCGCAGCGCGCGGTTGAAAAGCGCATCGAGGAGCCCGGAAACCCCCGGCTGGGGAACGCAGTCTCGAACCGACGGTGCGCACGGCAAGAGGGTGAACGGCTCCGGGAACAGACTCCCCATCTGGGTGAAGGTGGAGTTCGAGGGGACCGCGAAGTCGACGCTGAACTCCCACAGCTCGATGCGGTCGGTCGGATCGCTCGAGTCCTGAGTGGCGTCGACGCTACGGGCGAAGATGTTGCGCCGCTCCGGGGGCGGCGAGGCCCCATCGACGTCAGCCGGCAGTATCCGGGTCACCCGCGAGCTCGACCCGTTGAGCTGGGGGATTGTGAATCGCTGGAAAGTGGCCGGTGAGCCCGCCAGCATCGAGACGCGATCGAACGCGTAGATCCCGAGCGAGGGGGTCTCGAACGTCCCCACGTAGTAGGCGTCGGGCCAGACGCCATATTGCGGATAATCGGGAAACGAGGTCGACGAAAAGTCGTAGACGAACCAGCCGTCAGTGACCGGATTCGGCCCCTGCGACACGTACCAGCAAAAGGTGTTGCCACTGAGGTCGAACTCGGTCATGAACCAGCGGTCGGCGAGGCCGTCGTGTCGCACGATCGGATCGCCGTCCCCGTCCGTGCAGGGCGAAGATCCTCCATCCCACAGGTCGCTCAGGTCGGTCACGGGAACGAGGTTGGCGCCGCTCTTGTCGAAGATCGCGAAACGCGAGGCGTTGGCCATGGCGATGTAGTGGTCGGGCCCAACGTCTCCCACCACGTCGGGCGGGAGCGACCCGGTGAAGGGGATCGCCTCGAAGGTCGTGACGAGGGTTCCCGAGAAGGCCGAACCTTCGGTCGGCCCCTGCCGGACAGGATCGACCCAGGAGGGGCTCCCTTCGGACCCGACGTCGAAGTGCACCCCCTCGGGCACGACCTCGATCGGATCGCCCGGTTGCCAAGGCGGTGACGGATTCAGTCGCGACAGGTCGACGTCGAGGACGTGAGGCACGACGACGTCGCTCACGAACACCGCCGAAGACCCCCCGGAATTGTCCGCCGCGCCCCGCTCAGGGGCGCTGAGGGCGGCCAGGGACAATCCGATCACGGTAAGGGGCAATCGGGTTCGCATGCAATCTCCTCTCGCGCTCTCTGTCTCATGGTCGGCAATGGCCGGCGAGTATACGTCGGACAGACAGGATCAGAAGGCTCTCGATCCCCGCTTCGCCACCCCGCTGGTGAGTCTCCGAAAGCCCGAATGGCGGACCGCGACCCACGCTCGCCACTCGCGCTCCAGGGCGTCCGCCGAAATGCCGAGGGCGTCGGTCAAGCCGCCCGACCCCCTCGGCGCGCCGTCAGCGAGAGATCGCAAATAGCCCCGGAAGCTGCCTCCCAGCTGCGGGTGATCCGCGAGAAACCGCACCAACAGGAGTGCCTGGGCGTAGTTCGAGTACCCCCGCCCGGCATAGAAATCATCGGACTCGAGAACCAGGAACTCGACCAGCGGCAGGAGCTCTTCGGCGGCTCTGTCCATGCTCAGGCGCCAAGCGGCAGGCGCGAGCTTGCCTCCGACGGTCCGATCCGCCAGGTCGTCGGCGAGGCCCTCGTCGAGCCACGCCGGAAGCGCCGAACCGAGGGCTCGGCGGTTGAGCAAATGGACCAGCTCGTGAACGAGGGTCGCGGCACCGCGATCCGCTTCGTTCTCATCCCAGGCGAGAGCGACGTAGCCGTTCGCGGCGCTGGCTCGCCCGTTCGCCTCGACCCTCCATCTCGAAGTCACGGAGGCGAAGAGCTTGAAGTCCCGCTCGCTCGCGAAAGCGAGGATCGTCTCGGCCGGCTCCCCGATCGGACGGAGATCGAAACGGTCCGCGTAGACGTCGTCCAGCACCGCCACCACCTCCTCGCAAACTGCCGCGAGGCGCGGCAAACGGACGTTGGAGACCAGTGGGTAGGGGCCACAGCGACCCTCGCTCGAGCTTCCTATCGCGATGACCGCCTCCCGAAGACGCTCGGGGGAGATCGATACCGCCGTTTGGGGTCCCGCCGGCTCGCTCCGTTCGGTCCGCAGCATCGTCGGCGATCTCGGAAGAGGGTCGTTACGGTCCGTGGCGGACCAGCCACGAGAGAGCCAAGCGAGCGCTCCGATCGCGGCCACGGCTCCCGCAACGACGAGCAGGCCGGAACGGGAGACTCGCACGAGATCAGTAGATGGGGATGGAAGAATCGATCTCGCGGCTCCAAGCGTCGATCCCCCCCGCGAGATTGCGCGCCCTTGCGAAGCCGCGGTGACGCAGGAAGGCGACCGCATGCCTGGAACGCGGACCGTGGTGGCAGTAGACGACAATCGTCGTCTCGCGGTCGAGCTCATCCAGTCCGCCCGGCAGTTCGCTCAAGGGAATCACGGTCGCCCCATCGAGGCTGGCGATACGGATTTCGCGATGCGTCCGGACGTCGACCAGGTGGAAGTCGCGTTCCTCGTCGAGCCATCTACGAAGCTCCGCAGGGGCGATGTCGAACGGGACCGCCGTGTCGGTCGTCGAGACCGGCTCCGGACAGGCGTCTTCGTACTCGACGAGGCCGGTCTGACTCGGCTCGGTGGAGCAGACCGGGCAGTTCGGCGACTTGTGCAGCGCGATCTCGCGAAACCGCAAGGCGGCGCCATCGAAGACGAGGAATCGCCCGACCAGCGGGTCCCCGAACCCGAGAAGGAGCTTGATCGCCTCGAGAGCCTGGAGCGAACCGATGATCCCCGGCAGCACCCCGAGTACCCCGGCTTCCGCGCAAGAGGGGACGACGCCCGGTCGCGGAGGCTCCGGAAAGAGGCAGCGATAACACGGTCCGTCGGCCATGCCGAAGACGCTGACCTGCCCCTCGAAGCGGAGAACCGACCCGAACACATTCGGCCGTCCGACGAGCACGCAAGCGTCGTTGACCAGGTAGCGCGTCGGGAAGTTGTCGGAGCCGTCGATGACGACACCGTAGTCCCCCACCAGGTCGAGGGCGTTCGACCGGTCGAGACGGGCGTCGATCGCCTCGACCTCGACGTGCGGGTTGATCGTCGCCAGTCGCTCCCTCGCCACTTCCACCTTGCGCCGGTCCACGTCCGGGGACCCGAAGAGGATCTGGCGTTGTAGGTTGGTCGCTTCCACCGAGTCGAAATCGACGAGGCCGAGACGTCCGACACCCGCCGCCGCCAGGTAGAGCGCGGCAGGCGAGCCGAGACCGCCCGCCCCGACGATCAGAGCGCTCGCCGCTTTGAGCCGCTCCTGGCCGACACTGCCGACTTCGGGCATGACGAGGTGGCGTCCGTAACGCTCGACCTCGGCTCGAGTCAGGACCTCCGCCGTCGGACGGGCAGCCGCCTCTTCACTCATGTGAGCATCAACCCGGTAACGACCGACAAGGCGATGGAAGCGAGCGACAGCGCGAGCCCGACGAGCGCCGCGACCAGGTGCTCCGGCTTCTCCGGGGTCAACGGATCGAGCATCGCCGCTGCCGCGTAGCCACCGATGAAGCCGCCGAGATGAGCGATGTTGTCGACCCGCGGCATCACGATGCCGAAGACGAAGAGCACGATCGCCCACGTCCACACCTGGCGGCTCATCGCGGAGCTCCCGGTGCGCCGGCCATAGAGAACGAGCCCTCCGAGCAAGCCGAAGATCGCGGCCGAGGCTCCGATCGTGAAAGGAGCTCCCCCGAGGATGGGGATGCCACTAGGCACGAGGTGACGGGCGACGCTCGTCATTCCGAAGCCGGCCACACCTCCCGCCAGATAGATCAGGATCATTCGGCCGGCACCGAAGAAGCGGCCCAAGGGAGGTGCGAGACTTCGAATCCACATCATGTTGAAGAGGATGTGCAGCACCCCGCCATGCAACCAGGAGGCGGAGAGCACGGTCCACCACCGGCCGTAGTCGAACACGGGCAGTGATCCTGAGGCGCCGAAGACGAAGAGCGCCTCGTCCGCCGGCTGCAACATGCCGAGCAGTCCCTCGAACCGGATCCCTCCGGGGCGCATCAGAAGGGTCAGGACGTAGAGCACGACGCAGCTCCCGATGACGATCTTGGCAAAGCCATCGCCGTCGGCGATCTTGGACAGGCTCCGCGCGAACCCGAACATCCCTGGGTTGGCGCGGCCGCAGTAGGGGCAGGCCGGGTCCCGGACGCCCACCAGCCGGCCGCAGGTCGGACAGACGACGGCACCGCTGCGCTGCCGCTCGAACATCCGTCCGCCCTCAGCCCTCGTCGGGGAAGAGGCTCTCTGTCTCACCCGCTTCCGAGTCCGTCGTGGCACTTCCCGAGACCGGCTGATCGAGGGTCTGCACGATCTGGCTCACTTCCACCTCGGCACGACGGATCTTCTCCCGGCAGGTCTCGAGCAGCTGAGCCGCGCGCTGCAGCTCCACGGCAAGCTCGTCGATGTCGATCTCGTCACCCTCCACTCGCCGGAGGATGCTCTCCAGCTCGGCCATCGCCACCCCGAAGCTCAGTTCCTTGGGATTGGTCTTCTCCGCCATCATTCCTCCACCCTACTTCGGAAGGTCCCGTCCGCAAGCTGGGTCGTGACCACATCACCATAACCGATCTGTCCGCCGTGGCGAAGGACACGCCCCTGAGGATCGCGAGTGATGCTGAAGCCGCGCGACAGCACCCTCTCGGGAGAGAGCTCTCGGGTCATGCCCTCCCATCCGGCCAGGGTGGCGCGCAACGTCTTGATCCGGGACTGCGAACCTCGAACGAGACGTTCGCCGAGGGTGCCGACGCGCTGCGATCGGCCCGCGAGCCGCCTCGGGGCGGCACGCGCGAGACCGTTCGACAGCCGGGCGAGCGCGCGCTCGGAGGCGATCGGCCCGCGAGCCCCCACGCGAGCGAGAGAGCCTGCCATCTCCTCGAGACGCGCTCCCAAGGCGGCGAGCCGTAATCGCGGCGAGGTGAACCCCGTCTCCGCCCGTGCGACCCGATGGAGTCCTCCTTGGATCAGGCGCTCGGCGCCGGCGATCATCCGGGCGGCCATCTCCCGCTGGGATCGATCGGACGAGTCGACGCGGCCGGCGAGAAACTCGGCAGCCTTGGTCGGAGTCTTGAGCGCTGTGTGAGCGACGAGGTCCGCGATCGACTCGTCGATCTGATGGCCGAGCCCGGTCACGACCGGCACGCGACAGCGCGCGACGGCTTCCGAGATCCTCCGGCTGTAGAATGCTGC
>CALZKB010000241.1 GCA_945787575.1 Thermoanaerobaculia bacterium | reverse complement strand
TGCTGGCGAAGGCCCGCTCCCCGGCCGGCTGAGACGCTGTCGTTGCCGGCGTCCATCTCCCGTCCATGGCAACCCACGCACCCGACGCCGGGGTTGTTGACGGTGCCGGCGGAAGATCCGAGGAGGGGATTGAAGGCATCAGGGTCGCTGAAGTCATGGCAGAGATTGCAGGTGGCGTTCATGAATGAAGCGTTCCTGTGCATCTCGTGCTTGTTGTCCATTGGAAACACGGTGCCTTTGGGCGAGATCGGGCCGGTAAAGGCGCCGTGACAGTTCTGACACCCGTCGTTGTAGCGCGGATAGTTCTCGGCGGCGGCCTCGGGTGCGGTCAGCAGCCAGAAGAACGCCATCACCAGCGTCGCGGCGCCGAGAGTCCAAATCCTCTTCTTCATACCCTGCTCCTCCATTTCTGGTTGATCGGAGAGTCTCGCAGCAATCACCACCTCGCGCCCATCGACGGCGACAAGGGGAGCTGAAACTTAGTGCTCCGAGCTTGCCACAACCGAGTCCGGCCGGGAACCGCTAGAAAGGCCATTTTCGCCCGTCTCTTCCGGTAGGGAAGGGACCCACCCTTTCGGGTGAGGCGTCACCCTCACCAGCCGCTAGGAAGCGGGCCGAGCCGACGACCCCAGCGGACGAGCTCTCGACGCGAGAGACGAGTCGACCGGTGACGGAGCCCGTCGCGTGCTCGATCTGCTTCTGGGCAGCCAGCCCGTGCTAGCCTCCGACGGATCCCCGAGCGGGATCCACCCACACCCAAACGACGAACCGGAGATCTCCCATGGCGAATTCTCATATGCGACGGGTCGTGTCCGCATCCGGATTGATTGCCCTCTCCGCGCTTCTGGTTGCGGCGTTCGGCGCAGCGCAAGAGCCGGCCCCCAGCGAGACGGTCTCACCCACCGACGAGGTCGCGCTTCCCGAGCGAGTGCTCCCCGCGGATACCGCCCTCACCAAGACGGACGAGGTGACGATTCGGGGCGAGCGGGTGCCCTACCGGGTGACGACCGGCACTCAGCCGGTCTACGGCGAAGATGGCGCCACGGTCGCCGCGCTTCACTACACCTACTACGAACGCACTGGGGTCACCGATCACGCGCGCCGGCCGCTGTTTGTTTCCTTCAACGGCGGGCCGGGCTCGGGCTCGCTATGGATGCACCTCGGCTATACGAGTCCCAAGCTGCTGGTGATCGATGACGAGGGCTTTCCGGTCCAGCCCTACGGGGTGCGTGACAATCCCCATTCGATTCTCGACGTGACCGACATCGTCTACGTGAACCCGGCCAACACGGGCTTCTCACGGGTGCTGGACGACGAGATCGACCGGGAGGTCTTCTTTGGCGTCGAGGCGGACATCACGTACCTGGCCGACTGGATCGACGTCTTCGTCTCGCGCCAGGGACGCTGGCGCTCGCCCAAATACCTCATCGGGGAGAGCTATGGCACCACCCGCGTGTCGGGTCTGGCCGGGGAGCTCCAGGACCGCCACTGGATGTACCTGAACGGTGTGATCCTCGTCTCACCGACCGGTCTGGGCATGGTGCCCGAGGGGCCGGCGCCCCGGTCTCCGGTGCTCAAGCTCCCCTACTTCGCGGCTGCGGCCCACTACCACGGCCAGCTGGCCGCGGACCTCCAAGGCCTCGAGCTCGACGAGCTGCTGGCCGAGGTGGAGCGGTTCACCTTGGACGAATACCTGCCCGCCCTGTCCCGGGGCGGCTTCCTGGCGGAGGATAGGCGCAGCGAGATCGCCCGGCAGGTGGCACGGTATGCGGGACTGTCGGAGACCTTCGTGCTCGACCACAACCTGGCCGTGCCCGCCTCCGCCTTCTGGAAGGAGCTCCTGCGCGAAGAGGGCTACACCATCGGCCGACTCGACTCGCGCTATCTCGGGGTCGACCGCAAGGACGCCGGGGACCGCTACGACTACCCGCCCGAGCTGACCTCCTGGAACCACGCCTTCGCGCCGGCCATCAATCACTACCTGCGGGAAGAGCTCGGTTTCGAGACCGACCTTCAGTACTACCTCTTCGGCCCCGTCCGACCCTGGGAGGGCCGCGGCGAACACGATGTCGCCGAGGAGCTCAGAAAAGCGATGGCCCAGAACCCTTTTCTCCAGGTCATGGTGCAGTCGGGCTACTACGACGGGGCCACCGACTACTTCACCGCCAAGTACGTCCTCTGGAACCTGGACCGCAGCGGCAGACTGACCGATCGGATGCGCTTCGAGGGCTACCGGAGCGGCCACATGATGTACCTGCGCAGCGAAGACCTCGCCCAAGCCAACCGGCACATTCGCGAGTTCATCGAGGCGTCGACGCCCGCCGAGGGCGAGCCCGCCAGCTACGGGAGGGTCGGCGCCGGAGGGGAGTGAGGCAGAACCAGCGTTGCACCGCTTCGCACCAGGTTCCCGATCGGACACCGCGAGCTCGAACCGCGTCGGAAGCGGCCGCCGGGTCCTGCTCGTTGACGACGACGAGGCGCTCCTCGAGCTCTTGGCCCGTCAACTCGAGGCTGACGATTATGACGTCGCGTGCGCCAAGAACGGGGAAGATGCTCTCGGACTGTTGAAGGAGAGCGCACCGGACGTCGTCGTGATGGACGTCGTCATGCCAGAGACCGACGGAATCGAGCTTCTCCTTTCGATTCGTAAGCAGCATCCAGCCACCAAGGCGGTCGTCATGTCCGGCGGAAGCCCCCGGCATTACCTCGATCCCGACACGCTGCTCTCCACAGCGAGGCATCTCGGAGCCATCGAGGTCCTCCAGAAACCGTTTCGTGCCCGGGAGCTGACGTCCATTCTGGCGACCCTGCTGGCATAGTGCCCAGTCACCCCAGTCGAGGCCTCTGCCGCCCTCTCGGTAGCCGAGGAAGCCTCAACCGGGTGCAGGTCGTGCCGCTCACGGGCGACGTCGACCGCCTGTACCCTACCGAAGCTCAGGTGACCATCGAGGGGCGGCAGAGCAAGGCGAAGGCCGACCAGACGTCACCGTGTCGAGAAAGCGGCTTCGGGATCGGTTTGGGCAGCTCTCTCAGCCCGACGTGGCCGCGGTGGAGCGCGCGATCAAGGTCAGCTGGGTCTCTAGCCGTGGCCGTGCTCACCTGGAACCTTCGACGGTGAGTGCGCTCCCGCGCAGGTTCCTAAAGCCTGACGACGGGTCCTCGAGCGCCCGAGGAGCCTCATCATGGCGGCAGCCAGCAAGGCGCCGCCAACCCAGAAGTAGAAAGCAGCACTCCAGCTCAGAGTGTCGATCAGCATGCCGCTCACGCCGCCGGTGAGTGCGGCTCCTCCGTAGCCCACGGCATCGATGAAGCCGGTGACCGACGACGACGCCTGTCGGGTGACCAGAACCGGTGGCAGTGCGGTCACTATCAGCATGTGGGGCCCGAACGTAAGGAAGCCCACTGCAAGGAGGGCTGCGAAGCTCGCCCACGATCCCGCCGTCGAGATTCTGGGAAACGCCCAGCACGTCAGGGCCAATGCGAGCAGCATCACCATGCCCACTTGTGTCTGGCTGCGAGAGCCCACCCGCTCGCAAGCCCAGCCCGCCGCCAATGCTCCGGCGGCACCCGCCAGAGGAAAGGCGGTCGCGTAAAGGGCGGCCACACTCGAGGTTTCGCCGAAGGTCTCGACGAAGAAAGTCGGAGCCCAGTCCATGAAGCCGTAGCGAACGATATTGAGCCCGAACAGTCCGCAGGCCGCCGCCCAGACATGAGGATTGGCCAAGGTGAGCCGCAGCGTGGCCTGCAAACCGATGTAGCCGTTCGCCGGAGCCAAGCCCCCGGAATCCAGGCCGCACTCCTGCTCCTCCACGCTCGGCAGGGCGACCACCTCGGGGGCGCTGCGGGCGCGGACAAACCAGTGCACCGCCAAGCCGGCGGTGAGCAGAGCGGGCCACCAGAACACATGTTGCCAGGACGAACGTGCGAGGATCGTGCCCGCCACGAGCCAGGAGATGGCTCCCCCGAGGATATAGCTCGTTGCCAGCCGGCCGGCGATCAGGTTGCGCCGGCCCACCGGGAACCAGTTCGCCATCGTCTTGACCGTTGGCCCCCAGCCCATCGACTGGAAGTAGCCGTTCAGTCCCCATAGCACGACCATCCAGGTCAACACTCCGGCACTGAAACCGAAGAGCACATTGAGGGCGGCGGACGTCAACAAGCCTACGGCCACGAATCGCCGCGCATCGATCCGGTCGCCTAACTGACCGTTGACGAACTGCCCGACGGCGTAGAGCAGGAACTGGCTGCTCATCACCAGTCCCATCTCGGTTCGAGACAGTGCGAAGGTCTTCATGATCTCCGGCACCGCGACCGAGATGTTCACGCGCAGCAGATAGAAGGAGGAGTAGGTCACCCACATCAGCCAGAACATTCGCAACTGCCAACGATGAAGTGACCCGGCCGGTTGGGTACGCATACGCCTGTTCCACCCTAGCAGCCCGTGGCAGAAGTCCTGTGGGTCGCGTTGCGAGCGCTTTCGAGTGTGATGCCAGGCGCCGAGCCGCAGGCGATGCCGTGGCGATGCCGTAGCATCGGTGAGGCGCGGCAACACCGCAGCACACCCGAAACCGCCGCAACCCGAAGGGCGACAAGGGATTACGGCCCATCTGCGGTGTTACTCGTCGTCAACGATAGCTCGTATCGCTTCCTCCTCGCGCCTTGCAGCTGCACCGTAAGCCCTTGCCGCGCGACCCGCAGGACGTCTGCCACGGGCTGCTAGGGAACGCCGATTTCAGCAAGTCTAGCTCGCAGGCGGAGTACTCACAGCCCAGGAGACCGCAGTCGCTGGGCCGTCGGGCGTCGAGATCCGGATCCCCCCTCGAACCCGGGGCCGCTCCCCTAACGCTCTCCCGAGTCTTCGCCCTGCTCGCCGAAGGGGAAGCTGTCCTGACCTTCGAGCGGCGGGATCGGATCCTCGGCGAGCTTCTTCTGCAGGTACTCGATGGCTCGTTCGAGCTGCTGGTCCCGCCCGCGAAAGGCCGCCCCGGGCGAGTTGTCCACCTCGATGTCCGGCGAGATACCGCGCCCCTCGATCAACCAGCGACCATCGACTCCGAACTGGGGATACTCGGCGATCCGGGCGATACCCCGATCGCTGAGCCGATTGCGGTCCGAAAGCCAGATCCCGGCACCGGCGGTCGTGGTGCCGATGAGGGGCGCGAGCTTCAACGACTTGATGCCGGCGGCGAAGGTCTCGCCATCGGAATAGGTGAACTGGTCGACCAGAACCGCGAGGTGCCCGCGGAAGGTCTGTTGCATGTTGGTGACCGGCGTGCCGCCGCCCGGCGGCAGCCAGAACGCCCACGCCCGTCGCAGTAGCTTCTCGATCACCCAGCTATCGATGTTGCCGCCACGGTTGTTGCGCACATCGAGGATCAGCCCTTCGCGGTCGTAGTTGGCGTAGAACTCGCGAACGAAGCTGGCGATGTCGCGAGCGCCCATGGCACGCAGGTGCAGATAGCCGATCCGCCCGCCGCTCGCCTGCGCGACCGCGTCGCGGGATCGGTAGACCCAGTCGCCGTATCTCAACATCGCTTCCCGGGACATGTCGACCGGCGTCACCACGCTTCGATGGGCATCGGCCCCCCGGCGCAGGTCGAGCAGCACCTGCTGGCCCGCCTGGTGCTCGAGAGCGTTGGCAAGATCGCTGCGCGACTTCACCGGTTTGCCGTTCACGCCGGTCAACACGTCGCCGACCGCCGCATCGACACCGGGACGCAGCAGCGGCGCCCTCTCGTTGGGCAACTCGGGATCGCTGAGGTAGATATGGGTGATCTCCAGTCCGTTCTCCGTCGGCTCGTACTCGGCGCCCAGAGAAGCCGGCTCGGCGGCCTCTTGATCTGAAGGCAGGTCGGCGCGTCCGACCTGCGAGTGCAGGATGCCCAACTCCCCGATCATCTCCCCCAGCAGATCGTCCAGCTCCCAGCGGTCGGTGACCCGCTCGACCAGCGGCTCGTACCGCGCCTTCACCGCCTCCCAATCCAAGCCACGCATGTCCGGATCGAAAGAGAAGTCCCGGTGCATGCGCCAAGCATCGACGAACATCTGTCGCCATTCCTCTCGGGGGGTGATCGCCAGCTGCCAGTCTCCGACCCGGACCCTGGCGGCTTCGAGATCCTCGGGAACCTTGGCCCCGGCATCGACGAGAAACATCTCCTTGGCCTCGCCGTCCTTCATCACGAACAGCCTCTTGCCATCTCCCGACAGCGAGTAGGTGGCCACCTTCTCCATGAAGGTCTCCAGCTTCGGCGACTGGTCGGTCACCTCGAGGGTTCTCAGATTCGGCGCCTCGTCCGGTCCGGCGTCGCGGTCGAGCAGGAACAACCGATCTTCGCCAACGCTCAGGAGGCTGTAGTTCCCAGGGGCCACCGGTACTTCGAAGAGCCGCTCGGCGAGATCGTCGAACTCGATCGAGGGAATCTGCCCCTCCTCGTCTTCGTCTCCCTTCTCGGAGGATCCGTTCAACTGCAGCTCGTCGGTGCTCTGAAAGGGGAACCGGTTCTCCGCCTGCAGCGCCAGGGCGTAGATCAAGCTCCGGCGATCGAACGCGGGCCCCAGATTCCGATCGCCCCAGGGGCTCGTCGGGTTGGCCTGGAAGTTCCGATTGGAAAGAAAGTAGAGCCATTCCCCGTCCCGCGAAAACGCCGGCGAGAAGGACTCGTAACGATCGCTGGTGAGGACCGAGCTGCGATCATCGGTCAGCGAGTGGAGCACGATCTGATTCACCTCCCGGGGACCGCCAGGGCGCGCAATAGCGATCGTTTCGCCGTCCGCCGACCAAGCAGGCGTGCCAAAGGCATCATCCACACCTCCCCCGACCGAGTGGATCCGGCGATTCTCGCCCGAAGCCAGATCGAGCACCCAGAGGTCGCCGTTCTTGTCGTCGTGCGCCAGAAAGCGACCGTCCGGAGACGGGTGAAGCCGCCAGCGATGGACGCCGCCGTCGGTGGTCAGCTGCTCGGCTTCGTTCTGGCCACCGGTCGGAAACCGCCAGATCTCGTTTTGGCCGCTGGCATCGCTGATGGCATAGACCCAGCGCCCTTCGGCCCCGGGCACGGCCGCGCGAACCCGGTGGGTGCCCGAGCTGGCGAGCTCCACCCGGCGCAGGGGACCGAGGCCGGCCAGAGCCGTCCGCCCGCGCACCGTCAGCGCCACCCTGTCTCCACGGGGCGAGGGGTTCGCGGAATCCAGATAATCCAGCGGCTTCGACAGCCAACGCTCGCGCCGCAGGTCGAAATCACCGACCAGCTGGATCGGTATCGTGCGATCGGCACCGGTCGCTAGGTCCAGAACCCGCAAGTCGGCGCCGAGCTGATAGACGACGCGACCGTCCTGCAAGGCCGGTTCTCGCAGCGCCCAGACTTCGTGATGGGTGTGCTGCTCGAGGTCGCCGCCGTCGCGGTCGACCGACCAGAGGTTCGACGTCCCGCTCAGGTCGCTCACAAAGTAGATCCGGCCGCGCCACCACATCGGGTCGGTGACGTTGGCACCGAGGTCCGGGAGCAGTCGTACCGCCTCCCGGGCACCGCTCGAGTCCAGCCGCCACAGCTGCGCCATTGCGCCGCCGCGATAGCGGCGCACGTGGTCACCGGTAATCCGCAGACCGAAACGAGTAAAGGCGACGCTGCCACTCTCGGGATCGACGCCGGCCTGATTGGCGTCGAGCACCGGCAGCGTGGTGGTCTCCAGAGTCTCCGGATTCACCATCCGGATGACACGGCGTTGGCTGGGACCGCTGTGTGCCCGGCTGGCGTAGAGGATCACGCCTTCGGGGCTCCAACCGAGCACATCGATCCGCGCGCCGTCGAAGCTCACCCGCTTGGGCATGCCGCCGGAAACGGGCATGACGTACGCTTCCAAGGGTCCATCGTAGCTTGCGGCAAACGCCAGCAGCTCGCCGTCCGCTGAGACCGCGACCTGGGTTTCCGCGTCCGGATGGCGAGTCAGCCGTTGGGCCTCCCCTCCTGCAAGCGGCGCCGTCCACAGGTCACCCTCGGCGGAAAGAAAGACACGGTCGCCGTGGAGGCCCGGATGGCGAGAAGATAACAGGCTCCCCAAAAAGACAGACGAACGCGCTTCCCCATCGGTCTGCCTAGGCTCGCTCTCTCACTCTGTCGTTAAATCTCGAGCTTGCCGTCTTTGACCACGGTCTCGCCGTCGATGCTGAGGGTCGAGCCGCTCACGTGCAGGCTCATCGCTCCATCCGAGTCGTTGCCGCCACCGGCCCAGCCGTTGTTGCCCAGGCCGATCGTCACCATGCCGCCCATCTCCCAGGAGTTGTAGCTCGAGCCTGAGGGCGTGCGGCTCTCGGAGTTCATCCCGAGATCGACGATCGACAACTCCCTCAGGTCATCGCTCGAAGAGTCGAAGAACTCCTGAAGCGTCTCCTGATGAGTGTCGGCGGAGAACCCGGTCACCCGGCCGTTCTCGAAGGTCAGTTCGAGATTCTCCACGCCGAGGCCGCGAAACTGGGTCCACGGCACGATCAGCTTGCCGCTGGCACTGCCTTGTTTGACGCAGGCATAGGCCTCTCCTGCCGGCAGCCAGATGTTGGCAGAGCCGCTCGGCGCGACCACGTCGGCGGTCCTACCGGCGTTGATCCGCGCGTCCTCCGAGCCGATCGCGAAGCTGAGGTCGGTACCGGCGGCGGTGGTCACTCTGACCATCGCACCTTCCTCGAGCATGGCGGCGACGGCGACGGCCTTGGCGGCCAAGTCGGCCGGTGGAACCTCCACCGCCTTCCAGAAGATCTCGCTGATCTCTTCGTAGTCCGCGCCGACCGAGTCGGCGTAGGCCTCGGTTGGGATCCCGCCGGTCTGACCGAGTGTCGCGCTCCGAAAGCGGGCGATGTTGAGCGCGCGCGTCAGTGGCACGCCAGCTTTCCTCGCGGCGGCGAGCCGCTCTTCGGGCGCGTCCGAGAACAAGCCCGGATCCTGGACCGAGCCGACGTTGATGAACACATCGGCCATCTTGGTCATCAGCAGGTTGGCCGTGGGAAGCTGTCCCAGGTGTTCCATCGAGGTCTCCATCAGGGCCCGCTTGTTGGCCTCGGGGAGGTTGAGGGTGAGTACCGGTTGGCCGCCGGCTTTCGAGACCGCGACCTGGATCGCGCCCATGAGCTCGACCTCGCTGACGCCGCCTCCGATGACCACGATCTCGCCGGGTCGAACCGCGGCCGATTGGTTGACGAGGTTGTCGGCGATGGCATCGTAGTCGGGGCCACCGGCGTCGGCCACAGGAGCGAACGAGAACGCCACGAGCAGGGGCGTGGCCAATAGGAATCTCTTCATGAAAAGCCTCCTATTCAGAGTTACGGTTACCGAGCGGCGCCGGCGTTTCCGGCTGTCGGCTCGCGCCGGCGGCGGCGCCGGACGGGCTCGATCCTCTTCCTCAAGCGGGCTGGGATCGTAGCACGCAGAGAGCGGCCGTTCGCGAAGACCGGGAAGGCGGTGAGGTCGGCTCTGGCCTCATCCGAGTGGGAAGCTAGCCGAAAAAAGCGCCCGTCTGCTCCGAGTAGTCGCCGAAGAGATCCTCGATTCCGAGACCCGCCCTTCCGGAGTCACCCTCGGTCTCAACCGCTGGGCTCTCCGACGAGCTTCTCTCCGGCGGCGCCTCCGATTGCTGAATCACCGAGTCACGATTCGATCGCAATGTGTCCGACATACGCTCAAGCTCCTTTCTCGCCCCATCGCACCCTTGCCCGGTCGTAGTTTTCTGGCATGCTGATGTCGTACCAAATTCCTTGAAAGAGAAAAGCACTCAGCTCGCCCATCTGGGCGAGCCGAGGGAAGACGTCGGTCTCGAGCTGGGTCGTGCGCCCCTCTTCGATCAGGCCGAAGACCCCCGCTTGGAATAGGTAGACGCCAGTGTTGACGATGCTGATGCCCCCATCGCGCCCGGTCTCGAAAAAGTTTGTAATACGGTTGCCCTGTAGCATGACCTGGCCGTAGTGCGGTTCCGATTGCCTCGGCTTCACCGCGATCGTGGCCAGAGAGGCTTCGTTCAGATGGAAGTCGATGAACTCGGTGATGTCGATGTCGGTCAGCACGTCTCCGTGGATGACGAGGAACGACTCGTCCGTCAGGTGTTGCTCCGCCAGCTTGAGTGCTCCAGCCGTACCTCGGCGGCGCGCTTCGCTGATGTAGTTGATGCTCGTGCCGAAGTACTCGTCGCTGCCTGTGAGCTCTTTGAGCTCCGCTTCGTGCACTCCAGCGAGAATGTGTACCGAGCGGATTCCGGCCTCGGCAAGATGGCGAATCGTGTGGAGAATGAGAGGGCGTCCACCAATCGGAGCTGACGGCGGAATGTGATCGCCGTCATGCGATCCCCCGGTGAGGACGACGGCACTGCGGACTGTCGGTCGCAGCACCCGCCGAAGCAGGGTCTCGATCGCCTGGGAGCGGTTGTGCAAGTCGCGGCCGTCGATCGCCCGATCGAGTCGATCGAGCAAGTCGTGGGACAGAGTGATCGTCAATCTGGCCTTGGACCGCATCGGATTACCGCAGACTCCTGTGTCATACTTCGTCATACTTTAGGGGCTGAGCTATGTTCTTGTCAATCAATCGAGGAGTTGCTCTGACGGCCACTTGAGCCTCGAGGGAATCTGTGAGGTCTCCCAAGTGCTTTGCGGTGCCAAGTTCCTCGCTGCATTCCGATCGCCGCCCTACGATCCGCCCGGGGGCGGCTCGGTGCTACGATGCCGTAGTGCTCGACGTCGGCGAGACGAGCAACGGTCAGAGCGCTGGCGACGTCGTCTGCTCTCGGAACAGACGGTGTGCTTGCCTGCGAGCCCTCGTCTTCCTGGCAGCTGGTCTGGCGGCCCCAAGCTCCTCCGCGCAGCCGCTGCCGCCGGCCTTCCAGTTGACCCTGTCCAATCCCGGGGCGCGCAGCGTGGGGCTCGGTGGCGCCTTCGTGGCCCTCGCCGACGACGCGACCGCCGCCTTCTCCAACCCTGCCGGCCTCGATCAACTGACACGGCCCGAGGTGTCGGCCGAACTGCGTCTCGAGATCTCCAGCGATTTCTCGGAGTCGGAGGACGCGACGGACCTCACCGGTCTCGGCTTCTTCTCCTACGTCTACCCCGCACGGCGTTGGAGCATCGCGGCCTACGGCAACCGTCTGGCGAGCGTCGAGTTCGGTCTCGAAGAGACTTTCAGGGTGAGAAACTACGGCGTTTCCGCTGCATACCGGTTGAGCGATCCTCTGAGCCTGGGAATCGGCCTGTCCTACTTCGGCGGTAGGCTGGGTGAGCTGTCGAGTACGGATTGGGGCGTCACCGCGGGACTGGTGTGGCGTTGGACCGAGCTGTGGAAAGTCGGGGCGTTCTATCGTCAGGGAGCCGATCTCGACTTCGACGTGGGGACCGGTTTGCCCCTTCCCCTGGACCTCCCGGACAGCGGCGGGTTCGGCCTCGCTTTCCGCACCCCAGACGGTAAGCTCACTGCCGCCTTCGAGTGGGACCGGATCCGCTACTCGTCGCTGCTCAAGAGCCTCCCCGACGACGATCTCGTGCTCGAGGACGGGGACGAGCTACACCTCGGGGGCGAGTATGCCCTCCTCCTAGGCAAGCCGGTGGTTGCCTTGCGCGCCGGCATCTGGCGCGAGCCCGATCACCGGATCCACCGCACGGGCGAGAGGAGTCAGGGCATTGAGACTCACCGGGCCGTGGGCCTGGGACTGGCCTTCCGACGCCTGCAGCTCGATCTGGGGGCCGATTTCTCGAACCTGGAAGGTGCCCTCTCGATCTCCGCCATCTACGGGCTCTGACGTAGCTTCTCGCCCGCTTCGCACCTTCGAGCTTGGTTCCCCCCGACTCCTGTGGCGCCAAGCGAAGGACCGCGCCGTCCTCGACCCGACCCGATCCTCGTCGAGATCACGAGCCGCGCTATCCAACGACGCTTGAGCGGCGACCCTCCGTAAACCTGTGAGGTCTCAATCGGGGAGGTCTCAATCGGGGACGAGACGGCGCTGTCACCCGGTTGGCGCGTGGGGCACTTCTTGGCGGGCGTTTGAGTGGCGCCCCAAGACGGGCATACTGGGGCTCCTGACGTTTTGCGACGAGACATGAGGAACTTCCCGACGCGGATCGCGCTTGTTGTTGTCACGCTGCTGCTTGCAGCCCAGCTAGTCCCGGTCGAGCGTACCAATCCGCCGGCGACCGTCGAGATTCTCGCGCCATCCGAGGTGCACGCCGTGCTCAGGCGATCTTGCTACGACTGTCACTCCAACCGCACACGCTGGCCCTGGTACGCTCGGGTGGCTCCTGCTTCCTGGTTCGTAACTCGGCACGTACGTCGCGGCCGCAGCAACCTGAACCTGACCGAGTGGCCTTTTCTGGACGGTCAAGCGCAACAGTTCTTTCTGGGCGAGATGAGGAAGCAGATCTCGGAGAGGACGATGCCGCTCGATAGCTATCTCCTCCTTCATTGGGGAGCGCGGCTGAGCGACGCCGAGCGCTCTCTGCTGCTGGACTGGATCGACGAGGAGATCGGCCTGCTCTCCGACTTCTGACGGCGCTCGAGACCCGAGGGCTCCATGAGCCTCATCTTGGGCCTCTGAGGTCTCAGTCCGGATAAACCTGTGAGGCCTCACAGGGGGGTTGAACCTGTGAGGCCTCACATAGCGGGTCCCCCAGACTCTTGCCGCGGCAAGGGAAGTAGACGCGCCGTCACTTCAAGCTCTCAGTCCAGAGCGGCGAACCGGACAAAAGAGGAGGGCCTGCGCGGCCCTCCTGAGGTGATTCGTCGTCCGTGCTGGAAGCCGCTAGGGAACGACCTTGGTCACGGCTGTAGCCACATCGATGTCCTCATCGTTATCGAAGATCTCGGCCGTCCACAGAACGTCTCCGACCTGCGTCGGCATGTAGCTCGCCCGGTAGGTGGTCTTGCCATCGCCGACGTCATCCGAGACGAGCTGGTCAAAGACCAGCACCTCATCGCCGTTCGGCAGCAGACCGGTGATCTGGGCCGGCCGCGGCTCGTCGACCTGGCCTCCATTGCTCACCACCAGCTTGAGGTCGATAGGCTTCGGCCCCTGCTGCCCAGGGCCGGAGAGGTCGGCCCTCTTGGTGGCCTTGAACTGCGCAATGTCGAGATCGACAGCCAGCTCACAGGTCGGATCGTTGGTCGGGTCGAAGACGTTGTCGCACTCGTCCGTGTCCTCGTTGCACGTATCGTCCGTGCCCCGCCTGACAGTCGTTGACCGGGTCGCAGGTCTCGGCACCGTCGCAGAACATGCCGTTGTCGCACAGAGCGTCGTTCGGCGCATTGACCACCACGTCGTTGACCTCGTCGCAGGAGTCGTCGGTGCAGCCGACTCCGTCGTCGACCACCGGCGGCGTGCCCGGTAGGCACTCACCGGTGCCGGTGTCGCAAGTCTCCGCGCCGTCGCAGAACTCGCCGTTGTCGCACTCGGCGTCCGACTGACAGCCGATCGGCACGCAGACATCACCCGCCTCGTCGCAGGTCTCGGACCCTGGATCACACGGCGGCGCACCCGCCTGACAGTCGTTGACCGCATCGCAGGTCTCGGCACCGTCGCAGAACATGCCGTTGTCGCAGTTGCCGTCGTTCGGCGCGTTGACCACCACGTCGTTGACCTCGTCGCAGGAGTCGTCGGTGCAGCCGACACCGTCGTCGACTACCGGCGGCGTGCCCGCCTGACAGTCGTTGACCGGGTCGCAGGTCTCGGCACCGTCGCAGAACATGCCGTTGTCGCACAGAGCGTCGTTCGGCGCATTGACCACCACGTCG
>CALZKB010000240.1 GCA_945787575.1 Thermoanaerobaculia bacterium | reverse complement strand
TACCTTGGCTAAGCGATCTTGGTCCACTCGAATTGGACCACCAGTGGACCACGAGGGGTGAGTCGCCTCCACTCAATATGCCCAAACTGGCGGAGGGGGTCCTCCCTTTTCGAGAACTCGGGTCACTTGCGAGGCGACGGACCGAAGCACCGCAGGGCGCGCTCGCGATCCGTCGCGCCCGATCCTCTCATCATTCGGATCGAGAAGGGGACCGCGACGAGCAGTTCTACCTCTGCCACCTGAGCCGACTTTCTTCGTCGACAGGAACCTCGGCTAGGGCTCTGCAGTCGATCCCTGTGCTTGGCCGAACCGGTAGATCAGGCCAACCAACAGGTCAACGAGTCTGTCCGTGAAAATCTCAGAGTGGTCCGGCACTAGATTCTTTGGGGCCTGGACGATCCAGTAGGGCCGCGCCAGACCGGCTCATGGTGTCTGTCTACCGGCCCGCCGGGGCCGCCTAAGGCACCGTGCTGGACCAGGCTAAGGTGTCACCCGATTCGAAGCCGTCGGCGAAGATCTCTCCTGGTTGGTAGTAGGCGTACGCAGCGCCGGACTCAGCCCCAGATTCATCGTCATACGGGGCTCCGACGACAACTCCGCGAGATCCCACCGCTGCGGCAAGTCCCAGGACTTGCTCCAACCCGCCCTGAACCACGTCCGCGGCTAGGAGCTGGACGAGTTCCCCCCAGTTCCCTGGGCCACCTCGATTCTGCTCGAAGACGTACGCCGCGCCACTGAAGGTGCCATCGATGCCATCGTCACCGACTTTGCCCACCACAACCTGATCTGCAAAAAGATCGACTCCTTGTCCAAAGAAATCAGACGAGGCCGTGTCGGACGGAAAGAGCTTCTTGATCTGCCCCCAGTTTTCTGCCCCTCCTTGGTCACGCTCAAAGATGTACGCCGACCCTGATGCAGTGCCATTGTCATTGTCCTGGCGTGCACCGACGAGTAGTCTGTCTCCGAGAACTCGGACAGTGTCGCTCCCTCCGAAATCGTCGCCTGCCTCTGGGTCCAATTGCTGCACAAGCTTCACGAGACCCCAGTTTCCTGGCCCCCCTTGATCTCTGCCGAAGACGAAGACTGCCCCTATAGATGATCCTCCAGGAAGTTCCTGCGCCTGAGCGTCACCGACAGCAATAGTGTCACCAGAGATCGCCACCGACTCTCCGAACATGTTGGCGCCGAAGGGGTCCGTCGGATGCTCCTCGTAAAGAACCGTGACCTCCCCCCAGTTTCCTGGCCCTCCTTGATCACGCTCGAAGATGAAGACCCCGGCGTCATTCGGACCGAATGGTCCCGCGCCGACCACTACCCGATCCCCGTCAACACTGACTGATTGCCCAAACTCCCGATAGGTAGTAGGAGGAACCACCGTCAGCACTTCCCCCCAGTTCCCGGGGCCACCTCGATCCTGCTCGAAGATCGTGGCCGCGCCCTCGCCGTTGCTTCCGTCCTCGGGCGCTCCAGCGACCACGGTAACCCCGCTGATTGCCACCGAAGTCCCGAATTCGTCGCCGGACGCACCAGTCGCTGACGCAAGCTCAGCTTCTTGTACCCACGCGGCACCTTCCCATCGAAAGACGTAAGCTCGCCCTGCCCCCGCCCCCCCGGCGTGAGCGCGTTCGGGTGCCCCCAGAACAAGAAGATCCCCGTCGACGTCCGCCGACCAGCCAAAAGTAAAGCCTGGACCTACAGTGTCCCCAACGAGCTTTTGATCCTCGAAGATGGTTGTTTGGGCTTGCGACCACGACGCGACTGCCAGAAAGGTAAGCAGAAATCCTGTCTCTTTCACGTTTCCCCCCCCTCTTCCGTCTCGTTCGAGGATCTGAGATTAACCCAATCAAATCTCTGAGGCGGCGTCGGCGTCTCATTTGGACCGCAGCAGCCGTTGCACCCGGACCTCGCCGATCCAACGCGCCACTGCTCGCACTTCGTCGTCGGAGAGATTGAGCAGCGAATCGGCCTCGCGGACGGCGAGCTGCGCCAACGTCAGCGGTCGACCGCCGCTGTCGGTGAAGGTAGAGATTCTCAGCGTCGGATCTCGACGCCAAAGCCGCGCCCGCGCCGGTCCCAAGATGAAGTCCTGAGTCTCGACGTTCTGGCGCTTGAGCCACGTCTCATAGCTCACCTTTCCAGAGGTCTGCAGAATTACGGTGACAGGCTACTCATTTCACCGGTCATCTTCCGTCCCTGCCCCAACGGCAAGAGCTTCGAGCACGAGGACTACCCGAAGAAGCTCGCCTGGTTCGATTCGCTGGCGACGCACTGGAGCTCGGTGCACGCCGACGAGACGGCGGCGGTGCTCTGCGGTGACTTCAATATCTGCCCTACCGACCTCGACAGCCACCACTCGCCGGAGAAGACGGCGCAACGAATCTTCCACACCGCGGACGAACGGGCGAGATTCCAGCGCCTGCTCGACCTGGGCCTCGTGGACACCTACCGCGACCTCTACCCGGACACCCGGATGTACTCGTGGTGGGACTACCGGATGGGCGCCTTCCACCGCAATTGGGGGCTGAGGATCGACTTCGTGCTCGCCACCGAGGCGGTGCGGGCGCGGGCGCGCGACGTCGTCATCGACCGTGAGTACCGCAAGAAGAAGGACGGCCTGACCGCCTCCGACCACGCCCCAGTCTGGATCGACCTCGACTGACCGCGAAGGCCGAGGCCGCACTGCTCCCCTGTGTCGAACAGGAACCTGCCGGCGAAACGCGGGCAGCGGTGATCTGGCTGCACGGGCTCGGCGCCGACGGCCACGACTTCGCCCCGATCGTTCCGGAGCTCGGCTTGCCGGAGAACCACGGGGTGCGGTTCGTCTTCCCCCACGCTCCGCGGATCCCGGTGACCCTCAACGGCGGGCTCGTGATGCCCGCCTGGTACGACATCACGAGCCTCGATCTCCGGGGGCAGGACGAAGCGGGAATCCGCAAGAGCGGCGGCGAGGTCGAACGGCTTCTCCGCCGCGAGATCGAGCGTGGCCTACCGGCCGAGAAGATCGTGCTCGCCGGGTTCTCCCAAGGCGGAGCGATCGCCCTCTTCAGCGGGCTGCGCTATCCGCAGCGGCTCGCCGGGATAATGGCCCTCTCGACCTATCTGGTCGCCCCCGAGGCGGTCGAGCCCGAACTTTCGCCGGCCAATCGCGACATCCCCATCTTCCAGGCTCACGGCACTCACGATCCGATGGTGCCGCACCGGCTTTCGACGATCACCCGCGACTGGCTCGAAGAGCGGGGATGGAGGGTCGAGAGCCACGACTACCCCATGGCTCACCAGGTCTGCCTGGAGGAGATTCAAGCGATTGGTGCGTGGCTTCGACGGGTGCTCGCCCTCGACGGCTAGCGCATCAGGAACAGCCTGAGGGCGAAGACGAGGATCGTCCGCGCGCGACACCGACGGCGGGGCCGGCTCGGGAGCGGCCTACGTGTTTACCCGCGACGGCGGGGGTTGGGACGCCGGGACCAAGCTGGTCGCCTCCGACGCCGCCGCCTTCGACTTCTTCGGGATCTCGGTGGCGATCTCCGGGGAAAGCGCCGTGATCGGCGCCTTCTTGAACGACGATGCCGGGATCAACTCCGGGTCGGCCTATGTGTTCACCCGCAGCGACGGGGTGTGGGATGCCGGGACCAAGCTGCTGGCCTCCGACGGCGGTCCCACCGATGAGTTCGGCACTTCGGTGGCGATTTCGGCGAACACCGTGTTGGTTGGAGCTCCCTTTGACGACAGCGCCGGAGGGACCGACGCCGGGTCCGCCTACGTGTTCGGCGATCTATAGGTCACCCTGGGCTCCGAAGCCCTTTTGGACCGTGGCGTCTGACGGCACCTTTGCCCACGACGCCAACGATGTGTTCGAGGTACTGTCGGAAACCAGGGTGAGCGTTCCGCCGGCAGCGAGCATGACTCTGACGGATATCAGCACGGAAAAGGGTGCCGCACGCCCCCACGTTCGTCAGCTGTTTGTGACCCTCTTGCTCACGGTCGCCCTCGCCGCGCTCGGCGCCAGGGCAGCCGTCTCGCGCGGCGCGAGCCACGAGTTAAGCTTCACGAGCTCCGATGGAGTCGAGCTGGCCGGTACGCTGTTGCTACCCGAGGGCGCGGGACCGCATCCAAGGATCGTGTTCGTCCAAGGCCGGAGCTACGGTGGCCGGGATCAGTTCCTGGAGCACGCGGAGCGAGCCGCCGGCCGAGGCGTGGCCGGCTTCGTGCTCGACGGTCGGGGATTTGCTGCGGGGCCCGGGAGCTTCGGTGGAGGAGATCGCCGACCGGACCGACGGCTCGCAGCGAGGGCTGAGGATCCTGCTGGATGCTCTCGTGGCCCTGGAGCTGGTCTCCAAGGAGGGCGATCTCTATAGCAATCGCCCGGAGTACGAAGAGGACTGTTCATGTGCGATTGAGTTGTGCCACTGCGGAGTGACGGTGAACTCGTAGAGGCGACGGCCCGTGGCGCGCGCGTGACTCTCCTGCTCTTGCCCGACGGATGCGCCGCTCCGGGCTGCGCTGGGCGCCTCCGCCTATGCGCAGGGTCGTTGGGAGCCGGGGAAGTGGTTGGGCTGGAAGGATGCCACGGCGGGTACCGGTGCGACCGGCTCTGATCGACGGAATCGGACCACCAGCGAAGCCGTCACGCTGTCGCTGGTGGCGCCGTCGAACTCGTAGCGCTCCCATTCCGCCCGGATTCCGAAACGCGCGGACAGCTGCACCTCGAGACCGGCGCCAAGAAGAAGATCGGTGCCGTCGGCCAAACGAGGCGAGGTTCCGACGAGCGTGACGAACTCGCCGTCTTCCCCCCAGAACAGGAGGCCGACCTTCAGGAAGGGAACGAAATGGCCAACCGGCCAGCGACCCAAGGCGGCCAGCGAGTAGCCTCCGACAAGCGAGGTGAAGCCGAGGTCGGCAACATTGCCGCCGCAGCAGCGCTGGTCGCCGAGCTCGAGCGTCGCCGCCTCGAGAGCCCAATGACGACCCAGCTCAACGCCGCCGAAGAGCTTCCAAGTCCCGCCATCGGCCTCCGCGAAGCGCTCCAGCTCGCGACGGAAGACCCCTGCCTCGACCTCCGGTCCAATGCCTGCGCCGAGGTAGAAACCAGCGGCGCTCAGGCTAGTGGGCACGAAAGAGATGATGAGGGCAGCCGTGAGAAGTCTGATCGGCATTCCCGGGTCTCCTTGCTGGCTCAGCGCCCAGAAGGGAAGGAGCCGCAGCGCCCGGTAGGGAGGCTGCCGGCTGAAAGTTGCCGTTGACGCTATCGATCGTTTGTCTTCGCCCGGCTGTGGGGGATGGCCTGAACGAGGATCCTCGCCCTGAAGCCGAGGTCAACGGCAGCGCGCGCGTCCTCGGCCTCGATCTCGACCGCTTCTCGAGCGCGCCTCTGGGACCTGGTGCGGCGTTTGGGACGGGTGTTCCAACCAGTCCGGTCCAGGACCTCCCCGAGGCGATGCGAACGTCGTTGTTGTGGCAGGTCCACCCATGCCCTGGTAGCGTGCTCATGCTGCCTGCTGATGCCATCACGGCGCCCATCCGGATAGGACATCGAGGGCCAGTCGGTGAGGCATGGAGCAGAGGGAGCTATGAAGGGCTGCACGAGATTGGTCTCGAAGGTGCTGGTCGGGCTCGATCGCGTCGGACTCGTCGGGCTGCAGGCGGCGCTCGAGAGGGCAGATGCTTCCGGTCTGGAGGACCGTGAGGAGCTCGTCGCGCTCTTGACGGACGCTCTCGACAGAGACAACTACGTGCCGGCCACCATGGAAGAGGATTACCGTAGAGCGTTGTGGCGCGAGTACAAGCGCCACCGGGGCGAGGACATACGGGACCTCTACTCGGAGATCGATGTGGTGGTGAGCGCCGAACCGGGGGAAGAACGCGATCGGATCACGGGGACCGTCACGACCGCCCTTGCCGAGCACGAGCTCCAGCCGAGCTTTTCCTTCGAGCCCGCCGAGGCTTCGGTTGGCGGTCCGCAGGTGTCGATCGCCGGTCAGGTCGTCGCCGAGGGCGCTTGGAGAGAAGCCGCCTTGCGACGGGCGCTCAAAGCACAGTTGCACGACTGGTGACCGGGTTGAAAGTGATCGAGAGGCGCGTGCCGCCTCTAGTAGCCCGTGCTAGAAGTGCAGACGCCCGCAATCCATTGTCGCGCGACCATCTGGACTTCTACCACGGGCTGCTAGCGACGTGAACCCAGCCCGGCATTGTCATAGTCGACCGGGAGGGCTGTCGCCATGAACCGCACGACGCTGCAGCGCGAGACGACCGAGCCGCTCTGCTGGGGGCGAGCTACAGATTCTGGAAGAAGTCGTTGCCCTTGTCGTCCACCAGGATGAACGCCGGGAAGTCCTTCACCTCGATCTTCCAGACGGCCTCCATGCCTAGCTCGGGGAACTCGAGGACCTCTACCTTGGTGATGTTGTCCCTGGCGAGCACGGCGGCCGGTCCGCCGATCGAGCCGAGGTAGAAGCCGCCGTGTTTCTCGCACGCGTCGGTGACGGCCTGGGAGCGGTTGCCCTTGGCGATCATGATCTTCGAGCCGCCCAGCGACTGAAAGAGGTCGACGTAGGAGTCCATGCGGCCCGCGGTGGTGGGGCCGAAGGAGCCGGAGGCCATCCCCTCGGGGGTCTTGGCCGGGCCGGCGTAGTAGATGGGGTGGTTCTTGAGGTACTCGGGGATGCCTTCGCCGGCGTCGATCCGCTCCTTGATCTTGGCGTGGGCGATATCGCGTCCGACGATCATCGTGCCGGTGAGCGACAGGCGGGTATTCACCGGGTGCCTGGTGAGCTCGGCCAGGATGGCATCCATCGGCTGGTCGAGTTCGATGCTCACCGGCTCGCTGCCGTCGGCCGCGGCCGCGCCCTCGAGCCAGCGCGCCGGATTCTTGTCGAGCTTCTCGATCCAGACGCCATGCTTGTCGATCTTGGCCTTCACGTTGCGGTGGGCGGAGCACGACACGGCCATGCCCACGGGACAGGAGGCGCCGTGGCGCGGCCCCCGGATGACGCGAATGTCGTGGGCGAAGTTGGGACCGCCGAACTGCGCGCCGAGGCCCATCTTGCGGCTCTCGGCCAGGAGCTGCTGCTCCAGCTCCCTATCGCGGAAGGCGCGGCCCGTGACGTCGCCGGTTGAGGGCATGTTGTCGCAGTAGCCAGCCGTGGCCAGCTTCACCATCTTCAGGACCCAGTCGGCGCTGGTACCGCCGATGACGAAGCCGATGTGGTAGGGCGGGCAGGCTGCCGTGCCCAGGCTTTTCATCTTCTCAACCAGAAAAGGCAGCAGAGTCTCGGGATTCAGCAGAGCCTTGGTCTGTTGGTAGAGGCTGGTCTTGTTGGCCGAGCCGCCGCCTTTGGCGATGAAGAGGAACTTGTACTCGTCGCCGTCGGCAGCGTAGAGGTCGATCTGCGCCGGCAGGTTCGAGCCGGTGTTCTTCTCTTCGTACAGACTCAGCGGCGCCGTCTGCGAGTAGCGCAGGTTGTCGGTGGTGTAGGTATTGAAGACGCCCCGCGTGAGGGCCTCCTCGTCGCCGCCGCCGGTGAACACCCGGGCGCCCTTCTTGGCCACGATGGTGGCGGTGCCGGTGTCCTGGCAGAGGGGAAGTCGGCCTTCGGCCGAGACCACCGCATTCTGGAGCATGGCTCGGGCCACGTATCTGTCGTTCTCCGACGCCTCGGGATCGCTCAGGATGGCGGCCACGCTGGCGTTGTGCGACTCGCGCAGGAAGAACGACCCGTCGTGTAGCGCTCTCTCGGCCAGAAACATCAGACCTTCGGGTTGCACGATCAGAACTTCCTCGCCTTGGAACTGCTCGACGCCGACGAAATCACTCGTCAGCAACTCGTACTCGGTGTCGTCCTCTCCAAAGCTGGCGAGGGGCTCGTATGCAAAGTCGATCATCTGAGCCTCCTTTAAAGGTCGCCGGCGGTTGCGATTCTCTTCCACCGCTGCGAAGTACCGAAATCTAGGCTACGGCCCGAGGCGCCGGCGTGCGCCGCCTGAAGGGGTGGGCGGGCGGTCTTTCTATAGCCTTCAGCAGAGAGAGATTGGAGATTCCTTCCCGTTGGAGTGCCCTACTTGGAGCCTTGGCTCGGGCTGCGCGCGACTTCGTCTCGGTTACTGTAGCCTCGAGACGTCGCGCAAGACCAGACGTTCGGCACTCGACCTAAGGAGGAATCTCATGATGCACACCGTGCTCTACGACCCAGCAAGCAGACGATTGCGTCACGGCGGAGCGGAGCTGATCGACGAGTGGGATCAGTCAGCGCAGAGCACGATCTGGGTCGCTCTCGAGGACGAGCCGGTCGAGTCCGAATCGGAGCTGCTGTCGAACCGTTTCGGCGTGCACCGGCTGGCGATCGCCGACGCGTTGCGCGAGCGTCACCCGCCGAAGATCGAGCCGTTCAAGGACAACACGTTCATACTACTCAAGGGTCTCGACGCTACTTCGACGTCCCTCGAGTTCGGGACGATTCAGCTTTCGCTGTTCATCGGTGAACGCTTCCTGGTCACTCGCAGCTCCGGGCGTTCGTTGAGTAGCGAGAGACTTCTTTCCGAGCTCACATCGGGCGCGATGCCACCGGGAATCTCGCCCGCTGGACTGGCGCTGCTCCTCTGCCGCACGGTGGCCGACCGCTTTCGGCCTCGGCTGCTTGCCGTCGAGAAGCGGCTCGAGGAGATGGAGACGGAGATGCTCGAGAAGCCGAACGACGAGTTGCTCGGGGAGCTTGTGCGCCAGAAGAGCGATCTCAAGAAGGTGCTCCGCATCCTCCAGTATCACGCGCAGGTATTCTCATCCGCTCGCTCGAATACGCCGGCTCAGCTCGCAGGGCACGATCACGAGTTGACGGACGTGCAGGAGCAGCTCGACCGCTTGCTGAGTCTGGCCCGTTTGTACTACGAGCTGACGGACGACCTGATGAACGGCTACCTTTCGCTCTCCTCCCACCGGCTGAACCAGATCATGCAAACGTTGACGATCGTGACCGTGATCTTTGTGCCGATCACCTTCATGGCGGGAATCTACGGCATGAATTTCGAGTTCATGCCCGAGCTCGGATTCCGCCCTGGGTATTTCATCCTGCTGGGCGCGATGCTCAGCGTGGTTGCAGCGATCGCTCTCTTGTTCTATTACCGAGGCTGGCTCGGAGGCCGTCCACCCCGGCGCTGAAGATCCGACTCGCGCAGAGCAGAGAACTGGGTTGGCTCCTCGACCACCACGTCGGGTGCCGGGTCGCTCTTGACCGTGTCGATCTTGCTGACCGTTTCGAGCAGAACGCGCCGAGCGGCGAGGATGTCTTCTTCGTGGGCGATACGCACGGCGACTTCCACGCGCAGCTCGCCGTGCTGGCTCAGGTTCTCGAGCACGGCGTCGATGATCGACTTGTTGGGGATCACGACGTAGGTGTTGCGCGGGGTGCCACCGGATCCTGGGCGGCAAACACGAGCGCGAGGGCAGCGACACCGAGGCCCGCCAGAGCGGCCCCGACCTCGATCTCGAGCTATGCGGCCGCCATGACGAAGCCGACCACCATCACTGCGTAATAAAGGATGTTGTCGACCAGGAGGCCGATCAGCGCTTCCTCCACGCCGGGCCGATCGACGTTCGAGCGCTCAAGCGGCGGCCGTGTGACCCTCGTCCTCATCCGAGTAACTGCAGCGGATCGTAGTAGAGAAGAGAGGCTAGAGAGTGAAGCGCCCGTTGACGCGCTCGAACTCGTGCGTCTTCGGCCGGCTGTAAGGGAGAGTGGCCTGATGGGCCGTCTCGTTGGCGATCGGAAGTGGGCGATCTCCAACGGACCGAGACGGTTGGCTATGACTTTGGTCTCCGGTCCGGTTCAGCTGAAGAGCCGCGTGGTGACCTGGTCTCGACAGTCTGCTCGACAAGTCTCGAGTTGGGCACCGAAACGCTGCCTTGGGGGGTTACCAACCGGGAGTTCAGAGAACCGATCTCTTCGAGACGACCTTCATGGCCATCGACCACCACGGTGTCGCCAAGTCGGAAGTTCTCCTTGACGTAGTACGCGGCCAGAACGTTCCTAGCGACTTCTCTCCCGCCCCAGGCAAAGGCCAGCGCGAGGCCGGCTGCCGCGATGGTGACCAGATTACTGAAGGTGTCGGTTACCAGCCTGACGTCAAAACCCAGGTGGTCGACAGTCGCAATGACGGTAAGAGCGATCAAGACCCAGCGGACGATCCCGCCGAGCCGTTCGTGGGGTGTCACGCCCATGCTCGCCAGGCCGACGTCGGTGGCCCGTCCCAGAAGGGCCGCCAGCAGCAGGCCGGCGATCAGCAGGATGACGGCGCCGATCAGTCGAGGCACATAGCCGACAAAAGTCCGTACCGGCAGGTCGAACAGATCGAGGCCCAGATTCTCGAGGGCCAGCACCAGGAAACAAAGGAAGACCAGCCAGAAAACCAGCCAGCCGATAATCGTTGAGGTGGGCTTGGAGAGGAGCCAGCTGATGAGAAAGCCGACGAACAGGAGAGCGGTAGTCGCCAGAATCGTCGGGGCATAAGTGACAGCTCGGGACACGAGAACCGACCAGGCTCGGGTGAAGAACTCGGATTGCATCATGGTCTTTCTCCTCTAGTGCGCGAGGTCGACGCGTGTTCGAAACCGACAATCGGCAGCAAGACTCCAACAACAACGCGAAGAAACCCTTCTGTGACTAGCCAGCCGCTCGCCGTCCCCAGGCTCGCTTCGTGAATACGGTGGAAGAGCCGGTCCCGCTGCTCTTCGTCGCCGGCATCGTTGCTGGCGTCGGTTACTTCCTGGCGCGGATCGTCTCGCGCATCGTCGCCTCGTTTCTCGGGGGCGTGGGCTTCGATCTCCTTCCCGAAAAACTCGGGTTGGATTTCCTGCGCTCGGATTCTCCGAAGGCCAAGCCCTCGGCTGTCGTCGCCAGTGTCGTGATGCTGGTCATCATCCTGCTCACGGCTCAGCAGGCGCTGGCTACTCTCGGTTTGACTCAGCTCTCTGATCTGATCGGCCGCTTCATTGGCTATCTGCCGCAGGTCGTGGTGGCTGTGGTCGTCCTGTTCGCGGCTCTGTGGCTGTCTGGCTGGGCAGCCCGCCTCGCGACGGCGACCTTTGGCGAGCAGCGCCGCGGCCGTTTGTTGACGGCCGTCACGCGGTACGCGATTCTGTTTTTCGGCTTCGGTATCGGCCTCAACGAATTGGGTGTCGGCGAAGCGCTGGTGACGGTTGCGGTCTCTGCAGTGCTCGGTGGCGCGGCTCTCGCCCTTGGCCTGGCCTTTGGACTTGGTGGGCGCGAAAGAGCGCAGCGCCTGATCGAGGAAAGCGAGAGCAACTAGCTGGAAATCTGAAGCTGTATGGCCCAGGAGGTTCGAAACCCATGAAGAAAGTCATCGCAGTCACAGTGTGTTCGCTCTTTGCCCTCTGCTGTGAGGCCGGTCTGTTCAAGAACTCCGTCGATCTTGCCGACCTCGCGGAAGTGCCAGCCGATGCTCTGGTCGAAATCAAGGAGGCCGAGTTCGGAGTGTTGCTCGCACAAGTGGGACTCAACTCGACGAAGGCTGCCGAGCGCCGCGCTGCCGGGGCCACCAAGGCTGCGGATCGCTTGCTCGAGACAGAGAACCTCGACCTGAAGGCGGCCGAGGCCGAAGTGAAGGCCGCCAAGGCAAACAAGGACGTCGAGAGGCTCGCCGCCGCGGAGGCCGTGCTGACCTCCGCCGAGCGGGATCAAAGGACGGCAAAGCAGTTTCGCAAATGGAAAGAGCACGAGCGAGACACACGCCAAGCCGAGGAGAAAGCGGCCGCGCTAGCGCTCGAC
>CALZKB010000239.1 GCA_945787575.1 Thermoanaerobaculia bacterium | reverse complement strand
GGAGGCGATGATCACTGGCGCACCGAGAACAGGCTGCAATGGCTTGGCGCCGTCCTGGAGCTTCAAGGGCGTTCCGACGAGGCGCTGACCCGGACCAACGAGGCGGTCGCTATCGGCCGGATCTCCTCCTCGACCGATCCCCAGCTGCTCGGAGCCAGCCTTGCCCAACGATCCCTCCTGCTGAGCCGAGCGGGTCGCGCGGCAGAGGCGATTGAGGCCGCTTCCGAGGCGATCCGGGTGCTTTCGGTGCCGGCCGCGCAGCCTCCGGACCGCGACCGCGCCCAGTTTGCGCTGGGCTATGGAAACCTCGCCGCGGGGCTCGCCGCTGACGCCGAGTCGCACCTGCGCGGCGTCGTCGCATATCGGGAAGAAGCCCTGGAGAACGACGACCCCAGGTTGGGGGAAGCGCAATGTGCCCTCGGACGCGCCCTCGCGGCGTTGGGCCGGGCCTCCGAGGCGGCCCCACTGGCGCGGGCCGGCTTGGCTGCGATCTCGAGCTCACCGACGATCCTCTCCGAGGACATCGCCGCCTGCCGGGTCGCGGCTCAGGGTATGGAAGCACCCGACCCCGGATAGAAGGTTTCAAGCGCCTCCGACGGCGGCTCGCGCGCAACGACAGAACTGCGGACCGATCACCAGTGGCAGTCGGCCATCGGATCGATCGTGACCTCGAATATGCTTCCCGAGCCGACTTCAAAGCCGTTTCCTAGAACTACGCTGTCGCCGGAAACCACGGTTACCTCGGCACCGTTGCTGAGGGTTGTAGCTTCCAGAGTGACCGCGTCGAGGGCCTCGAAATGAGCATCTCCGATGATCTTCCTGTCAACGAGATCGAGAAAGCTCGGGCAGGTCGGCTGGATGGCCCACAACTCATCTCCCGCGGTCGGATCTGTAGCGCGAAAGAACAGGTACCCCCCGGCCGCTACGGCTTCCCCTGGACCCGAGCTCGAGAATCCGGGGTAGATGTCGGCGAGCCGGGCGGTTCCAGCGTTGGTGCCGTCGCTGGTCCACGGCTCCTCGCCGGCGGCGCCGTCGTCGGCCCCGAAGAGGAGGAGACCTCCCAGATCACCCATCCAGTAGGGCTCCCGAAAAAGAGCTCGCTGTTGAACTCTATGAGCTGTCTGGGCGCCGACGAGAACACACCCGAAGAGATGTCCTTGACCATCTCGGTGCCTACAGCGGTGCCGTCGCTCTTCCAGAGCTCTCAGCCGTTTACGCCGTCAGTGGCCTGGAAGAAAAGAGCGCCGCCAACGTCTGTCAGTTCCTGAGGGTTGGAGCTGCCATTCCCCGCGTTGATGTCGGCCACCATCTCCGTACCCAGGGCGCTACCGTCGGTCTTCCACAGCTCCCTGCCCAGCAGACCGTCATCAGCCTGAAAAAAGAGAGCACCATTCGAGACGGCCAGGTCGGCCGGCCCGGACGAGCCGCTGCCAGGAAAAATGTCGACCACCAGTACCGTGCCGGCGGTTGTGCCGTCGGTCTTCCAGAGCTCTCGTCCATTGATGCCATCATCGGCCGAGAAGTAGACCTCGCCGTTGAAGTCGACGAATCCACTCGGCCCCGCACCCGCTCCGACGGCCGTGAGGATGTCCTTGACCAGAAACGGCGTATCCGCACCGGCCGGTAGGCTAAGTAACAGGGCCACCGCGAAGTAGTGTTTGGCGCGTGGTCTGAAGTGAATCCGGCTCATTTCTGCTCCTTCTTGGAGATTCCGATCGCGGCTCGGTTTTCGAGCCGCTCCCCCTTTATCGCGACGGAGAGCGCCAGAGCTGGACATTGTCCGTGCTGCGCGGAGGCGCGGATTCGAAGGCTCGACCAACACAGGGCTAGCGGCACACACGGGTCATGGCAGGCCCGTGTCACCGCCGGACGATCCGTTCGTGAACACTCGGTCAACGACAAGAAAGTGATGTCCAGTTTCGGCGCCCTCCGTCGCGATAAAGGGAGAGAGGCACGAGACCGAGCCGCTGCGGACAGGAGCCGGACGCTTTCGGTTTCCGGCACTAGCAGCGAAGAAGTCAGCTGCGGGGATCCATTTCAGGGAGAGAACCTGCAACAAACAACGGCAAGGACCAAGCTCATGAACACCACATCTATGAAGACGACTCAACCGCAGCATCCGAGAGACTCGACGAGGATCCTGGCGGGAACGCTGCTCGCAGCGCTCGCCACGGTGCTCTCGGGAGCCGCACTCGCCACGGTGACGCCAATCAGCGAACCGATCGAGCCGTCGGCCGGGCAAGCGAGCGGTGACTGGTCGGACGAGCTGGCGATCGAAATGCCGCGTTCGCCGCGGGGATTCGCACCGCGGGTGGCGATCGTTCACTCCAAGTCGATGCGCGGAGGCGTACTGGGTGACGGCTTCGCCCTGTCGGCCGGCGGTGCGGTGGTGCGGCGCTCCGCGACGGGTGGCGTGCCTGGACACACGGTCTCTGATCTATACCTGCTCGATGGGCAGAAGCTGGTCCGCGAGGAGTTCTTCGCCCATACCGCCCGCGCGGTGCAGACCGGGAGTCCGGAGCCCGGGCCAGTGCCGGTAGCCACCACGCCGACGACGACTCCGGGACCGATCGGCCCGATCCCGCCCCAGCTGGTCGAGGCCTACCGCCTGCTCCGCGATACCGGAGACTCGGTGAAATGGCACGAGAGCACCAACACCTGGACCCGCGAGCGCGACGGCTGGAAGTGGACCTACGGCGGCGCCAGCAGCAACGCCACCAAACGATTGCGTGAGCGGACCGGCGGAATAATTGGAGGTCCAGCACCATACGACCCGGGGAACCTGCCGCGAACCCGGCCGCGCACCGCCAGGCTGGCGGAGGGCGGCACCTTCGACACCGCCGCCGGCCCGTGCTCGACGACCCAGAACGACCCGCTGCCGCGCTGCAACACCGCCGACTGGCTGCTGTCGAAGGTCGAGGACCCGTATGGCAACTCGATGGACTACCACTACCGCGTGGAAGCAGTGCCGGCCAAGCTCGACGGCCTCTACGACCAGGCCAACGCCCGCCAGCACCTGCTCGACCGCATCGAGTGGTCCTCCGCCGAGGGCGATCGGCTCGGCGAGGTGCACTTTCGCTACGGCGCGCGGCCGGCCCCTGGCCTCAGCTTCGCTTCGGGAACCCTCACCATGTCGGGCTCGCGCCTGACCTCGATCGAAGTCGAGAGCGCCGGCGGCAGCCTGTTCGCGCTCTACGAGCTGGAGTACAAGGACGAGGGCGGCGAGGACTGTGACGGCCAGCCGCTCGAGCTCAACGACCGCGACGAGCGCGACCTGCTGGGCGATCAGCCCCTGCAATCGCTGCTGCGGCGGGTGGTGCGGGTGGATCCCGGCCAACGCTCACGGAAGCGCACGCTGCGCTGCATTGAGACCCACCACTCCGAGCTCTACGCGGGCGCCTGGGGAGCGGAAGAACCGCTCTACTTCGCCATCCAGAAGCCGGCGTTCAACTTCAACGCCGGCAGCACGCGGGTGCAACCGATGGCGGTCGAGATCAACGGCGACGGCAAGTCGGACCTGCTGGTGCTGGCGATGAGCGGCCGGACCAAGAGCCACCAGATCCTCATCGGCCGCGGCCGCGAGATGCGCGACCCGCTCGACGAGCAGCCCGACGCCCCGGGGGTCGCCGCCTGGCAGCGTTTGGTCGACGAGTCGATCGGCAGCGACGACGCCTGGTTGATCGCCGACGTCAACGGCGACGGCATGTCGGACTTCCTGCATGACGGGGAGGACGACGACGAAGTGGTGCTCCAGCTCTATTACCCGGTCTTCGAGACGTTCGGCAACAGCTACCTCGACCTCGACGTGTGCGACCTTCGCTTCGCGACCACCGCCGACATCGACGGCGACGGCTTTGTCGATCTGGTGCGCCGCGCTCACACCGAGAGCGACGGCTGCGAGGCCAAGAACCGCACCCGCTGGCTCCGCAACCGAGGTGAGGACCCGTGGTTCGACCCCGAGGACTGGGAGCGGCTGGAGGTGCCACTCCACGATCCCGAAGAAGCCGGCATCGAGATGGCCCTGCCCTCCTTCAATCCGGATTGGACGCCAGGGATCTTCGCGGCCGAGCAGGCGAGCTTCGGCGACGTCAACGGCGACGGCATCGCCGACCTTACTTACGCCTTTCACGCACAATGGGAAGAGCACTTCGATTCCGAGCCATGTCCCGACCCGCCGCCGCGACTGGGCGAAGAGCCGTGCCAGTGGCGGCCGGTGGAGAACAGCGCCTACTCACGAATCTTCTGGGGCGATGGCTACGGCGAGTTCGTCGACTCGGGCCTCGCCGGCGGCGAGCCTACCTACAATCACGAGCCCGGTTGGCCCGGCTGGTACTACACCACCTTCCGGACCTTCCTCGACCTCGATCGCAACGGCGGTGTGGAGCTCTTGAGCGGCCGCCACAACCTGGGGCAGTCGCCGCGCGTGGGCGTGGCGACCTGGCGCGGCCCGGCCTACGGCTTCACCGAGACCGCCGCCGAGACATCCACCGTACCGCAGGCCCCCGCCGAGCGGTTCACCCTGCCGCTGACCGCGTACCCCGACAGCGGCAGCAACTGCTACGAAGACACCGACCAGCACGAAAAGCTGTCGGCCATGGCCCTCGGCGACTTCGATGGCGACGGCTTCGCCGACCTGCTCGAGATCCGCTGGGACCCCGGCGCCAGCGGCGGTACCTGCACCACGGACGGCTGGTGCACTTCGATCCGTTGGTCGCAGCGCAGCATGAGCGAAGGCCGGGTGACGACGAGCGACGGGAGCTGGGGCGGACGCACGACGCTGGAGTGGGAGTTCACCGGCGAGTCACTGCTCAGCGAGCACCCGGAGCTGCGCCGCTCGGTGGAGGTGCTGGCGGCGGTGGACGGCTCGGCCGGCCGCGTCGAACTCGACACCGGCCTCGGCCTCGACGGGCCGAACGGCTTCGGCGGCTTCGGCATCGTGCGGCGCCGGAACGCGCGCGGCGGCGTCGACTACTTCGTCAACGGTATCTCGCCGCCGCTGGCCGGCAACGAGCTGGTGGCGGCCCGTTACCGAGTGGACGGCAGTCTCGAGAAGGCCACGGTGCGCGTCCACGGCCGACTCGTCGACGACTCGGCTTACGAGATCGACATCGACCCGCCCTTCTTCAATCCCCTGCTGCGCGAATGCACCTTCGAGGTCGAGCGCGGCGAGGCGCCGGCGCTCGAAGACCTGATCGAGGAGTGCTGGGGCTGGAAGGAGCGTGACGCTCCGCAGCGCGCCGATCTGTGGGCGGCCTACGGCCTCGACCGATGGAGCTTCGACACTCCGGCACGCAACACCGCCGGCGCGGTGTGGAACGAGCC
>CALZKB010000238.1 GCA_945787575.1 Thermoanaerobaculia bacterium | reverse complement strand
GGACAGTAGGTAGTAGAGGTCCCGGCCGGCATCGAAGGTGATGCTCGACAGGCCGCCGATTTCCGTGCCGTCGAAGATCGTGCCCGTCGGTACGACCACTTCGCCGAGAAACTCGACGCCGACGACGGTCCGAGCGCCTCCCGCAGCTCGGGCCGGTACCGCAAACGCCGCCGACACGAGCAACACGACCAAGGACGCCGCGGCGATCATTCCAAGTGAAGTCCCTCTCGGCATAGTCAACCTCCGGTAAGCGAGCGATCCAAGGCAGGTAGCAACAGCGTATCAGCGCGAGCTTTCCGGGTTCCAAGTCCTCCACCTCTCTGAGGGAGGCTCTCCCTTCTCAGCTCAGCACCTCCTCGGCGCTCCTGGCACGCGGGCTTCGACTTCCAAGCGGCCTGCGAGGTTCTGCGCGCTGCTCTACAATCAGGCCTCGGGCCTCTGTGCATGAAGATGAGACGGGCCGGGCACGGTGCAACGGGCGAGCGGACAGGCAGCAACGAGCGGCCACGTGGACTCGGGCGCACCTCGGCCGAGGGCGCTCCTGCCGCTGCTCGGGATTGCCGGCGCGACTCTCTTGACCGCGCTCTGGGCCGGACTGTTCAGGGCCGGCTGGGCGCTGCCCCTGCTCGGTAAGCATCATCCGCTGGCCCACGGGCCGCTCCTGCTGAGCGGCTTTCTCGGTACCGTGATCGCTCTCGAGAAGGCCAGGGCCCTTGCCCGCAGGTGGAGCTACCTCGCTCCTGGGTTCGCCGCCGCCGGGGCTCTCTGGCTGATCTCGGGTGCCTACCCGCGCGGCTCGAAGGTCGCCTTCACCCTCGCGAGCGCGGCGCTGGTCCTCGTCTTCACGCTGCTGCTGCGCCGCCGGCCCGACGTCGCGGCGGCGGTGATGCGTCGGATGGTGGCTGGCGTTCCCCGTCCTCGTCATCGTCGGCGAGCGCCTCGAGCTTTCGAGCATCGTGCCCAGGCCCGCCTGGGCCCTGCCGGCCCTGGTGGCCGCGCTGGCGATCTACGTCGGCGGAATCGCCTGGACGTCGTGGCACCTCGACCAGGCCCTCCGGCTTCAGGGCCTTGGGTTGCTCCTCACCGCGGCGTGGCTGATGCGCTTCGATTTCGCGCGCCGCACGCTCCGCACTCAGGGCGTCCATCGCTACTCGGCGATCTGCCTGCTGTCCGGATTCGCCTGGCTCGCGGCGGGCGGCGCGCTGGCTCTGTCGTGGGGCTCCGGCCTTCAGGGCCTGCGCTATGACGCGTTGCTCCACTCGATTCTTCTCGGTTTCGTCTTCGGCATGATCTTCGGCCACGTACCGATCCTCGCTCCCATGCTGTTGGGTCGCCGCTTGGCGTTCGACCGCCTCGTCTACCTGCCCCTGGCCGTACTCCAAGGCACCCTCGCACTACGCCTCGCCGCCGATATCTTCGGCTGGTTGGCCGGACGAGCCTGGGGAGCGCTGGGCAACGCGGTCGCGGTCCTGCTCTTCCTGGCGACCACCGTGCGCGGCGTCCGGCGGGGCGAGGCGCTTTCGAATCGAGGCGACGACCCCTAGGCCGCGGGCAAGATCCCGACGCTCAGCTGTCGCTGATCGCCACCGCCTGGCCGGGCCTCAGCCGCTCGCCGCCCCGAACGACGATCTTGTCGCCGGCTGCCACCTCGCCCACTACCTCGATCAGGGCGCTATCGCCGATGCCGGTGGTGATCGACAGCCGCTCGGCGGTGCCCTCGTCGGAGACCCGGAAGACGTACATCGCGTCGCTCCTGAGAATCAGCGCGTCGCGTGGCACCGCGACGACCTCGCGAGGCGCGCTTGCGGGAAACGCCACCTTGACCGCGCTGCCGACGACCCAGGGATCGCCTTCGAGCCCCAGCCGCACTTCGAACATCCGGGACCGCTCGTCGCCGACTCGAATCACCCGGCGGATGATCCCCGACCCCTCTCTGCCCCGCCCTTCCACGGCGATGGTCATTCCCTCTTCGAGATACGGCTCCACCGAAAGCGGCGCCTGGGCACGGATCTCGATGTCGCTCACGTCGACCAGCCGGACGACGTCTCGTCCGGCCTCCGTGTAACCGCCCGGTTGCTGCAGGCGTTCGACGATCTTGCCGCCGAACGGCGCTCGGACCGTGGTGCGCGAGAGCCGGTACAGCGTCTGCTCGCGCGCCACGCGGGCGGCCACGAGATTCTGCTCCGCGGTCTCGCGCCGAGCTTGGGTCTCCTCCAGATCGTTGGCCGAGATGATCTGTTCCGCGGCCAGCTGACGGCGGCGCTCTAGCTGCTGGTTGGCGAACTCGAGGTCGGCCTCGAGCCGCTTGACCTGGGCCTCGTCCTGCCTGAGCTGGAGCTGGAGCGCCGAATCGTCGATGCGAGCGACGACCGCTCCTTTCTCGAGTACATCACCGACCTCGGCAACCCAGGTCAGCTGACCCGCGACCTCCGCTGCGATCCGGGCGTCGCTGCGGCTGACGATGGTCCCCGAAGCCCAGGTCTGCGAGGTCATCTCGATACGGACCGCCTCGACGACCGCAACCGGAACCGGGGGCGGATCCTGCTGGGCGCCGAGCGTAGCCGCGACGAGAAGCAGGCCGGCGGCCAGTGCCTGGGTCCTCATGACGCCGCTCTCAGCCCCTCCGCCGCCCGCAGCGCCGGTCTCTTGGCCTTGCTTTCACCGATCCTCATCAGGCTCGGCAGCAGCAGCAGAGTGAAGAGCGTGCTGACGCACATCCCCCCGACGATCACCGCGGCCAGGCCACGATAGATCACGCTGCCCGTGCCCGGATTGAGCAGCAGCGGCAGCATGCCGAACACCGAAGTCAGCGTACTCATGAAGATCGGGCGCAAGCGCACCCGCAGCGCCTGGCGAATCGCGTCGCGCCTGTTCTCGCCGTCCCTTTCCGCCTGCCGGGTCTGATGGACGAGGAGAATGGCGTTGTTGACCACCAGGCCGAGCAAGATGATGAAGCCGATCATGGTCAGAAGATCGAGCGGCTGGAAAGTCGCCAGGTTGAGGAGCCTGAGAGCCACGACTCCCCCGACCGTCGCCAGAGGCAGCGCCAGGACCACCAGCAGGCTGTCCTTCATCGAGCCGAAGAGCGCGCTCATCAGCAAGAACAAAACGATCAAGGCGATCACGAAATTCTGAGACATGTTGCGGATCGCGTTGGCCAGATTGTCGGCGCTGCCGCCGTACCGGACCGCACCGTCCTCGGGCATGATCGCAAGCAGCCGGGGCTCGACCTCGCTCTTGAGGGTCGCTACGGCCTCCTCCAGCGAGAGCCCGTCGGGCGGCGAGATGTTGAGAGTGACCGTGCGCTTGCGATCGATCCGATGGATGCTCGAGGGTCCGACCTTGCGCTCGATGTCGACCAGCTCACCGAGCGGCACCAGCGCCCCGGAAGGGGTCGCCAGCGGGACCCCCGCGAGCATTTCGGGGTCGCTCCATTTCTCCGACCGCATGATGATGTTCATCCGCTTCTCGCCGTCGAAATGCTCTCCCAGCCAGAGCCCGTCGCCGAGAGCGCGCACCACGCCTCCGACCTGGGAGCGATTCCAGCCGACTTCGGCGATGCGGCGATCGTCAGGGGTCAGTCTCAGCTCAGGCTCGGCCAGCTCGGTGCCAGGGAACACCTGGGTCTGCGATCCGGGAATCGCCTCTCCGATGATCTGCATGGCGCTCGAGCCCGCCTCCATCAGCGTCTCGACGTCGGAACCTTGCAGATGCATGATGATCTCGCGGTTGCTCGCGAAGCCACCGAAGAGCCCGCCGCGAAAGACGAACGCGCGCGTATCCGGGAAGCCGCTGACGATTTCCTCGCGCATGATCTTCTCGAGCTCGTCCACGCGGCTCTGGTCCTTGACTCGGGCGCCGATGGTGCCGCCGCCCTGCCAAACGATGAAGTAGTAGTTCTTGAGTGCCGGCTCCTGGTCGCCGTCCATATACGGACGCATCCTGTCGACCATCGGATCGATGATCTCGGTCTCGATGGTCACGAGGTTCGACCCTGGCGGGAAATTGAAGAACGCGTCGACCGCGTCGCGCTTGACCGGCGGCAGATAGTCGAGCCTCGGGATCAAGAGCCAGGTCACGGTCAGCGGCACGGCCATCAGCACCGCGATAAGGCCCAAGCGGCGTTGCCGGGTGTCCGTCCAGTGCGTAATGCGGTCGGCGATCCGGTTCCAGAAATCGGCGTGGACGTCGGTCAGCCGCGCGCTCGACAGGTACTTCTTCGCGGCGGTCGGAAGGACCGTCACGGCGACGATCAGCGAGGCGATGACGGCGATGGCAATGGTCAACGCGAGGTCGGCAAAGAGCTGGCCTTCGACGTCTTTGAGATAGATCACCGGCAAGAAGATCGCTACCGTTGTCACGGTCGAAGCGACCAGAGCGCCCCACACCTGGCGGGTCCCTTCGAGCGAGCCCTCGTGTGGCGAGCGGCCGGACTCGCGCAGACGCACGACGTTCTCGAGCACGATGATCGCCGCGTCGAGCACCATGCCGACCGCGAAGGCGAGGCCCGCAAGCGAGATGACGTTGAGCGAGCGTCCTCCGACGTTGAGTACGACGAAGGTCGTCAGGACCGAGATCGGGATTGCGGTGGCAACCAGCAGGGTCGCCCGCATCTGGCGTAGGAACCACCACAGGACCCCGATGGCGAGCAGCACGCCGAGAAACAGATTGCCCGTCACCAGCTTGATCGCCCGGTAGATGAAGACGGAAGCGTCGAAGCTCTGGGCGATCGTCAGGCCGTTGTCGGCCAGCACGGTGTCGCGCAGCACTCCGACTTCGGCCTTGACCGCGTTGAGTGCTTCGAGGACATTGGCTCCGCTCTCGCGGTCGACGCGAATCGCCATGGCCGGGTTGTTGTTCTGGACCGCAAAGCCGTTGCGTTCGGCCCGCTCAACCCCGACTTCGGCGATGTCCCCGAGCGTAACCGGCCTGCCGTCGCGCCAGTCGAGGACCAGGCCGGCGAGCTGCTCAGGCTCGTAGCGCCCGGCGAAGCGCAGCGTGTACTGGCGCCGGCCGACGTCGACGTTGCCGCCGGAAACGTCGTTGGCGCTTCCGGCGAGGGCGGCCACCGTCGGGATCTGGATTCCCAGCTCGGCCGCCCTGAAGGGATCGAACTCGATGACCAGCTCCTTGTCCTGCCAGGCCATGACCTGGACGCCGGCCACGCCTGGGATCGTCTCCAGTCGTCGTGCCACGACGTCTTCGACCAAGGGCTGGTAGGACTCGATGTCTCGCTCGTTGCCTGGTAGCAGCCCGACAAAGAACCAGGATAGGGCCACGTTGAATCCCCCGCCGAAGCCACCGCCCATCGAGATTGCCGGAGGCGTGGCGTCACGGGGCAGCGGCGGCAACCGGTTCATTCGGCTGATCACCTCGATCAGGGTCTGGTCCATGTCGGACTCGAGCCCGAAAGTGAGGTTGATGAAGCTGCCACCGGCGTTGGCGTTGGTGTTGAGCTCCTCGAGGCCCGGCAAACCCTGGAGCACCTCTTCCTGGGGCTCGAGGATCTCGGCTTCGACCTCTTGCGGCGAGGCGGAGCGCCAGCCCGTCCAGATCGAGATCTGGGGGCGCTCGATGTCCGGAAACAGCTGCACCGGCAGCTTGGCGAGGCTGAACAGGCCGAAGACGCCGACGACAGCCACCGCGACCAGCACCGCGGCGGGGTTCTTCAACGAGCCGAGAGTCAGATTCATGCGCTTTCTTCCTCGCTGCTGCCTGTTGATCGAGAGCCGATCATCGGCCAGATCCGTGCCTGCCGTTGCTCTCGGGGAAGGGCCTCACCCGACCGTCCGTTGGGCATGCGGTTCCATACGATAGCCGGTCGCGGAGGTTTTGACAGCCACCGGCAACGGCGTCAGGTTCGCACCGATCGCCTCGGGCTGCGACTTGCTCGCCGGCCGCTGAAGGCGGCACGGTCTCGGCGAATCAGGGTTGCCCCGTCGGCCAGAGTGCCGTCGGCTAGAGTGCCACCCGTTTGTCGCTCGAGAAACCTCGAGAAACGGGTGGCACTCTGCTGCGGCTGCGGCAGCACTCTGCAGCGGCCGCATTCTGCAGCGGCCGCTGCCAGGACACTAAACCGAGAAGACGAAGACTCTGCGTAACCCCCTATCTCTGGTTACCGTCCGAGTTCACTGGACAAATCCGATCCATGCCAGCATGGCGCCGGTGCTGCAACCAAACTTGCGGTGGCCTTGGCCGAGACCGAGGGCGTCGATGATCTGCT
>CALZKB010000237.1 GCA_945787575.1 Thermoanaerobaculia bacterium | reverse complement strand
TTTGCCGAGGCCGAACGTACCCTCGCCCTCAATCCCAACCATACGTACTACTTGGCCACCACCGGCTTCTATTTCGAGTACGTCGGTGACGAACGGGGGATAGCCTTGGTCAGAAAGGCGATGAAGCTCGATCCCTTTCTCCCCACGATCTTCAACTTTTCGATCGCTCATCATCATTTCGAGAGGGGCGAATACGAAGAAGCACTCGCGGCAGCGAGAAAGATCAATGTCCCTGGCATCTTCTGGAAGCAGATCCCTCGGTGAACACCTCAAAAGCGGCCATAGGTGAACGTCTCAAAACCGGCCATACGGAGCCGTCCGGGGCGGTGTTCTAATTAGCTCTCAGTCCCCCTGGGTTGCAAGGCGGTTTTCTCCTTCGAGCGCCAGCTGCGGGGCCCACACTTCAGGACGTGGGCGTGGTGGAGGAGCCGATCGAGCATTGCCGTCACAGCTGCTGTGTCGCCCAGCAGCTTGCCCCAGTCCTCAACCGGGCGATTCGATGTCAAGATCGTGCTGGCTCGCTCGTAGCGCCGCATGATGATCTCCAGCAGATCCTCGGCGGCCGTCGGCGGGAGCTTCCGCATTCCGAGGTCGTCGATGATCAACAAAGGTACGCGTTCAAGATCTGCCATGTGCTTCTTGCGCCGTTCATCGAGCGTCGCATCCATCAGTTCCTCGATCAGCGTGTGGGCCTCCCGGTAGTAGACCTGGTGGCCCTGCGCGATGGCGGCGGAGCCGATCGCCTGCACAAGATGGCTCTTGCCCGTGCCCGGCTTTCCGAGCAACAGCACGTCCTCGCACTGGCTCACGAACCGAGCGGTCGCGAGCTCGAACACAAGCCTGCGGTTCATCTTCTTGTTGAACTCGAAGTCGAAGCCGTCGAGCGTCTTGTCCGGGTCCCGGAAGCGCGCCTTCTTGAGCCTCCGACCCAGCAGCCTGTCCTGGCGTCGAACGATCTCGTCGCTCACCAGAGCGGCGACGAGATCGATCGGCGCCATCTGCTCGCTCTGCGCTTCCAGGAGGCGCAGCTCCAGGGTGTCCGCCATCCCCGATAAGCGCAGCTTGCGCAGGGCGTGGTCGAGTTCAGTCATGTTCATGGATTTCTCCTTCCGAGAGGCGATCGACCCGATCGCGGTAGTGGGTGAGCTCGCGGATCAGCGGGTCCACCTGTTTGAGTGAGAGGGGAAGCGGAGGCTGGCGCTCCAGGTAGCGGCGTACGAACTGATAGGTGGGCAGCTCCATCTCGAGCGCCATCGCGCAGGCCGGCTCGATCGCGGCTGCGCCGTGCCGCTTCACCAGGGAGAGAACGCCCAGGATCCGCCGGATGCCGATCTCGCCGTCCGTGCGATGGATCGCCTGGCAGACCCGGCCGATGGACTCGCCGGCATGGCGGGCCCGCGAGAGCAGCCGGACGGTGCTCTCCGGCGTCTTCGAGGGACGATCCTCGTCCCGCATCCGGTGGTAGCCCTTCTTCTGGCGAACGTGCTCGCGCAAGAGCTCGCCCGTCTTGGGGCACAGGATGCGAACATGCAGGGTGTCCCACTGCACGCGGAGACGCTGACCGATCCGCCCGGGCGGAACGTGGTAGTAGGCTCCGTCCACCTCAACGGCGCCGTCGAGATGCACCGTCCGATCACCGTACCGGTAGTAGCGGAACGGCTCGACGGGAAGCGGCAGAAGGTGCGGCTTCTCTTCGGCGAACATGGCCGCGACCTGGCGCTTCGTCGTGCCGTGGATCCGGGTGTCGGCCCAGTTCGTCTCCCAGCGGTCCAGGTAGGCCTGAGCCTCTTCGAGGCTCTCGAAGCGAAGACCTCGCAGCTTGCGCTGCGCGTGATTCACGCCCGACTCGACCTTCCCCTTGCGATCGGCGTGGCGCACACGGCAGGGCAGCGCCGTCACGCCGTAGTGCGCGAGCACGTCGCGGTACAGAGGGTTCAGCGTCGGCTCGTAGATGTCGGGCTCGAGCACGCCCTCTTTGAGATTATCCAGAACTGTGACGCGAGGGGCTCCACCCAGGCGTCGGAAGGCGCGCTCATGAAGCTCCGCCCAGATCTTTGAACTCGACCGGAAGGTCAGAAAGCGCACGCTCTTGCGGCTGCAGCCCAGCGTGAAGACGAACAGCCGGGTGCGGCGGTACTTGCCCGACTCGGGATGGCGCACCATCGGTCCGTCGCCGTAGTCGACCTGCCCCTCCTCACCGGGCGCCGTCTGGATGATGGGATGCGCTTCGGGAATCGACTCGCCGCGCAGCTTCACAACGAAGCGGCGCACGCTCTGGTAGCTGTGCGTGAACCCCCGGTCGTCGACCAAGTCCTGCCAGATCGACATGGCGTCGCGGCCGTCTCGAACCGCCTCCTCGATCCACTCCCGGTGCGGCTCACACGCGCTGTCGGTCGGGCTACGCCCCGGCGTTGGGACCGAGACCTCGGCCTCCTCCCCAGGGGTCGCTCGCTCGAGAGCGGCCGGGTCGGTGAACACCTCTATGGCCGGTTTTGCCGCAGGGTGGCCCCAGCGGCCCGGAGGCCGCACCTCGATCCCCGCCTGCTTCAGGTAATGGCTCGCCGTCTCACGGCGAACCCCCGTCTCCTGCTCGATCCGCCGGAGCGTCCACCCGAGCCTGCCAAGTGCCAGTATCTGCTGCTGTTTCTCTGAGTCCAAGACATTTGCCATAGCGCCCGAGGCTACTCGCCCCGCGCGCGGTCAATGTCCCGGACAGCTCCTGGCTCTATGGCCGGTTTTCAGGTGATCATCTGTAAGCGTCAACTGATCCCGTCTTTCGAGCGGCCGTGATTCCGCGATCCTCCGCTGTCGGGGAGGAAGCACGGCGGTGTCGAGTCGGAGATCGAGGGAGCCGTCCGGGGCGGAGCTGAGCGTGGGGCAGCGCGAGTGGCTCCAACATTTGCGAGCCGCCGAGCGCTCCGGCGGGACAATCAAGGCCTACGCGGCTGCGCATGGGCTCTCGGTGCAGTCACTTTACGCGGCGGGCAAGCGGCTGCGTCACCGCGGGCTGCTCGAGCCTCGGATCCGGCGACGTTCTACGGGTGTTGCCCGTGCGTTCGTCAAGGTCGAGTCGGCGACGGCTCGACGCGATGCCGGCCCGGCCTGGCGGATCCGGCTCCCGAGCGGCTTGGTCTTCGAGAGCAGCGCACCCCTGGCGCACGACGACCTCCTGTCGCTGCTGGCCACGCTCGCCGCGCCGCGATGATGCGGCCGGGAGGCGACGTTGACGTCTACCTCTGCTGCGAGTGCGTCGACCTACGCAAGTCCATCAATGGGCTCTCCATCCTGGTCGAGCAGGCACTCGGGCTCGATCCCTTCGCGCCCCAGCTCTTCGTCTTCTGCAATCGCAAGCGCGACAAGATCAAGATCCTCTACTGGGAGCGCACGGGCTTCGTGCTCTGGTACAAGCGACTCGAGAAGAATCGCTTCGCCTGGCCGCTCTCGGGTGACGGAGAGGTCGTCACGCTCACCGGTCGAGAACTCAACTGGCTGCTGGATGGCATCGATGTGTTTGCGATGCAGCCGCACGAGGAAGTTCCTTTCGAAACGGTCTTGTAGATTCCGGGGGTTCCGGTAAGCTACGCGTTGTCGTGTCAAGTGCTTCTATCGATCTTCCCGACGACCCCGAAGCGCTCCGCGATCTTGCGCTTCGACAGCAGCACGAGCTTCACGAGAAGTCCGAGCTGCTCGACGAGAAGGAATCTCTCGTCGACGCGTTGTCCGATGAGCTTCGGACACTGCGCGAGTACATCCGCCTACTCAAGCACCAGCGCTTTGGTCAGAAGAGCGAGCAGAGCACGGACGAGCAGATCCGTCTGTTCAACGAAGCCGAGAGCTCGGCCGAAGACGCCGGCGACGAAGAAGACGCCTCCATCCTCGTTGAGACACACACGCGCAGGAAGCGGGGCCGCAAGCCGCTGCCGGAATGGATCCCCCGCGTCGAGATCCTCCACGACCTGCCGGATGACGAGAAGGTCTGCCGCGAGGATGGCACCGCGCTCGAACGCATCGGTGAGGAGGTCTCGGAGCAGCTCGAGTTCATCCCCGCCCAGCTCCGGGTGCTGCGCCACGTGCGTCCCAAGTACGCGTGCAAGACCTGCCGGACCGGCATCCACACCGCCCCGCTGCCCCCTCAGCCGATTCCGAAGAGCCTGGCGTCGCCGACGCTGCTCGCCCACGTCGCCGTCTCCAAGTACGCCGATGGCCTGCCGCTCTACCGCCAGGAGACAATGTTCCGGCGACTCGGGATCGATCTGCCGCGGGCCTCACTGGCCAACTGGATGGTGAAGACGGGCGAGCTGGTGCAGCCGCTCGTGAATCTCCTGCGCGACGATCTGCTGGCCAGCGGCTTCCTGCAGTGTGATGAGACCCGCTACCAGGTCCTCAAGGAGCCGGGGAAGGCGGCTACGAGCCAGAGCTACCTCTGGGTGCAACGCTCCGAAGATGTCGTCCTCTACGACTACGACGCCTCACGGAGTGCCGAGGTGCCGAAACGGCTGCTGGCGGGCTTCGAGGGATTTCTCCAGACCGATGGCTACGAGGGCTACGGCGCCATCGGAAGGGAGCCCGGCATCACGCACGTGGGGTGCTGGGCGCACGCCCGGCGCAAGTTCGACGAGGCACTGAACGCCCAGAAGTCGAGCACGAAGAAGAAACGCTCGGCAAAGGAGAGCCGGGCGCTCCAAGGGCTCGGCTTCATCCAGAAGCTCTACAAGATCGAGCGCCAGATCCAGGAGAAGCCACCGGACGAGGTCTACCGGATCCGACAGGAGCGCTCGCGTCCGGTGATGGAGAAGCTGCGCGCGTGGCTCACCGAATCGATCCCCCGCGTGCCGCCGCAGAGCCTGACCGGGAAGGCCCTTGCCTATCTCGATGGCCAGTGGCCGAAGCTCATCCGCGTGCTCGAGGACGGTCGCCTGCCCCTCGACACGAACCGGGTCGAGAACGCGATCCGGCCTTTCGTGGTGGGGAGAAAGAACTGGCTGTTCGCCGACACGGTCCGCGGCGCCCAGGCCAGCGCCAACCTCTACAGCCTGATCGAGACGGCGAAGTGCAACGCGGTCGAGCCCTTCGCGTACCTCCGGCTTGTGCTCGCCAAGCTGCCGGGCACCACCACCCTCAACGAAGTCGAGGCGCTGCTGCCGCGCCACGTTGCCCCCGAGCACCTGCGAGACGCCAGCCGGTTCAGCACCACGGACTGACGGGGTTCGTTAAGCGGTTACGGTGCAATCGATCCGCGGTGCCGATCAGGGTTTCCCGGGGTGGGTCGCCCATGGTAAGCTTCATGCCGGCCGCAGCTTAGCGGCCATCCGTTGGGCGGCGTGAATAATGCGTTCAACTCACGCACAGAACCGGAGTCCTGTTCAGCGGTGGCGCACAACCTCATTCCTC
>CALZKB010000236.1:1521-8209 GCA_945787575.1 Thermoanaerobaculia bacterium | reverse complement strand
ATCATCAGATCGATCTCGCCGTCTCTGGCCGAGAGCAGATCCAGGGCTTCCCTTCCGTTATGGGCGACCAGCGTGGTAAAGCCCTTGCTGCGGAGGAGATTGCCGAGAAAGCTGCAGATCATCTCTTCGTCGTCGACAATGAGGACCTTCTTGCCGGAACCGGCGAGGGACGGGGATCCGAGGATCGAAGCCTCTGATTCGCCGGGCGAGATCGGAAGATAGACCTCGAAACGGGTACCCTTGCCGAGCGAGCTCTCGATCGAGCAAGCCCCACCGTGGGTGGCGACGATCCGCTGGACGATGGAGAGGCCCAACCCCGTCCCCCGGTCCGCCTTCTTGGTGGTGAGAAAGGGCTCGAAGATCCGGGGCAGCAGCTCTTCCGGGATCCCGGAGCCGGTGTCTTCCACGATGAGCCGCAGGTGCTGACCGGGCTGAGCCAGCCGATGCCGCGCGCGGAATGACTTGTCTACCCCGACGGTTTCCGTACGGATCAGCAGCCGCCCGCCGTCCGGCATGGCGTCTCTGGCGTTGACACAGAGGTTCATGAGGATCTGCTCGACCTCTCCCGGATCCCCGTGGATGATCGGCTCCGGGTCGGCAAGATCCAGCTCCAGGTCGATGCGTTTGTCGAGGGTCCGTCCGATGAGCCCCACCGCGCGCTTCACGGCCTTGTTGATCCCGAAATGCCTACGCTCGGCCGGCGACGGGGAAGAGAAGCTCAGCAGCTTGCGGGTGAGCGCGGCCCCCCGTAGGCTGGCCTGCTCGATCGTCGTCAGGCTCTCTTTCTCGGCAACCGAGGTCGCGTCCTCCGCGAGAAGTTGGGCGTGGCCGAGGATTGCGCACAGGATGTTGTTGAAATCGTGCGCCACACCGCCGCTCAGAGTCCCGAGGGCGGAGAGTTTCTCGGCCTGGATCAGCTCGTGCTGCGCCTCTTGCAGCATGCCCATCTGATGGTGAAGCTCGCCAAAGAGCCGGATGTTCTCCAGGGCTTCGGCCAGGCCGTTCGACAGGATGGTCAGAAGGCCGGAGTCCTCGTCCAGAAAACCACCTCCCGTCTTGTTGGCGGCGAACACCGCGCCGGAAACCTGGCCTCGGGTCTCCAGCCAAGCCAGCAGGAAGTTCCGGGGCGGGGCCGGAAGCGGCCAGACGCCGAGCGGCCACTTGTCCGCCGCCTCTCGATTCACCAGCAGAGGTTTCCCCGCGGCGTCCCGATAGGCCTGTTCGAGGAGCTCGGCTGCCACCCCCTGGTTCGCTCTTGGTTGATCGTCTCCGGGGGCGAATAGGAAGAGCGCGGAGCGCCCGGCCTTTGGATCCGTCTTGAAGATGAAGCCGAAGTGCTCGGCGCCTTCGATCAGCGTCTCGATGATGCCGGACAGCAGGGAAGGCACCGCCTCGAGATCCCGCGCCGCCTGCAGTAGAGGCAGGGCCCGGCCAAGGCTCGTCAACTTCTCCACGTGGGTCTGGATCTGCTGCTTGTTCGTGTGCAGAGTGGTGCTCATCGAGTTGAACGCCTTGAGGAGCTGTCCGAGCTCACCGGGCTCGCGGTGGCTGACCTGCGTCCCGAGCTTGCCGGCCGAGATCTCCCTCGCGGCGGCCGCCAGTAGGCGTACCGGCTGGGCGATCCGCCGCGAGAGTATGGTTGCGACGAGAAGGGCGCTCAGGAACGTTAGGAGCATCGTGGCCGAGAGCATCTGCCAGGATCGATCGATTTTCTCCATCGCCTCGCGAGTGCGCCCCTCGAGACCGGGCAACGCCATCAGGATGAGATCGGTGATCAGACCCTCGACCCGGTCTCCGATCGCCACGGCCTCGAGCTGCAATAGGGCCACCCGCTCCGAGCTTCCCGCGGCGGTCACAAAGCGGCTGAAGTGGCTCTTGTAGTCCCCAACGAACAAGGAGAGCTCGTCCAGCTGGTCTTTGACCATCGGCTCGTGATGGCAGGAATGGCAGGTTTGCACACTGCTCTCGAGTGAGCGCACGTTGGCGATGATGTCGTCGAGGTTGGCGGCAAAAGCCGTCTGGGAGACCTTGAGATCGCCCTGTGCCTCATGTGCCTTGAGGCTGAGCTCGAGCCGCAGCTGCTCGACCTGATGGAGCTCGACGACCTGCCGCAATTGCGATGCGCTGCGCAGGAGATAGTGAATCACGATGCCCGTTCCGGTGAGGAAGAGGGCAAAGATGAAGACAAGGCCGAGAAGCAGGTATTTCTTCATGGGGTACCCGCGAGTCGAGGACCGAAGAATGCCGGACGCTCGGACGCCGGACGGCGAACGCACTTTCGCCTTGTTCGAGAGCTGCTGCTCGATTCCGGTTTCGGCATCGCGTAACGACTCCAAGCCCCCTTTGAGCGCCCCTGGCGTGGGGCGAAGTTGCGCGACCTCCGCCCTTCTATTGTCCCAGGAATCCAGACCGCCCGGACCACCTGGGTGGACGGGGGCCCGCTCATCGGGGGGCGGGCAACCGGATGCTGAAATGGCTATAGACGCAGAAGGGTGCGCTCGGGTGGGGAAAGCGGGGAAAGCGGTGACAGGCTACTCATTTCGCGCTTGAGTTGAAAAGCGGTGACAGGCTACTCATTTCGCGCTTGCGAAGCTCCAGCCAGGTCCTCCTGGAAATGAGTAGCCTGTCACCGCTTTTCACCGCTTTTCGGCCGCTTTTCCATAGCGACCTCCGCCAGCATTCTCTAGTCCAGCGTTCGCTCGCCGCTGATCACCCATTTCTCTTCCGGGCGCGACAGCCAGAGCTCTTTGCGCACCCGATCCTGGTATGTGTTTGACCGATAGCGCTGTGTGAAGCTCACCCGGGCGCGACGCTCGGCGCACAGCTCCACCTCTAGATCGTCGAGCGTGACCTCGATGAACCTCGGGCGCTCGAGGCGCTCCCGCCTCGCCGCCGCCCACTGCTTGCGGGAAAGGCCACCCGAGGGCTCGTAGTCCGCGGCGTAGGAGCTTAAATAGCCATCGGCATTCTGGCTCGACCAGGCCCAGGCCCAGGCTCGGACCGCGGCCACCGCGCCGGCGCATTCCGCGGCTTCCGGCGTCTCGGCAACGGCTTCGCCCGGGGCCGGTGGCTCCGAGGCGGGCTCGTCCGCGCCACCCGGGGTTGCACCGTCCGGCGTCCGCGGCGGCATCGCTGGACCCTCCGAAGATGTCTCGAGGACGGCCTCCAGCAGACCGAGCTTGGTCTCGGCCCGGCCGCCCTGCGGCGCCAGCTCGACCGACTTGCGGTACGAACGGTCCGCCAGCTCGACATACACATCGGCGAGGTTCTCGTGATAGCGGCCGTTCTCCGGCTGGGCCTCGATCGCGCCCAGCAGGGCCTCTCGGGCCTGTTCGAGATCGCCGCGCATGGCGTGAAGTACGGCCAGGTTGTTGAACGGCTGAGGCAGCTCGGGATGCTCGGCAGTCAGACGCGACAGGACCTCGATGGCCTCCTCGACGCGCCCGGTCTCGGCCAGCGCGATGCTCTTCATGAACCGAGCCTGGGGCTCGCCCGGATGCTCGCCCAGAAACACCTCTAGCCGCGCCAGGGCCTGGTCGTGGCGGCCGATTTCGATGAGGCGCTCGATCTTCTCGGTCTCGCCACGCTCGGCGACGGGGGTGGTCGCCAGAGCGGGAAGCGGGGCCAGAGCCAGAAAGACCGACAGAAACGGCGATAGACGACTCATCTCAGACACTCAGGCACTCAGACACAGGTGAACACTCCCGTAAGCGAGTATCCTGTCATTGCTTTTCACACAAAAGAAGGAGAGGACCCGAAGGCCCTCTCGGGAGCGACGACAACTGGACCGCCGAACGGGATCTGTGGGGGACTCGCGTCCCACCGCAGGGTTGGTTATCTCTTCTTCTTCTTCTTTTTGTCAGTGTCGCTGTCGGTGTCGCTGTCTTCGTCGCAATCGCTGTCGTCACTGTCGTCACACTCGCCAGGAAAGCAGCCCGAGTCGTTGTTCACGCACTGATCGAGGGTCGGGTCGCAGAAATCGACCGAGCACGCCAAGCCGTCGTCGCAGCTCGGGGGCATGCCGGCCACGCACTGACCCGTCGAAGGATCACAGCTTTCGACGCCGTTGCAGAAGACACCGTCGTCGCAGATCACTCCGGCACAAAGGTCCGGCAGGTCACAGGTGTCGGTGGCCTCGTTGCACGTCTCGCCAGGGGCGCAGGGGTCGCCGGCCGACGAGCAGTCGGCGGTCGGATCGCAGAACTCTGCACCTGTACAGAACAGCCCGTCGTCACAGAACGCGTCATCCGGCACGTAGTCGCAGGAGTCCGTGCCCTCGTTGCACGAGTCCACCGTGCAGCTCACTCCGTCACCACAAACCACCGGTGTGCCCGGCAGACACTCACCGGTGCCGGTATCGCAGGTCTCGGTGCCGTCGCAGAAGAGACCGTTGTCGCAGTCGGCGTCCATGGTGCAGCCAACGGGCTCGCAGGTGCCACCCGCCTCGTCGCAGGTCTGGGTCGCGGGATCACACGGCGGTGTTCCGGCTTGACAGTCGTTGATCGGATCGCAGGTCTCGGCGCCGTCGCAAAAGAGACCGTTATCGCAGACGGTGTCGTCCGGCGCGTTGTCGCAGGAGCCGGTGCCCTCGTTACACGAGTCCACCGTGCAGCTCACGCCGTCGGAACAGTCGATCGGTGAGCCGGTCTGGCAGTCATTGACCACATCGCAGGTCTCGGCACCATCGCAGAAGAGACCGTTGTCGCAGACGGTGTTGTCCGGAGTGTTGTCGCAGGAGCCGGTGCCCTCGTTGCACGAGTCCACCGTACAGCCTACGCCATCACTGCAGTCCACCGGTGTTCCGGACAGACACTCGCCGGTGCCGGTATCGCAGGTCTCGGTGCCATCACAGAAGAGACCGTTGTTGCACTCGGCGTCCGATTGACAGCCAATAGGCTCGCAGACACCGCCTGCCTCGTTGCAGGTCTGGGTCGCCGGGTCACACGGCGGCGTGCCGGCCTGACAGTCGTTGACCGCGTCGCAGGTCTCGGCGCCGTCGCAGAACAAACCGTTATCGCAGGCGGCGTCGTCCGGAGTATTGACGACACCGTTGGCCTCATCGCACGAGTCGACGGTGCACGCGACGCCGTCGTCGGGATCCACCGCCGGGTTCGAGCACTCGCCGGTGCCGGTATCACAGACATCGTCGGTGCATACGAGCCCGTCGGTGCAGTCCGAGCTCTGGGTGCAGCCAATGGGCTCGCAGGAGTCGCCCGCCTCGTCGCAGGTCTGCGTCGCCGGGTCGCACGGTGGCGTGCCGGCCTGGCAGTCGTTGACCGCGTCGCAGGTCTCGGCGCCGTCGCAGAAGAGCCCGTTATCGCAGAGGGCATCGTCCGGAGTGTTGACGACACCGTTGGCCTCATCGCACGAGTCGACGGTGCACGCGACGCTGCTTTTGAGAGCGTGGGCGCGATTCTCGTCGTCGCCATGTTCATCGTACCTGGTGCAACGGCCTATCTCCTGACGAACCGCTTGAGCAGAATGCTCGTCATCGCCGTTGGGCTCGGTCTGTAGGCTGTCCTCGCTGCCGTCGGCGTTGCAGGCGCCGGTCACCCTGACGTCTGTTCTGGCGTAGTAAGGCGGCTGGGTGATGTTGCCCGGATAGGGAGTGCCGTCGGGCCCTTCCGGAAAGGGCAGCATGTCGCCGTGACAGCTGATGCACTCGGTGACGCCGTTGTTCTGGTGATGCCGGCGCAGCCCGTATCCGCTCATCTTGGGAAGACCGGTCAAACCAAAGCCGTAGTCGGCCTCAATCGTCTCGCCGTAGTCCCTGCCGTGGCAGCCAACACAGCCAAAACCGCTCAACTCCGGCTGGTCTGTTACGTTTGGGTCGCTCCACATGATGAAGGGGTTATTGCGACCGGACCCCGTGTGGCAGAGGCTGCAGTTGCCTGTCAGTTGCTCGGAGCCACCAGCGATATGGAGATTGTGCAAATCGCCAGTGCCGGTGCGGAAATTCCCATGGCAAGTCCCGCAGTTACCGACTCCTTCGTCGCCGTAGGTCTCATACGCCTCAGCTGTCGGCGCCAGCAACAGCACCGCCGCCAGGGCCAAGGCCATCAGACAGCCGATACACAGACCAGTGGTTAGACCTCTTTTCATCTTCAGCCTCCTCTAAACGAAACGTTCAGTTTCCACTTACATGGCCTTCTCTGCATACACCGCAGGGAAGCTTTTTCCGTTCTCGAGGACGGTTCCACAGACAACGGGACTTGGGAATCGCAGAAATGGCCAATTCCTCTAGTCGATCTGTGCAGATTGGCGCCACCTTTTCGGGTAGGCGGTGGCGGCAGTAGATGGGCGGCCGCGCTGCGGGAGCCGTTAGCTCTCAGTACTGCTGGTCATAAATACGGGGCTGTGTTTATTGCCAGCAGTGCTAAGGCAGCAGGCCGTGGCGCCTGGCGTAGCGGATGAGCTCGTGGCGCTTGCTCAAGCCGAGCTTTTGCATGAGGTTCGTGCGATGGCTATAGACCGTGCTTGCACTCACGTACAGGCGCTCTCCGACCTCCTTGGCCGTGTAGCCTTCCGCGAGAAGCCCTAGAACCTCTCGTTCGCGCGGAGACAGAACCTCCTGCTCGGTGTTCTCCTTCCGCGGTCGCGCCTGGAACTCAGTGAGGAGCTTTGCGGCCATACGCGGATGCAAGAAAACTTCACCCCGCGCTACCGAACGGACCGCGTCGATGAGCTC